>JBILYK010000030.1:0-36023 GCA_044377735.1 Paracoccaceae bacterium | reverse complement strand
GATCAGCACCGCATCCGACCGCTGGCCGGGCGACAGCCGCGCCGGAATGGTGGTGGTGGCCAAAATCCCGTCCTTATGCACATTCTCGCCCGGATCATAGGCCGCGACCGACCCATCCAGCCCCCGCGCAGCAATCACCGACACCTCATGGCTGAAGGTCACAAACCCTTCCAGCACCGAAGGCGCGCCCTGCATGGCGGCCAAGGCGGCCGGCGCATCAGCGGCAGACATGATCCGCGCTTGCCCCTTGCCATCATAGCCCAGCCGCGTGGTCTTCAAAATCGCCGGCGCGCCGAT
Organism: Paracoccaceae bacterium; assembly: GCA_044377735.1. Classification (GTDB taxonomy): domain Bacteria; phylum Pseudomonadota; class Alphaproteobacteria; order Rhodobacterales; family Rhodobacteraceae; genus Tabrizicola_A. The sequence continues at coordinate 35,726 of JBILYK010000030.1, read as the reverse complement.
CTGGGCAATCGCCGCCTCCAGATCGGCCAGCGAAGTCACCGCCCGGTAAGGCGCGCAGGTCAGGCCAAGGCCGGTCAGAAAATCCTTCTCGGCAATCCGCTCTTGCGAAATCGCCAAGGCACGGCGGTTCGGGCGAATGGGCCTTGCCGCCTCCAACAGGTCCAGCGCAGCCGTGGGGACGTTCTCGAACTCATAGGTGATGACATCGACCGAGGCCGCAAAGGCGGCAAGGGCCGCGTGATCGTCATAGCTCGCCGTGGTGCAGGCATGGGACACATCCGCCGCAGGCGGGTTGGCCGAGGGCTCATAGACATGGGTCTTATATCCCAAACGGCTGGCCGCAACCGACAGCATGCGGCCCAACTGCCCGCCGCCCAGAATTCCAATGGTCGCGCCCGGCGTCAACATCTCACTCATCCTTTGGCTCATCCGGGATCGAGGCTGACAAGGCCGCGCGCCACGCATCCAGCCGCACGGCCAAAGCCGGGTCCGAAATCGCCAAAATCCCCGCCGCCATCAACCCGGCATTGGCTGCCCCCGCCGCCCCAATCGCCATGGTGGCCACCGGAAAGCCCTTGGGCATCTGCAAAATGGAATAAAGGCTGTCCACCCCCGACAGCGCCTTGGTCTGCACCGGCACCCCGATCACCGGCACGCGGGTCTTTGACGCCATCATGCCCGGCAAATGCGCCGCCCCGCCCGCACCTGCGATGATCACCTTGATCCGGCCCGCAGCAGTCTTGCCATAGTCCCACAGCCGGTCCGGCGTGCGATGGGCCGAGACGATCTTGGTCTCATAGGAAATGCCCAACTGATCCAGGATCAGCGCGGCTTCCTTCATCGTCGGCCAGTCAGACTGGCTTCCCATGATGATCCCCACATCGACAGCCATGCGCGCGCCTCCATCCGGTGATAGGGCGGCAATATACCGGGGCGGGGCAGGGGGCAAGCCGCTGGCCAAAGGACGGGCCAAATGTCGGGACGGATGTCCGACGCAGATCCGACGCAAACCCGACGCAGGCCATACAGGCTTTTCTATGGATTTCAGGGCCTTATCCCCGCAGGTCAGGCTTCAGCCCGGCTCATCACCCAAACCGCTTACGCGATGATATCGGGGATCAGCTGATCTTCGAACTTCACGATCTGATCTTTCAGCGCCAGCTTTTGCTTTTTCAGCCGCCGCAGCGTCAACTGATCTGGCCTGCCAGACTGTTCAAGCGCAAAAATCGCCTCGTCCAGATCGCGATGCTCGCGCTTCAAGACCTCCAGCCTCACCACAAGCATGTCCTCAAAGTTCATCTCGCTGGACATGTTCATGGCTGGATCTTGGTCCGATCATTCTTGCTTTTTTCAAGGATACATCGATTCGGCCTTGGCATGGGCAAGAATCTTGATGGACAGCGTCATTTTACGCGGAACCCGCGCGGATTTTCACGGCGCGGCGGGTCTTGCGCGGCGTCCTTGCCCGCCCCATATCTGACCTGACTGGCCGCCACACTCTGGGGCCAGGCTACAGATGTCGCTTGGATCAAGGACATGGATCATGACGAAACTCAGCTTTGGTGCCCACCCTTTCCTGTTGGGGTTTGAACAGTTGGAACGACTGGTCGAACGCACCGCCAAAACCGCCTCTGAGGGCTATCCGCCCTTTAATATTGAGGCGACTTCGGACAACACCTATCGCATCACGCTGGCCGTCGCGGGCTTTCGCGAGGAAGATCTCGCCATCACGGTCGAGGATCGCCAATTGGTCGTGCGTGGACGGCAAGGCGATGATGGCGCGGACCGGGTGTTCTTGCACCGGGGCATCGCCGCAAGGGCGTTCCAGCGGTCTTTCGTGCTGGCCGATGGGGTCGAAGTGGGGGGGGCAGGGTTGGACCACGGGCTTCTCAACATCGACCTGCGCCGCCAAGTTCCTGAAACAATTGTGCAAACGATCAAGATCGGTCGCAAGTAAGGAAAGCTGTCATGAACATGAAATTCGACGCGCTGCCCGCAACCGAACGCAGCATCGTCTATATCCGCGCGGTTCAAGTGGCCGATCTTCCGGCCGATGTGCAGGCCAAAGTGGGCGATCTTTCCACGGTCTATTCCGTCAACCGCCCCGATGGTGAGCGGCTGGCATTGGTCGCAGACCGCGCTCTGGCCTTCATGCTGGCGCGCCAGCATGAGATGGATCCGGTGAACGTTCACTAAGCCTTTCCCCCGCCGAAAGCGAAAACGCCGCCCCCTTTGGGGCGGCGCATTAACCTTTACGAAAAGGCAGGTTGTTAGGCTTTGATCAGGCCCATCGACTCCAGCTTCAAGATCACCTGATGGGCGCAAGAATCCACCTGCGTGCCTTCGGTGTCGATCACCAGTTCGGCATTGGTGGGCGCTTCATAAGGGTCTGAAATGCCGGTGAACTCCTTGATCTTTCCTTCGCGGGCCAACTTGTAAAGCCCCTTACGATCACGGCGTTCGCATTCCTCGACCGAGGTGGCGACGTGGATTTCAAGGAAAGAGCCATAGTTTTCGATCATCTCACGCACCGCGCGGCGGGTGGCGGTATAGGGCGCGATCGGCGCGCAAATCGCGATACCGCCGTTTTTGGTGATCTCGCTGGCAACATAGCCGATGCGGCGGATGTTGATGTCGCGGTGTTCTTTGGAAAAGCCCAGTTCCGACGACAAATGCTTGCGCACCACATCGCCGTCCAACAGCGTCACGGGACGCCCACCCATCTCCATCAGCTTGACCATCAGCGCATTGGCAATGGTCGATTTGCCCGAACCGGATAGCCCAGTGAAGAACACCGTAAAGCCCTGCTTGTCGCGCGCCGGAGAGGTTTTGCGCAGTTGCGTCACCACCTCGGGGAACGAGAACCACTCGGGGATATCCAGACCTTCGCGCAGACGGCGGCGCAGTTCGGTGCCGGAAATGTCCAGAACCGTGCCGCCTTCCGGCACTTCGTTGGCCGGATAATACTGTGCCTTTTCCTGCACATAGACCATGTGTTTAAAGTCAACCATGGTCACGCCGATCTCGGCCTCGTGCTTTTTGAACAGCTCTTGCGCGTCATAGGGCCCGTAGAAATCTTGGCCCGCGCTGTTCTTGCCGGGGCCGGCATGGTCGCGGCCAACGATGAAATGCGTAACGCCATGGTTGCGGCGGATCAGGCCGTGCCAGACCGCTTCACGCGGGCCAGCCATGCGCATGGCAAGGTTCAAAAGCGACATGGTCGTGGTCGAGGCCGGATACTTGTCGATCACCGCCTCATAGCAGCGCACGCGGGTGAAATGGTCGACATCGCCCGGTTTCGTCATGCCCACAACCGGGTGGATCAGAAGGTTGGCCTGCGCCTCTTTGGCCGCGCGGAAGGTCAGTTCCTGATGCGCGCGGTGCAAGGGGTTGCGGGTTTGGAAGGCCACAATCTTTTGCCAGCCCACTTTGCGGAAAAAGGCGCGCAGCTCGTTCGGGGTGTCGCGGCGGGCCTTGAAATCATAATGCACCGGCTGCTGGATGCCGGTCACCGGGCCGCCCAGATAGACCTTACCCGCTTGATTGTGCAGGTAATTCACCGCCGGATGCGCCAGATCGTCGGCGCCAAACACCATCTCCGCCTCGCGCGCCTTGTTCGGCACCCATTTGTCGGTGACCGACATAATGGCCAAGATCACGCCCTCAGCGTCGCGCAGCGCGATGTCCTGACCAGGGGCGACCTTTTCGGCGAAGGCTTCGTTGACGTCCAGCGTGACCGGAATGGGCCAAAGATGGCCGTCTGCCGTGCGCATGTGTTCGACAACACCGTTGTAATCGGCCTCGGAATGAAAGCCCTTCAGCGGGTAGAACCCGCCGTTCATCAGAAGTTCAAGGTCGCAGACCTGACGCGCGGTCAGATCCCACGAAGGCAGCGCGGCGGCCTCATGCTTCAGTTTCAATGCGGAGTCGTAGGAAACATAAAGCTCCGGCAACGGAGCATGGTTGTTCTGCATGACCTCAGTCCTTTGTTTAAGCGTCACTATTCCCGCTGCTTGGCCGGTCAATTCGGCGTGCAGCGCAAGGTATTCGGCAAGCTTGCCTGCCAGAAACCGACCAGCCAGCCGGGACATTTCTGCGCCACCCTTCGCGGTCAACGCATAGGCAAAGCGCTGGCGGCGATCGGTGCTGTCACGGTCGGTGATGCGGATGAACCCCGCCGCCTGGGCTGCATGCAACAGCGCATTCAGCTTGCCCAAGGAAAGACCCAAAGCCTCGGCGGTGGCGCGCTGCGAAGCCTCTGACACCCGGTCAAGCTGCCGTAAAAGACGAAAAAGCTCGTCTTCATCGGGTAGAAAGGCAGGGGGTTGGGGGGCGTTCATGGCGGCTTCAAAAGTTTGTTCAATGGTGAACATATCTCATGGCGCGCGGCCAAAGCCAAGACAAACCATGGATGAAGGCGACACTCTGCCGCTCACGCAGGCGCGACGCGGCAGAAATGGCACAGTGGGGTGGGGGCCTGCGCCGGTCTTGGCGCGGGAAAAGGGCTTAGTGCCCCGACAACCAGCGTTCGGCGTCCAAGGCCGCCATGCAGCCCATGCCAGCGCTGGTTACGGCCTGACGATAGATGTGGTCGGTCAGATCACCCGCAGCAAACACACCGGGAATGGCGGTGCGGGTCGAGCCCGGCTCGACCGTCACATAGCCGCCCGAGTGCAATTCAAGCTGGTCTTTCACCAGTTCCGACGCGGGCGCGTGTCCGATGGCCACGAAAAAGCCCGCGCAGGGGATCACGCCTTCGGCCCCGGTTTGCAGGTTGCGGGTTTTCACGCCCGTCACGCCCAAGGGGGCCTCGGTGCCCTGAACCTCGGTTACTTCAGAGTTCCAGACCACCTCGACCTTGGGGTTCTTGAACAGGCGGTCCTGCATGATCTTTTCGGCACGAAGGCTGTCGCGACGGTGAATGAGCGTGACCTTTGAGGCAAAGTTGGTCAGGAACAGCGCCTCTTCCACGGCAGTATTGCCGCCGCCGATCACCACCACCTCTTTGCCCCGGTAGAAGAACCCGTCACAGGTGGCGCAGGCTGAAACGCCAAAGCCTTTGAACTTTTCCTCTGACGGCAGCCCCAACCATTTCGCCTGCGCGCCAGTGGCCAAGATCACCGCATCGGCGGTGTAGGTGGTGCCACTGTCGGCCTCAGCGGTGAAGGGGCGCTTTTGCAGGTCAAGGCTGGTGATGTAATCAGAAATCACCTCGGCCCCCATCGCCTCGGCGTGGGCCTGCATGTTCACCATCAACTCGGGGCCTTGGATATGCGTGGCGCCGGGCCAGTTTTCCACCTCGGTGGTGATGGTCAACTGCCCGCCAGGCTGCAGACCCTGCACCAGAACCGGGTTAAGCATGGCACGGGCGGCATAGACCGCGGCGGTATAGCCTGCCGGGCCCGAGCCGATGATCAGAACGCGTGTGTGCTTGGTGTTGGCCATGATATCCCTCGGATTCTTACTTGCCTTCATATAGGCGCGCCACGCGGCACGGGGAACCCCCAGGCTTTGGGGCGTGATGACGAAAAGTTGCGCAGGTGCGAAACATTATTGCGCAAAGCTGCCCTTGCGCCTAATAAGCAGTCCAAAAGGGAGACACGCATGGCCACCGCGAAGCTGGACCCGATCGATCGCCGCATTCTGGCCGAGTTGCAGGCCGATGGGCGGATGACGAATGTGGAGCTGGCAAGTCGGGTGGGAATCTCGGCCCCGCCCTGCCTGCGCCGCGTCCGCACGCTCGAGGAAGAGGGTTATATCAAGGGCTATCACGCCGATATCGACGCGCGCGAACTGGGCTTTGAAGTCAAGGTTTTCGCCATGGTGCGGCTGCGCTCTCAGGCCGAGGTGGACCTGTCGGCTTTCGAGCAGCGCTGCCGCGAGTGGCCTTTGGTGCGCGAATGCCATATGTTGAACGGCGAGATTGATTTCATCCTGAAATGCGTGGCGCCGGATCTGTCAACCTTTCAAAGCTTTCTCACCGAAGGGCTGACCTCGGCGGACAATGTGGCCTCGGTGAAAACCAGCCTTGTGATCCGCTGTGCCAAGGATGAGCCGGGCCTGCCCTTTGACGTGCTTGAGGCCCGGCTGGCCAAACACGCCTGAGGCTTTCAACGCCGCCCCCCAAATGCTCAGGCCGCCCCGGTTGGTGCCAGAGGAGCACCGGGGCGGCCTTGACCGTGCGCAATCCCGTGCTGGCCCAATGGGACCGATCCGGGTCGCGATGAGGGCATTGGGGTCTTACCGCACCGCCACCGCTATTTTCACAGAAGGACATCTGTAAGACAGAAAATGGCGTAATCTTGACAATCTGTCAAAATTTATCCTCAATTGGGCAGGTTTGCGCCCCTATCCTCATGTTGAGAGCCGGATTGTTTTTCACTCTGCGAGCAATCAGCCACCCAATCGGGTCGATTGTGATTCGCAAGTGCTGCGGCGCGGGTGCGCTCGCGGCGCTTGGGGTGGGCGATTATGGGAAAAGGGCCACGGGTTGCCCCGTTGGCCCTTTGGTTGTCTGGCTGTTGCCGCAGATCAGCGGGCGGCTTGCGCCTGTAGTGCGGGCTTTTCCGCCGTTTTCATCGCTTCGGGGCGGCGGGCGCCCCGTGCCCAAGGCAGGGTGACCTGCACCTCGTTTGAGGCGGCGATCACGGAATTAATCCAGCGGCGGTCTTCGTTCATAACAATGCTCCAACTGCGAACCTGTCGGGGATTGGCCCGACCTTGGGATCATTTTCGCTGAACTTTGCGGCAGGGATTTGGCCCCTTGGCGCAAAGGCGTGGGTCTTGCACTGCGCTGGGCAGGGCAATTGTGGCGGCGCGACGGAATGAAAGAATCGAACAATTCTTGAAGAAAACGCAATGTTTCGAAACAATAACCCCGGATTGTTTCGGATTTCTCGGCAATTATTCGGGGGGTCTCTTTGCGGTCTTGCCCCGATCACAACCGGATGACCGAGATCTGCCGCCCATAGTCAGCCTCACCAGCATGGGTGGTGCGGCGGTAGGAATAAAATCGGGCCGGGTCGCTATAGGTGCAATGCCGGGTCCACTCGGCACGGCCCACCCCAGCTGCGCGCAGGCGGTACAGCCCATAGGACGGCAGATCGAACAGATAGCGGTCACCGTTGCCATTTACGAAAAAGCGTTGGGCGTCGGGGGCATCGTCGGTAACGCTTTCGAAAAACTCTTGCCCAACCTCATAGGCAGTCTGGCTGATGCAAGGGCCAATCACGGCGGTAATCTGCGCGCGCTGCGCGCCAAGGGATTCCATGGCATCAAGCGTGGCCTCCATCACCCCATCGCGTGCGCCTTTCCAGCCCGCATGCGCCGCGCCGATCACACCCGCCCTAGCATCGGCAAAAAGCACCGGCTGGCAATCGGCGGTCAACACCGCCAGCGCCAAACCGGGCGTGGCCGTCACCATGGCATCGGCGCGGGGCCGCTCTGTAAGCGGGGTGGTGATGGTCACCACATCGGGCGAATGGACCTGATGCATGCTGACCAATGACTCGATCCCCAGACCCATCGCATCGGCGACGCGGGCGCGGTTGATGGCGACAATCTCTGCCTGATCCGAACTGCCGGTGCCGCAATTCAGCCCAGCGAAAATGCCCGAGGACGCGCCGCCCTTGCGGGTGAAAAAGCCATGACGGGGCGCAAGGGCATCAGAGGTAATGATTTCCAGCATCTGCGTCTTTCAAGCAATCAGGCAAAACCGGGTGGCGGCGGGGCAGAAGGGCCGTAAAGGGCCAGCACTTTGAACAGCGAACCCATTTCGGTGTCATTGGTCAAGCGGTGATGCGCAGTGTGATGATTTTCCAAGGCTGGGCCGGTCAGCCCCTGCGCCAGCCTTGCCGCACGGGCGTCAATGCCAAGCGCGGTCAAGAACGCGCCTTGGGTGGTATAGCGATAGGGCGCCCAGCCTGCAGCCAGCGCCTCAAAGTCGACATGGGCGGTCAGATCTGCGTGACCGGGCTCGGCCAGCGGGTTGGTGAAGGCGTGGGATTTCATGGCCTGCAGCGTGTCGCCCTTTGACCGCCAGCCCCCGTAATCGACGATCAGCGCCAGCCCGCCATGGGCGCGCAGGCGGTGCTGGATCGTGTCCATGTAAGGGCGCGCCTGCGGGCAGGTTTCCACCACGGTCCCGTCAGGTTCTGCGGCGAACTGCGCGCCAGGCCCGCCGCTGGTGGGGTCTGGCGCCATGCCAAAGGCGAGATGGCCCGCCTGCAGCCCGATCAGCCGTTCGTGCCACTGTCCCCGCGTTCGCAAGTATTGATGGATGGGCAGGGCGTCGAAAAATTCGTTGGCGATCAGGAACAGGGGTTGGTCGGGCAGCGCGTCGATCTGTGCAATCCAATGCGGCTGATACCCCCGCAAGGTTTCGACCTGCACAGCCCGCAAGGCGGGTGAGCCTTCGTGAAGCCTTAGCTGCAAAGCGGCATGAAAGCCCGGCACGCCGCGTGTGGCACGCAATACATCGGCCATCAGCGTGCCGCGACCGGGCCCCAGTTCGGCCAGCGTAAAGGGCGAAGGCGCGCCCTGATCCAGCCAGGATTGCGCCAAGCACAGGCCAATCAACTCGCCGAACATCTGGCTGATCTCGGGGGCGGTGATAAAATCGCCTTGGGCACCAAAGGGCGGCCTTGTGGTGTAATAGCCATGCTTGGGGTGCATGAGGCATTCGGCCATATAGCTTGCCACCGTCATCGGCCCATCCTCGCGGATACGCCGGATCAGGATCTCGGCCAGCGCAGTCATGCCTGCGGCAGGGCCTGCCGGGCCCGCGCCAAGACCCAAAGCCCGGCGATGATCATCGGCAGGCTCAGGAGTTGCCCCGCCGTCAGGCCCAAACCGCCAAACTGCAGATAAAGGCCGAGGGGATTCTCGGCTGTGACAAACTGCGCATCAGGCTGGCGGAAGAACTCCACGAAAAACCGCGCCGCGCCGTAGCCGATGAAGAACAACCCCGCAATCGCGCCGGGAAAGCGGAACCAGCCACGCTGCCAGATCAGGTAGGCGAAGAGGACCAAGAGCAAAAGCCCCTCCAGCCCCGCCTCATAAAGCTGGCTTGGGTGGCGGATACAGGGCAAGTCGGCAGTGGCGCAGGATTGCGCCGCATCGCCCGGAAATGCCACGCCCCAAGGTAGGGTGGTGGGGCGGCCCCAAAGCTCGGCATTGATGAAATTGGCAATCCGACCCAAGAGAAGCCCGATCGGCGCGACGGCTGCCATCAGATCTGCCATCGGCAGCATGGGGATGTTTTCGCGTCGGCAGAACAAGATGCCGGCCAGCACCACGCCAAGGAAGCCACCGTGGAAAGACATGCCGCCCTCCCAGACCCGCAAGATACGGGCGGGGTCGATGGCAAAACCGGCCAGGTCGTAAAACAGCACATAGCCCACGCGCCCGCCCAAGATGACGCCGACGATCACCCATGTCAGCAACCGCTCAATCTGCTCGGCCTGCGCGGGCGCGGCACCGGGCCACAGCCGCGGCGTTGTGACCATGCGCACGATCAGCTTCCAGCCCGCGATCAGCCCGACGATATAGGCCAGCGCATACCAGCGCAGCGCCAGGGTCACCGGACCGATGTCGATGGCGAAGATCTCGGGCGAGATGTCGGGAAAGGGGATATAGGTCATGGGCTCTGCCTTTGCTGTGACGTCTTGTCCGGCAGGGGGCGGGCCTTGTCAATCTTTGGCAGGCTTGCGGCGGGGGGCATGTCGGACCATATAGGGCGAAACGGAATGGAGAGCGCCATGCAACCCGGCAACAAGTTTCTTGACGATATGTCCAAGCTGATGACCAACGCCATGGGCGTGGCCCAAGGGGCCAAGACCGAGGCGGAAACGGCGATGAAAAGCCTGATCGACCGCTGGATGGCCGACCGCGATTTCGTGACGCGCGAAGAGTTTGATGCGGTGCGCGCGATGGCGCAAAAGGCGCGCGAAGAGAACGCGGCGCTAGAGGCGCGGATCGCGGCGCTTGAGGGGAAGAAGTAGGTTTTGCCTGTGATGCCGGGGCGTGTTACCATTTGTTGGTAACACGCCGAGGCGGACATGACCAAGAACACCTCTATCGCCCTGAGCGACCACTTCGCCGATTTTTTGAACGAGCAGGTCGCCTCGGGCCGCTATGGCAACGCTTCCGAGGTTGTACGCGCGGGCCTGCGTTTGCTGGAAGAACGCGAAACTGCCTTGGCAGACCTGCGCGCCGAGATCGCCAAGGGTGAGGCGAGCGGCGTTGCGGAAGGGTTCGATATTGATGCGTGGTTTGACAAAGTGATTGCCGGGGATGCTACGTGATCCTTGATATCACGCCGCTTGCCAAGCTGGATATTGTCGAGATTTATCAGTTTTCCAAGGCGGAATGGGGCGTGTCCCGCGCGCGCCGCTATGCCAATGATCTACGTCGGCGACTGAAGGATTTGGCCGTCGGTCAATTGTCAGGCCAATCCGCAGATGACGTGGCTGCTGGACTGCAGCGGCAAGTATCGGGCGCGCATGTGATCTGGTTCAGACGTGAGACGGACCGCGTCCTGATCATCCGCATCCTGCACCAAAGCCGCGATGTAGGGCGTTGGTTGGGCTAGGAATCAAACCACCCGCCCCCACAAATCATATTCCCCCGCCTCTTCCACCGTCACGGTCACCAGATCGCCGGGGGCCAGCCCCTCGAACCCCTCATCGATGAACAAATTCCCGTCGATTTCCGGCGCATCAGCCTTGGTGCGGCAGGTGGCCCCCTCTTCGTCGACCTCATCGACGATCACTTGCATCACTTGACCGACTTTGGCCGCCAGTTTCGCCTCGGAAATGGCTTGGGCCTTTTCCATGAACCGGTCCCAGCGCTCTTGCTTGACCTCGGGTGCGACATGGTCGGGCAGGGCGTTTGACCGCGCGCCTGCGACGTTTTCGTATTGGAAGCAGCCAACGCGATCCAATTGCGCCTCGTCCAGCCAGTCGAGCAGGGTCTGGAATTCCTCTTCCGTCTCACCCGGATAGCCGACGATGAAGGTGGAGCGCAGCACAATCTCGGGGCAATCGCGCCGCCATGCGGCGATTTCATCCAGCGTCTTGGCCGCCGCCGCAGGCCGCGCCATGCGGCGCAGGGTCTCGGGGTGGGCGTGTTGGAAGGGAATGTCGAGATAGGGCAGCACCAGCCCCTCGGCCATCAGGGGCACCAATTGGCGGACATGGGGGTAGGGGTAGACATAGTGGAGCCGCACCCAAGCGCCCAAGCTGCCCAATTCGCGGGCGAGATCGGTGATATGGGCGCGCACCTCGCCGCCTTTCCAAGGCGACAGGTCATGCTTGCGGTCCACCCCATAGGCCGAGGTGTCTTGCGAGATCACCAAGAGTTCCCGCACGCCCGCATCCACCAGCTTTTCCGCCTCGCGCAGCACCGCATGGGCAGGGCGGCTGGCCAGTTTGCCTCGCATGTCGGGGATGATGCAGAATTTGCAGGCGTGGTTGCAGCCTTCGGAGATCTTCAAATAGCTGTAATGCCGGGGGGTCAGTTTTACGCCCGTGGCTGGCATCAAGTCGATGAACGGATCGGGCGAGGGCGGCACGGCCTTGTGCACGGCGTCCAAGACCGCCTCGTATTGATGGGGGCCAGTGACGGCCAGCACCTTGGGATGCGCGCCGGTGATGTACTCGGGTTCCGCCCCAAGGCAGCCAGTCACCAGAACACGCCCGTTTTCGCGCAAGGCCTCGCCAATCGCCTCAAGGCTTTCAGCCTTGGCGCTGTCCAGAAACCCGCAGGTGTTGACTATGACCGCATCGGCACCCTTGTAGTCGGGCGAAATCGCATAGCCCTCGGCGCGCAGGTGCGTCAGGATGCGTTCAGAATCCACCAACGCCTTGGGGCAGCCCAAGGACACCATACCAATGGTTGGTTGGCCCGCGCGGCGGTCGGTGTCGAAGACCGGTTTCGGGGCAAGATCAGGGCGGAGGTTCGGGGGGTTCTGGCTCATGCGCGGTGCTATAGCGCAAACTGGCGCGGCGGCAAAGGGGCGCGTCTTGCCCGTGCCTGCGCCCCCATGGCGGCCCGGCTTGCGCCCGTCGGTGGCTCCGGTGCATTCTCATGCGCAATTCAGGAGGATGCCGCACCATGATTCCCGTGACAGGTTATTCCGGCCGAAAGGTCGCCGTTTTGGGCCTTGGCCGTTCGGGGTTGGCCACGGCTACAGCGCTGGTGGCGGGCGGGGCCGAGCCTGTGGTCTGGGACGACAGCCCCGAGGCGCGCGAGAAGGCCGAGGCGGCGGGCTATGTGTGCGTAGATCTCACCCGCCAAGGTGTCTTGGAGGGGGTGGCGGCGCTGATCACCTCACCGGGCATTCCGCATCTTTACCCCAAGCCCAACAAGGTGATCGCCCGGGCGATGGAACTGGGCATCCCGGTGGACAATGATATTGGCCTCTTCTTTCAGTCTTTTGGCGGCCATGATTGGGCAGATTTTGAAACGCCGCCCAAGGTGATTTGTGTCACCGGATCCAACGGCAAGTCGACGACGACCGCGCTGATCCATCACATCTTGCAGGTGGCCGGGCGGCCCACGCAGATGGCGGGCAACATCGGCACCGGGGTGTTGTCGATTGACCCGCCACAGGATGGTGAGGTGGTGGTGCTGGAGCTGTCGTCTTACCAAACCGAACTTGCCCGCGCACTGACGCCGGACGTCGCCGTCTTTACCAACCTCTCCCCCGATCATCTGGATCGGCATGACGGCATGGGCGGCTATTTTGCCGCCAAGCGGCGCCTCTTTGTCGAAGGCGGACCAGACCGGGCGGTGATCGGGGTGGATGAGCTGGAGGGCCGCTTCATGGCGGGCCAACTTGCCATGGGGCCGCAGGATGACCGGGTTATCCGCATCTCGTCAGGTCAAAAGCTGGAAGGCTTCGGCTGGTCGGTCTTTGCGCGCAAAGGGTTTTTGGCCGAATGGCGGCGCGGCAAGCAAATGGCCTCGATCGACCTGCGCGCGGTGGCGGGCCTGCCCGGCGCGCACAATCACCAAAACGCCTGCGCCGCCTATGCGGCCTGCCGCGCCGTGGGCATCGCGCCGAAGATGATTGAGGGGGCGTTCCACTCTTTCGCCGGCTTGCCGCATCGTAGCCAGCTGGTGGGCGAAAAGGGTGGGGTCAAGTTTGTGAACGACAGCAAGGCCACAAATGTGGACAGTGCCGCCAAGGCGCTGCAGGCGTTCAACAATATCCGCTGGATCGTCGGCGGCATGGGCAAGGATGGCGGTCTGGCGGGGTTGGAGCCATATTTTGGCTCGGTGCGCAAAGCTTATCTGATCGGCCATTCGGCGCGTGATTTTGCGGTGCAGATTGCCGATCTGCCGCAAGAAATCTGCGAGACGATGGAACGCGCCGTGGCCCGCGCCGCGGCCGAGGCCGAGCCGGGCGATGTCGTGCTGTTGGCCCCTGCGGCGGCCAGTTTCGACCAATACGCCAATTTCGAAAAGCGCGGCGAAGATTTCGTGGCGCGTGTGAAGGCGCTGCTTTAGGGGCGAAATCTTGGTTGTGCCCGCGCCGTTTCAAGCAGGTCAAGCCCTCCGCGCCAAGCCATCAAAGGGGCGCTTAACCGCCTTGATTCGCGGCAAGACGCCGATGCCTGCGCAGGTGACGAATCACCCTGCCTTTGTGCTGGCCAAACGCCCACGCATTGGATAGAATCACCCGAACTGACCCGGGACCAACCTGGGCGGTATTCGAGCAGGCGTTGAACAGGCGGATTTTCCATGACTGAGATGGTCTATGGCTCTATGCCCGGCAGGGTGTCAGAGCCTGTCATTCCCCGTTGGTGGCGGACGATCGACAAATGGTCGATGACCGCGATCCTTATATTGTTTGCCATTGGGCTGTTGCTGGGGCTTGCCGCCTCGGTCCCCTTGGCCGAACGCAATGGGTTGGATACGTTTCATTATGTGCAGCGCCAAGCCTTCTTTGGCGGCGTGGCGATGGTGGTTATGGTGCTTTTTTCCATGATGTCGCCCGAGATGGTGCGCCGGATCGGGGTCTTGGGGTTTGTTGTCTCCTTTGTGGCGCTGGCCTTGCTGCCGATTTTTGGCACCGACTTTGGCAAGGGGGCGGTACGCTGGTTCTCGCTGGGCTTCGCCTCGGTGCAGCCGTCTGAATTCCTCAAGCCCGGATTGATGATCCTGACCGCATGGCTGATTGCGGCGGCGCATGATCTGAACGGACCGCCCGGACGGATGATCTCCTTCGGGGTCGCGCTCACGGTGGTTGGCTTTCTGGCGATGCAGCCTGACTTTGGTCAGGCCATGCTGGTGCTTTTCGGCTGGGGCGTGATCTATTTCGTCGCTGGCGCGCCGATGGTGCTGATTGCGGTGATTTTGGTGTTCATCGGGATTGGTGGCTTTGCCGCCTACAACATGTCCGAACACTTCGCCCGCCGGATCAATGGCTTTCTGGCCTCGGACGTCGATCCGCGCAGCCAGCTTGGCTATGCCACCAATGCCATTCAAGAGGGTGGTTTCTTTGGTGTTGGCGTCGGCGAGGGGCAGGTCAAATGGACGCTGCCCGATGCCCACACCGACTTTATCATCGCCGTCGCGGCCGAGGAATACGGGCTGGTGCTCGTCTTGGTCATCCTCGCGCTTTACATGACAATCACGGTGCGCTCGCTTTATCGGCTGACGCGTGAGCGCGATGTGTTCGCGCGGCTGGCAGGCACGGGTCTGGCCTGCATCTTCGGGGTGCAGGCAATGATCAACATGGGGGTCGCGGTGCGGCTCTTGCCGGCCAAGGGCATGACGCTGCCCTTTGTCAGCTACGGCGGGTCTTCGGTGATTGCGGCGGGCATCACGGTGGGGATGCTGTTGGCTCTGACGCGCAGCCGTCCACAGGGCCAGATGAGCGATTTGTTCCGGAGCCGCAGATGACCGGGCGTTTGCTGCTGATTGCGGCAGGCGGCACGGGGGGGCACATGTTTCCGGCCCAGGCGCTGGCCGAGGCGATGATTGCGCGCGGCTGGCGGGTCAAGCTGTCAACCGACGCACGCGGTGCGCGCTATGCAGGCGGTTTCCCGGCGGCGGTTGAGGTGGTTGTGTCCGGCTCGGCCACCTTTGCGCGTGGTGGGGTTCTGGCCAAGCTGGCGGTGCCGTTTCGAATTCTGGGCGGGGTGCTGGGGGCGACCGCCCGGATGCTGATCGACCGGCCTGCCGTTGTGGTGGGCTTTGGTGGTTATCCCACAATTCCTGCGCTTTCCGCGGCCTACCTCACGCGCCGCCCGCGGATGATCCATGAACAAAACGGCGTTCTTGGACGGGTGAACAAGCTTTTTGCATCCCGGGTCAACACGGTCGCCTGCGGCACCTGGCCGACGGTGCTGCCCGAGGGGGTTGAGGGCACGCACACCGGCAATCCGGTGCGGGCGGCTGTGCTTGAGCGTGCGGGTGCTGGCTATATCGCGCCGGGTGACTACCCGATGTCGGTGGTGATCATCGGCGGCTCACAAGGCGCGCGCATCCTGTCGGATGTGGTGCCCGAGGCGATTGCCCGCCTGCCCGACGGCCTGCGCCGCCACCTGCGCGTGGCCCAGCAGGCCCGCCCCGAAGATCTGGATCGCGTCGTTGCGGCCTATGAGGCCGCCGGGATCATTGCCGAGGTCGCGCCCTTCTTTGCCGACATTCCGCGCCGTCTGTCTGAGGCGCAGCTGGTGATCAGCCGCTCGGGTGCCTCTTCGGTTGCCGATATCTCGGTGATCGGGCGGCCTGCGATCCTGATCCCCTTTGCGGCGGCGACCGATGATCATCAGGCCGCCAATGCCCATGGACTGCTCACGGCTGGCGCCGCTGTGGTGATGGCGGAAAAGGCGCTTGACGCGGACGCACTGGCGGCGCAGATCGCGGCCATTCTGGGCCAGCCGAAACAGGCGGAAGCGATGGCCCGTCATGCTTTGGGGCAGGGCCGCCCCGATGCCACCGACCGGCTTGTTGCGTTGGTGGAAAGTCTTGTAGAGAAAGGTTGACCGATGAACGCCACGAAACTGCCGCTGGAACTGGGACCGATCCACTTCGTCGGAATCGGCGGCATCGGGATGTCGGGCATTGCCGAGGTCTTGATGACGCTGGGCTACCGGGTGCAGGGATCGGACGCCAAGGCCTCGAAGATCACGGACCGGTTGATCAAGCTGGGTGCGACCTTTTTTGAAGGGCAAAGTGCCGCCAATATTGGGGCGGATGTTTCGGTGGTGGTGATTTCCTCGGCCATCAAGAAGGGCAATCCTGAACTTGAAGAGGCGCGTCGGCGCAACCTTCCCGTGGTGCGCCGGGCTGAGATGCTGGCCGAACTGATGCGCCTGCGCTCGAACATCGCGATTGCCGGGACGCATGGCAAAACCACCACCACCACGATGGTGGCAACGCTTTTGGACAAGGGCGGGTTTGATCCGACCGTGATCAACGGTGGGGTGATCCACGCCTATGGCTCGAACGCGCGGGCCGGAGCGGGCGAATGGATGGTGGTGGAGGCCGATGAGAGCGACGGGTCCTTCAACCGTCTGCCCGCGACCATTGCCATCGTCACCAACATCGACCCCGAGCATATGGAGCATTGGGGCAGCTTTGATGCGCTGCGCAAAGGCTTTCTTGATTTCGTCTCGAACATCCCGTTTTACGGATTGGCCGTCTGCTGCACGGACCATCCCGAGGTGCAGGCGCTGGTCGGCAAACTGACCGACCGCCGGGTGGTGACCTTTGGCTTCAACGCTCAGGCAGATGTGCGAGCGGTGAACCTGAGGTTCGAAAATGGTGTAGGACACTTCGATATCTTGCTTCAAAGCGAAAAAGAAGGTTCGAAAATTGAAAGCTGTACCTTGCCGATGCCGGGGGATCATAACGTGTCCAACGCACTGTCGGCGGTGGCCGTGGCCCGTCATCTGGGCATGAAGAAGGATGAAATCCGCGAGGCGCTGGCGGCATTTTCGGGCGTCAACCGCCGCTTTACCCGTGTGGGCGAGGTGAATGGCGTGACCATCATCGATGACTATGGCCACCACCCGGTCGAGATTGCGGCCGTCTTGAAAGCCGCGCGGCAAGCGACCAAGGGGCGCATCATTGCCGTTCATCAGCCGCACCGCTTTACCCGCCTGTCCAGCCTGTTTGATGACTTCTGCACCTGCTTTAATGAGGCGGATGTGGTGGCGATTGCAGATGTCTATTCGGCAGGCGAAGAGCCGATTGCCGGGGCAAGTCGCGATGATCTGGTAGCCGGGCTGATCGCTCATGGCCACCGTCACGCCCGCGTTTTGATGGATGAGGCGGATCTGGTGCGTCTGGTCAAGGAACAGGCGCGCCCCGGTGATATGGTGGTGTGCCTGGGCGCGGGCACCATCAGCGGTTGGGCCAATGCCCTGCCGGCCAAGCTGATGGGGCAGGCGGCCTGAGGGCGGTTTTTTGTCGGTGACTCTGGCCTTTTTGCCAAGGCTGATCTGGCTGATTGTGGCCAATGTCTTGGGCATGCTGCCCTCCCGCGATCAGCATTGGTCGAACGCCCATCGGCTGATTGCGGTGGGCCTGCCCATTCTGATCTGGATTGCTGTGGCCAAAGGGCTGATCTGGGCGGCCCTCTTCCTCTTGGCCGCAGCCAATGTGCTGCGCTGGCCGTTGGCCCATGTCTGGCGCTGGATGAAAACCCGCTTGGGTTAAGCAGGCAAACTTGCCCGATGCAGCAATTCGCCGTATCTGATGCGCCCATGACCCAGACCCTTCCCCCCGTGCGTGGCACGCTGACACCGAACCGCCCCTTGGCCGATCTGACCTGGCTGCGGGTCGGCGGCCCGGCCGACTGGCTGTTTTCTCCCGCAGATGAGGCCGATCTGGCCGACTTTCTGGCCGCGCTTGATCCCGCCATACCCGTTTTTCCCATGGGCGTGGGGTCGAACCTTATCGTGCGCGATGGCGGGATCCGAGCGGTGGTGATCAGGCTGGGGCGCGGGTTTAACAGCATTCAGATCGACGGCGATACCGTGACCGCAGGGGCGGCGGCGCTTGATGCCCATGTGGCGAAAAAGGCGGCTGAGGCGGGGCTGGATCTGACCTTTTTGCGCACCATTCCCGGCAGCATCGGTGGTGCCTTGCGCATGAATGCGGGCTGTTATGGGTCGTATGTGGCCGACCACCTTCTGTCAGTCCGGGTGGTAACGCGCGTTGGTGAGGTGCGCGATGTGCTGGCGGCCGATCTCAACCTTGCTTACCGCTCATCCTATCTGCCCGAAGGGTGGGTAATCGTCGCCGCAACATTTCACGCCGCCAAAGGTGATGCGGCGGCGCTTGAGGCGCGGATGGTCGACCAAATCGCCAAGCGTGATGCGAGCCAGCCGACAAAAGACCGCTCTGCCGGGTCCACCTTCCGCAATCCGGCCGGATATTCCTCGACCGGTCGGGCGGATGACAGTCAAGAGTTGAAGGCCTGGAAGGTGATTGATGAGGCGGGCATGCGTGGCGCCACGCTGGGCGGGGCGCAGATGAGCCCGATGCATTCCAACTTTTTGATCAATATCGGGGGTGCCACGGCTGCGGATTTGGAAAATCTGGGGGAAGAGGTGCGAAAAAAGGTTTTCCAACAGCGTGGTATCACGTTAGAGTGGGAAATCATGCGGGTAGGCGAAGCACTGCCCGAATAACACGACCACGGGGGAAAACCCCCGGGATGAGGCAGTAAAGATATGGCGAGAACATCCGGGCGGGTGGTCTCCAAAGTGGCGGTGTTGATGGGTGGGCTTTCCGCAGAGCGGGAGGTTTCTTTGTCATCTGGGCGCGAGTGCGCCAAAGCCCTTCGGGAGGCCGGATATGAGGTGATCGAGGTCGATTGTGGCCCCGATCTCGCGCTGCGTTTGTCCGAGATAAAGCCCGACGTCGCCTTCAATGCGCTCCATGGCCGATGGGGCGAGGATGGCTGCGTGCAGGGCATTCTGGAATGGCTGGGCATTCCTTATACCCATTCGGGCGTGCTGGCCTCGGCCCTTGCGATGGATAAGCAAAAGGCCAAAGAGGTCTATGCCGCCGCTGGTCTGCCCATTGTGCAAAGCAAGCTTGCAAGCCGTGATGCGGTCGAGGCGGGCCATGTGCTGTCGCCGCCCTATGTGGTCAAGCCGAACAACGAAGGCTCGTCGGTCGGGGTCTATATCGTGCATCCGGGCAGCAATGCGCCGCGCCTGTCGGACAGCATGCCGCCGATGGTCATGGTCGAAACCTATGCGCCGGGGCGCGAGTTGTCAGTCTCGGTTCTGGGCGACAAGGCGTTGGCAGTGACCGATATCATCACCGAAGGCTGGTATGACTATGACGCCAAGTATAAGCCCGGCGGCAGCCGCCACGAAGTGCCCGCAAAGATGCCTGCCGAGATCACGGCGGCTTGCCTTGACTATGCTTTGCGCGCCCATCAGGCGCTAGGGTGCCGGGGCCTCAGCCGCACCGACATTCGTTGGGATGAGGCAAGCGGCATGGATGGTTTGATCCTCTTGGAGACCAACACCCAGCCCGGCATGACGCCCACCTCGTTGGCGCCAGAACAGGCGGCCCTTTGTGGGATTTCCTTCCCCGAGCTGTGCCGCTGGATGGTGGAGGATGCGTCATGCAACCGCTGAACCGCCGTCCGCCACCGCTTCAGGCTCCGCACCGTGGGGTCACGGGTGCGGTGATCGGGGCTGCCAAGGGCGCCGTCATGGGTGCCGCACATGGGGCCGCACATGGGGCCGCCATGGGCGCCTCGGGCGAAGCACATGCTCCGGACCCCAAAGCAAGCCGTCGGCACGATCCGTCTCCCAGCTATTGGGATTATAAAATGCAGCGGCTGTGGCTGACACCGGAGTTCCGGGTGTTGTTCCGCTTTGGTCTGCCGGTGCTGGTCGTTGTGCTGGTCTCGGCTTTGGTGTTGGCCAGCGAAAACCGTCGCACAGCGCTGGCCGGTGGGTTCGCCCATCTCAAAGAGCAATTTCAGGACCGCCCCGAATTCCGCGTCTCGTTGTTGTCGATCGACGGGGCGACGCCCGATTTGGCCGATGCGGTGCGGGCGCAGTTGGGGGTGAAGTTTCCAATCTCCTCCTTCAAGCTGGATCTCGATGCGCTCCGCGCGCAGGCGGAAAGCCTTGATGCGGTGGCGCAAGCTGATCTGGCGGTTCGCTCGGGTGGCGTGTTGCACGTCGACATTCAAGAACGCGAACCCGTGTTGATCTGGCGTACCGACGAGGGTTTGACGCTTTTGGATGCCACCGGTCACCGGGTGGCAGGTTTGGCCGTACGGGCTGACCGGCCTGATCTGCCCTTGATTGCAGGTGAGATGGCCGATGTCGCGGCACTCGAGGCGCTGGCGTTGATTGATGCGGCAGGTCCCTTGACCGCGCGTCTGCGCGGCCTTGTGCGGGTGGGCGAGCGGCGCTGGGACATGGTGCTGGACCGCGACCAGCGGCTTTTGTTGCCCTCAGATCGCCCGGTTCAGGCGCTGGAGCGGCTTTTGGCGCTTGATCATGCCGAGGACCTTCTGGCGCGTGACCTTGTTGCGTTTGACCTTCGAGATGAAAAGCGCCCGGTCCTGCGACTGGGCGAAGATGCCCTTATGGCGGCCCGGCGTGCCCGTGGCCTGATCCCTGCAGAAGAAAAGAAGACGGAGAGCGACCTATGACCGACCTCTACCAGTCCCAGCGTGCTATGCGCGCTTTGCGGCGTGCTGCGATGCAACGTGGCGTGGTGGCCATTCTGGATGTTGGCACATCCAAGATCGCCTGCCTTGTTCTCAGCTTTGACGGAACCGATCCGGATGGCGACATCGACGGCGTTGGTCCGATGGCGGGGCAGGCGGGTTTTCGGGTGATTGGGGCGGCGACGACCCGGTCGCGCGGGGTGCGCTTTGGCGAGATTTCGATGATGAACGAAACCGAGCGCGCCATCCGCACCGCTGTTCAAGCGGCACAAAAGATGGCGAATGTCCGGGTGGACCATGTGGTCGCCTGCTTCTCGGGGGCCGAACCGCGCAGCTATGGGTTGGCGGGCGAGTGGAATCTGCAAGATTCTGTGGTGTCTGAACAAGATGTGGCCTCTGTTCTGACCGCCTGCGACGTGCCCCCCTTGGGCGATGGTCGCGAGGTGCTGCACGCCCAGCCTGTCAACTTTGCGCTGGATCACCGTTCCGGCCTTGGCGATCCGCGGGGACAGATCGGCAACCGGTTGACCTGCGACATGCATCTGTTGTCGGTCGATGCGGATGCAATCCAGAACCTGCTGTACTGCATCAAGCGCTGCGATCTTGAACTGGCTGGGATTGCGTCCTCGTCCTATGTGTCGGGCATTTCCTCGCTGGTCGAGGACGAGCAAGAACTGGGTGCAGCCTGTATCGATATGGGCGGTGGGGCGACTGGTATCTCGATCTTTATGAAAAAGCATATGATCTTTGCCGATGCGGTGCGCATGGGGGGCGATCACGTGACCTCGGACATTTCCAAGGGTCTGCATGTGCCAATGGCGGTGGCCGAGCGGATCAAAACCAAGCACGGAGGCGTGCATGCTACGGGCATGGATGACCGCGAGATGATAGAGATCGGCAGTGACAGCGGCGATTGGGAAAAAGACCGCCGTCAGGTGAGCCGGACCGAACTGATCGGCATCATGCGCCCGCGGGTCGAGGAAATTCTGGAAGAGGTGCGCGCGCGGCTGGATGTGGCGGGCTTTGACACGTTGCCCAGCCAGCAAATCGTGCTGACCGGTGGCGCAAGCCAGATCCCCGGTCTGGACGGATTGGCCAGCCGCATCTTGGGCAGCCGGGTGCGAATGGGCCGTCCCCTGCGGGTGCACGGCTTGCCGCAGGCCGCCACAGGCCCGGCATTCTCAAGCGCTGTCGGGCTGTGCCTTTTTGCCGCCCACCCGCAGGACGAATGGTGGGATTTCGATATTCCCGCCGAGCGTTACCCCGCGCGTTCGATCAAAAGGGCCTTTAGATGGTTTAAGGATAACTGGTGACCCCCTACATTCTGACAAAGTTGCAATATCGCGCTAATTCGGCCCTATTTGGGCCTATATTCTGTGGGGTTCGCGCGTTTTTCGCGTGACCTTATGTCAGCTTGTGGATAGAATCGTGGATAAATCGGCAAATCGCAGCTCAGGGACGGGGGCGACAAGACCGATAACGGCAACTGGCGGGGCGCCCGCTCAAAAATAACAGGCGGATAGAACATGGCATTGAATCTGATCATGAACGACGCTCGCGAAGAGCTGAAGCCCCGGATCACGGTGTTTGGCGTCGGCGGGGCCGGGGGCAACGCGGTCAATAACATGATTGACCAGCAGCTTGAGGGTGTCGAATTCGTGGTTGCGAATACCGATGCTCAGGCGCTGCAGCAGTCCAAGGCCACCGCGCGCATCCAGATGGGTGTCAAGGCGACCGAAGGTCTGGGCGCAGGTGCCCGTCCGCAGGTCGGCGCCGCCGCTGCTGAGGAAACCATCGAAGAAATCGTCGATCATCTGGCGGGCGCGCATATGTGCTTTATCACCGCCGGTATGGGCGGTGGCACCGGCACGGGCGCGGCCCCGATCATCGCGCAGGCGGCACGCGAGCTTGGCGTGCTGACTGTCGGCGTTGTGACCAAGCCTTTCCAGTTCGAAGGCAACAAGCGGATGCGTCAGGCTGAAGAAGGCATTGCCGCGCTGCAAAAGGTTGTCGACACGCTGATCATCATCCCGAACCAGAACCTGTTCCGTCTGGCCAACGAACGCACCACCTTCACCGAAGCCTTCGCGATGGCCGATGATGTGCTGTATCAGGGCGTCAAAGGCGTGACCGATCTGATGGTGCGCCCCGGCCTGATCAACCTTGATTTTGCTGACGTGCGTTCCGTGATGGACGAGATGGGCAAGGCCATGATGGGCACCGGCGAAGCCAGCGGCGAAGATCGCGCCGTGCAGGCGGCTGAGAAAGCAATTGCCAACCCGCTCTTGGATGAAATCAGCCTGAACGGCGCCAAGGGCGTGCTGATCAACATCACCGGCGGCTATGACCTGACGCTGTTTGAACTGGACGAGGCGGCCAATATCATCCGCGAAAAGGTTGATCCTGATGCCAATATCATCGTGGGCTCCACGCTGGACACAAGCATGGAAGGTTCGATCCGCGTTTCGGTGGTGGCAACTGGCATCGATGTGATGCAGGCGAAATCGGAAACCCCTCTGACGCGCCGCCCGATGGGCGGACCGCTCCAACAGAATTTTGCGGCACCGGCTGCTCAGGCTGCTGCTCCGTTGCCCGAAGCCCGGCGTGAACCGCCGATGCCGCTGACCATGGCGCCCGTCGCCACCATGCAACCTCAGATGGCCCAACCGGAAACGGCGCCGGAGCCTTCGCTCTTCGATCAATCGCACGAGCGAGTGGCATTCGAGGCCGAGCCGGCAGGTATGATCGACACTGATATCCCGCCACCAGTTTACCGCCCGCAGCCTGCTGCACCGCGGTCGTATGGCCATGCCGCGATTGAGGGCGATGCAGCAAGCTTTGTTGCACCAAGCGCGCGTGCTCCGGGTACCCCCTCGCCCGAAGCGATCGCCCGTCTGCAAGCTGCCTTGTCCAAGGGCCAGCAACCCGCCTCGCGTGGGCCTGTCGCCCAAGCGCAGCAAGCCCGCGCTGCCGCTCCGGCTGCCAAACCCGCCGAAAGCCGTCCGCGTTTTGGGATCGGTGGTCTGATCAGCCGTATGGCTGGCGGTGGCCAGTCCGAGGCGCAAGAACGTGCCTCGGCAGGTCGCGCCCAGCCGCCCGTCACCGCCTATGATGACGAGCAAGAACACTCTTCCGACAATGACCGCATCGAAATTCCGGCTTTCCTGCGGCGTCAAGCAAACTGAGTCGGTTTCAAACTATGTTACAAAACCCGGATTTATCCGGGATTTTTCTTTTGAATCAATGTCTTGTATCGGCGGCGGTCTGTCATAAACCGTCACAAACTGTGAATTGAGATATCTGGCCTGCGCCCTTAGGTAAAACTTGAAGCAACGGGGCGATATCCTGCCTCGCGTGCCAAGGAGTTGTCACAGGTGCAAAACACGTTGGGCCATTCGGTAACCTTTGTGGGGGTTGGCCTGCATTCGGGCGCGCCGGTGACGATGATTGTCCATCCTGCGACAGAAGATCATGGGATCTGGTTTCGTCGTACCGATATCGCCGTGGGCGATGCGCGGATTCCTGCGCAGTGGGATGCGGTGGTGCCGTCGCGGCTGTGCACGCTGGTGGCCAATGCCGCAGGTGTTTCGGTGTCAACCATCGAACATATCATGGCCGCGCTGGCTGGTTCTGCCATCCACAACGCGTTGATCGACATCGACGGTCCCGAAGTTCCGATCCTGGACGGCTCTGCCGCCCCTTTTGTCACCGGTTTTCTTGACGCGGGCATCGTGGCCCAAGGCGCGCCGGTGCGCGCGATTCGTGTGCTGAAGGCGATTGAGGTGCGTGAGGGTGACGCGGTGGCGCGGATTGAACCTTCAGACATGCTGGAAATCGCCTTTCACATCGACTTTGCCGAGGCGGCGATCGGCCGTCAGCACAAGGTGTTGAACATGGCCAACGGTGCCTTTGTGCGCGAATTGTCGGACAGCCGTACCTTCTGCCGCAATGCCGAAGTTCTGGCGATGCGTGAACGCGGGCTTGCCTTGGGCGGCACGCTGGAAAACGCCGTTGTGTTCGAAGGCGACAAGGTTTTGTCGCCTGGCGGGCTGCGC
Organism: Paracoccaceae bacterium; assembly: GCA_044377735.1. Lineage (GTDB taxonomy): Bacteria > Pseudomonadota > Alphaproteobacteria > Rhodobacterales > Rhodobacteraceae > Tabrizicola_A. Next base: position 11,003 of record JBILYK010000030.1, on the reverse strand, counting down.
TATGCGGATGAACCAGTGCGCCACAAGATGCTGGACGCGCTTGGCGATCTGGCGCTGGCGGGGGGGCCGATCTTGGGCCGCTATACCGGCGTCCGCGCGGGTCACGCGTTGACGAACCGGCTGCTGCGCGCCCTTTTCGCCGATCCAACCGCGTGGCGCGCGCAAGATTGTGTGGGCCTTGCCAGCGGCAAATTGCCCGGCGTGGGTGTCCATCGCGGCGATCTGCCGCTTTCGGCCTGAAAATCATTGCAACGAGGGGACGAAAGCCGTTTTGCGCCCCGGATTTTTCTGTGCTACGACAATCGGTGAATGCTGCGGACCAACTTGATGTAGTGGTGTCGCACAGGGTGAGCACAGGATATTCGGAAGATGGCAGGCAATTTCTTCACAGCGGTGCGGCGGGGGATGTGCGTGGCGCTTCTGGCCGGGTCGCTTGGGGCCTGCGCTGGGGGATTGAGCACCAAGAAAGAGGCCCTGCTTGACGAGTTGCCGCCCGAAGAGATCTACAAACGCGGTGAGCTTACGTTGGAAGCCGCGCGCAAACCGGGCGACTCCTTGCGCTATTTCGCGGAAGTGGAGCGGCTTTATCCTTATACCGAATGGGCCAAGCGCGGCCTGATCATGCAGGTGTTTGTGCTGCACAAATCCAAGGAATATGACGAGGCGCGGGTGGCAGCGCAGCGCTATCTCGACTTTTATCCCGGCGATGAAGATGCGGCATATGCCCAGTATCTTATGGCGCTGTCCTATTACGACGAAATTGACGAGGTCGGCCGCGATCAGGGTCTGACCTTCCAGGCGCTGCAATCGCTGCGCGTGGTGATCGAGCAATATCCTGACAGCGAATATGCCAAGTCGGCGATGATGAAGTTTGATCTGGCCTTTGACCATCTGGCCGGCAAGGAAATGGAGATCGGGCGCTATTACTTGAAGCGCAAGAATTATCCGGCCGCTATCAACCGCTTTAAGGTTGTGGTGCAGGATTTCCAGACCACCACCCACACCGCCGAAGCACTGCACCGGCTGGTTGAGGCCTATCTTGCGCTTGGCTTTGCCGATGAGGCGCAGACCGCTGCGGCAATCCTTGGCTACAATTACCAGTCCAGCCCCTTTTATGCGGACAGCTTCCGTCTGTTGAAGGGTCAGGGCCTTGCGCCCGAAGCCAAAGGCACCAACTGGCTGTCCACGATCTATCGTCAGATGATCAAGGGCGAGTGGTTGTAAGGGAGGCGGGCAGATTGCCCAACCGACGGGGCCCAGATGCGGCGCACGCGTGACATCCGGGATGTGCTGATCATTGATCGGCTCTCTTTGGCCCTTGGGCCGGGGCTGAACGTGCTGACCGGCGAAACCGGGGCGGGCAAGTCCATTTTGCTGGATGCCTTGGGCTTCGTGCTGGGCTGGCGGGGCCGGGCTGACCTGGTGCGCACGGGGGCCGCGCAAGGGGAGGTGGTGGCGGTCTTTGATCTGGACGCCTCTCATCCGGCCCATGCGGTGCTGACCGAAGCCGGGATCGTTGCCGAAGATGGTGAGATCATCTTGCGCCGCATCAATACCGCTGACGGGCGCAAGACGGCTTGGGTCAATGACCGTCGCGTGACGGGCGAGGTGTTGCGCGATCTGTCGGATGCGCTGGTGGAACTGCATGGCCAGCACGATGACCGGGGTCTGTTGAACCCGCGCGGGCATCGGCAGTTGCTGGATGCCTTTGCTGGGCTGGATCTGGCCGGGATGCGCGCGGCATGGCGCGCGCGGGCCGAGGCGCGGGTCGCGCTGCAGGCGGCGCAGAATGCGCTGGAGCGGGCCCAGGTCGAGGAAGAGTTTCTGCGCCATGCTGTGGCTGAGTTGGACAAGCTGAACCCTGTGCCGGGCGAAGAGGCAACGCTGGATGCCCGCCGCCGCCTGATGCAAGGGTCCGAGCGGATCCGTGCCGATATTGACCGCGCCCATGGGGCCTTGGCCGATGGGGCCGAGGGCGCGATGCGCGACGCGCTGCGCTGGCTTGAGGGCGTGTCAGACCGGGCAGAAGGGCGGCTTGACGGCGCGCTTGGCGCGCTGAACCGGGCCTTGATCGAACTTGGCGATGCGGTGGGTGGGGTTGAGGCCGCTCTGCGCAGTCTGGACTTCAACCCGGCTGAGTTGGAGGCGCTGGAAGAACGGTTGTTCGCGATCCGGGCGTTGGCGCGCAAGCATGGCGTCTTGCCCGATGATCTGGGCGGTTTTGCCGAAGTCTTGCGCGGACGGCTGGCGGCCATTGATGGCGGAGCGGCAGGTCTGGCGCGGCTGCAAGAGGCGGTGGCCAAGGCTGATGCGGCCTATCTGCGCGAGGCCGTCGCCTTGACACTGGCGCGCAGAGTTGCGGCCAAGCGGCTGGACCTGGCCATGTCGAGCGAGTTGGCACCCCTGAAGATGGAACGCGCGGTCTTTACCACCGAGATGACCGCTGCCGAGGCGGGCCCCGAGGGCGTGGACAGCGTGACCTTTACTGTGGCCACCAATCCCGGTGCACCTGCGGGCCCCTTGAACCGTATCGCCTCGGGGGGGGAACTCAGCCGGTTTCTCTTGGCCTTGAAGGTCTGCCTGATGGGCGACAGCCCTGGCATGACGATGATTTTCGATGAGATTGACCGGGGCGTTGGTGGGGCGACGGCGGATGCGGTGGGCCGCCGGTTGAAATCGCTGTCAGACCGCGCGCAGGTGCTGGTTGTGACCCACAGCCCGCAGGTGGCCGCCAAGGGCGCGCATCACTGGCAAGTGTCCAAGCGGGTGGAGAACGGTGCGACCTTGTCCAGCGTGGTGACTTTGTCGGAGGATGAACGGGTGGAAGAGATCGCCCGCATGCTGGCGGGCGATACGGTGACCCAAGCGGCGCGCGAGGCGGCGCGGGCGCTTCTTGGCTGACGCCTCGGGCGCCTTCGGCTTCTCGTCGTGGCGCCACGACGAGCGACACAGTCGACGAGGAGTGTCAGGCCAAAACAGTGAAGGTCAGGCTGCCCGCGCGCCAGTTCAGCCCGTCCGATTGCAGAACCGCCACCAGCATCGCGCCAAACCGTGGCATTTCCTCGCCAGTTTCTTCAATCGCCCCGGTGATCACAAAGCGTTGGCGCAACAGCGCAACATCGGGGCCAAGCGGCATAACGGTGCCCTTGCCCGTCACCAGCCGGGCGCGGGCAAAGATGCCGGTCGCTTCGGCCTCAAACCCTTGCCGCACTGCGTCGCGCCCCTCAGCCCAAATGCCGGTTAGCGTATGCGCTGTGCCATCCTCGGTCATCAGATCGGCCATGGCGTTGGAGTCGCGGTCGCCAAACGCATAGGCAAAGGCACGGGAAAAATCGTCAGGGGTCATGAGCCCACCTCGGGTTGCGGCACCAACTTGCCGGGGTTCATCAGGTCTTGCGGGTCAAGCGCGCGCTTGATCTGGCCCATAAGCGCCCAAGCTGCCCCGTGTTCGGCCGCCATCAGGGGCAGTTTGCCGATGCCGACGCCATGTTCGCCGGTGATTGTTCCGCCCAAGCCCAAGGCGCGTTCGGCCATGCGGGTGGCCAGCGCCTTGGCGGTGGCGGTTTCCTGTGGATCGGCGGGGTTGACCAGCAAGATGGCATGGAAATTCCCGTCGCCCACATGGCCAAGGATCGGGCCGGGCAGGCCGCTTTGGGCAATGTCGGCGCGGGTTTCCTCGACCGCTTGGGCAAGGGCCGAGATCGGCACGCAGACATCGGTGACCACGGCGGTCGCGCCGGGTCTGCTGGCCAGAATGGCACGATAGGCGTTGTGGCGCATCTTCCACAGGCGGTTACGATCCTCGGTCGCCTTGGCCCAGAGAAAACCTGTGCAGCCGTAGCTGGCGGCGATGTCGCCAAAGCGCTGAGCCTGTTCGGCCACGCCATCAGGCGAGCCGTGGAATTCCACCAAAAGCTGCGGGCAAAGCGGCAGGTCGGTGCCGGAAAACGCGTTGCAGGCGGCCACGGTTGCGGGATCCAGAAACTCGATCCGCGCCATGGGCAGGCCGGTCTGGATCGTGGCGATGACGCAGTCAACGGCGGCGGCCATGTCGGCAAAGCCGCAGCTCGCGGCCGAAACCGCCTCGGGCTGGCCGTGCAGGCGCAGCGTCAGTTCGGTGATAAGCCCCAGCGTGCCCTCAGCTCCGACAAAAAGCGCGGTCAGGTCATAGCCAGCGGCGGATTTTGGCGCGGCGGTACCGGTGCGGATGACCGCGCCTCCAGCCAGAACCACCTCAAGCCCCAGCACAGCGTTACGCATCGTGCCATAACGCACGGCGGTGGTGCCGCTGGCGCGGGTGGAGGCCATGCCGCCAAGGCTGGCATCGGCACCGGGATCAACAGGGAAGAACAACCCGGTGTCGCGCAGGCCGTGGTTCAGCGCCACCCGCGTGAGGCCGGGCTGCACGGTGCAGAGCATGTCTTCGGGATGCACCGCGATCAGTCGGTTCATGTCGCGAAAATCGACAGTGACCCCGCCCTTGACCGCCAACGCATGCCCTTCCAGCGAGGTGCCTGTGCCCCAAGCTACGATGGGCACGTTGTGGCGGGCGCACAGTGCCGCGATTTGGGCCACTTCGGCGGTGCTTTTCGGGTAGGCCACCGCATCGGGTTGGCCTGCGGTCACATAGCTTTCGCTTTCGGCATGCAGCGCGCGGTCTGCGGCTGTGGTCGAGAGCCGAGGGCCGAGGAGGGCTGCGAGGTCACTCAAAAGGGGGCTGGGTAACGCCATCCTGCGCGCTCAGGCGGCGGGGCCGCGCGCGGCGACGCGGGCCATTTCGACCGCCAAGTCGCCATAGCCGGTAAAGCGGCGTTCATAGGCCAGGCCAAGGCGTGCCGCGCAGTCTTGGGCTTTGGCGTCCAGTGCCGGGTCTTCGGTCTGTGCCTGATAGACGAGCTTGGTGTAATTGCCGAAATACATGTCGCGCAGCTGCGGGTGGCGGTCCAGCCCCATGGGTTTCCAGACAAAGGCATCAAACTGGCGCACAAGAAAATCGGTCAGGTAGAAGGCGGTGAATTCGTTCTCAGCATGGGCTGCGAAGGTGTCGTTGCCTTCAAAGAACGAATAGCAATGCGGGCCAGTCAGCATCTCGACGCCCAATTCGGCGCATTTGGCCTGCAAAAGCCCGCCAGTGCCGCAATCGGCGTAAAGCACGAAAATCTGGTCAAAGGCGGCACGCTGCTCGGTCACGGTGCGGGCCACTTCGGCGGTGATCTGGTCGGGGTAAAGATGCAGCTTTGCGGGCAGGCACTGCAGATGCAGGTGATCCCAGCCATTCAACCGCTTCAGCGCCAGCACCTCATGGGCCAAGGCCCCACAGGCGATCAACAGCACAGACCCCGCGCCGGGCACATTGAGGCCCTCTTCGGTCAGCGTGGAGTCATCGGGCAGCAATGCGGCCGTCACGGCCATGCAAAGGCCCGAATGGCCAATGCGGCCAAGAGGGCCGCGATTGCCAGCGCACCCAACGACACACCAAGGCCAGAGGCGGCCCAGATCGTCAGGCCTGCAGTGACCACCACGGCGAGGATAAGTGCAAGGAAATGGGGCAGGGGCATGATCGTCTCCTTCTCCCCTAATTTGGGGTCAGGCGCGACAAATGCCAAGGGGCAAAACGAAAACCCCGGGCGCGATGGCCCGGGGTTTGCGATGTGAAGCGGCTGAAAGGTATCAGACGCCCAACTGGTTGTGCTTGCGAGCCACGAACTGCTTGGCGGTTTCCACGGCCACGGCCGCATCACGGCAATAGGCGTCTGCACCGATGGCCTTGCCAAACTCTTCGTTCAAGGGCGCACCACCCACCAGCACGATATAGTCTTCGCGCAGGCCTTTTTCCTTCATCGTGTCGATCACGACCTTCATGTAGGGCATGGTGGTGGTCAGAAGCGCCGACATGCCCAGGATATCGGGCTTTTCAGCTTCCAGCGCTTCAAGATACTTTTCGACCGAGTTGTTGATGCCAAGGTCCAGCACTTCAAAGCCAGCGCCTTCCATCATCATCGCGACAAGGTTCTTGCCGATGTCGTGGATGTCGCCTTTGACGGTGCCGATCACCATCTTGCCCATGCGGGGTGCGCCGGTTTCGGCCAAGAGCGGCTTGAGGATGAACATCCCGGCCTTCATGGCGTTCGCGGCAAGCAGCACTTCGGGAACGAACAGGATGCCGTCACGGAAGTCAGCGCCCACGATGGTCATACCGGCAACCAAGGCTTTGGTCAGAGTGTCATAAGGCGTCCAGCCGCGCGCGATCAGAAGGTTCACACCTTCTTCGATTTCTTCTTTCAGACCGTCGTAAAGGTCGTCGTGCATTTGCAAGACAAGCTCTTCGTCGCTCAATTCGGACAGGATAATTTCGTCGTCTGACATGCTGCGCTCCTTCGGGGCTTTGGGCCCGTGATGCGGTGAAAGGCCGTTTGGCACTTTCCGGTTTCCGACATGCCCCAAGCGAAAGCCGACAGCAAGGGGAGGGGGGCAAATTAATCGTTCCATTTGTTCCCTAAATGTTCTATTTTCCTGTCATGCAACAGGATCATGAGACCTTGAAACAGGGCCAACGCCTGCGCGCGCGGGGCGTGGCGTCAAATGTTGCGGGCCGGTTTGAGGCTGCGACACGCGTCGCGGTCGACGATGGGTGGGATCTGCCTGAAACCGACCGTTTGCTGCGCACCGAAACCCGGGTCGAGCGGCCACGGTCCGCGCTGGCGTGGAACCGCTCGCCCGATCTGCCGTTTGACCGGTCGATCAACCCCTACCGGGGGTGTGAGCATGGCTGCGTCTATTGCTTTGCCCGGCCAAGCCATGCGTACTTGAACCTGTCGCCGGGGCTCGATTTTGAAACTCGGCTGATTGCCCGGCCCGGCATGGCAGAAGTGCTGGCGCAGGAGTTGCGGGCGAAAAGCTATAGGGTGGCGACGGTGGCAATTGGCACCAATACCGACCCCTATCAGCCCATTGAGGCAGATCATCGCGTGATGCGCGAGGTGCTGCAGGTGCTTTGGGGCTATCGCCATCCGGTGGCGATCACCACCAAGGGCACGCTGATTGAACGCGACATCGATCTTTTGGCCCCGATGGCGGCGGCGGGGCTGTTGCGCGTGGGGATTTCTGTCACCACGCTGGATGCGGAGCTAAGCCGGAAGATGGAGCCGCGCTGCCCGGTGCCCGCGCGGCGCTTGGCGACAATCCGGCGGCTGGCCGAGGCGGGGATTCCGGTGCGCGCCATGCTGGCGCCAGTGGTGCCGGGGCTGACCGACCATGAGTTAGAACCGATCCTTGCGGCTGTGCAGGATGCGGGCGCGTTGGCGGCAAGCTATATCGCGCTGCGCCTGCCGCGTGAGGTCTCGACGCTCTTTCAAGACTGGCTCGCGGCACATGTGCCCGACCGCGCGGCCAAGGTGATGGCGCGGGTGCGCGAGATGCATGGCGGGCAGGATTATGACCCGGCCTTTGGGCGGCGCATGCGGGGAGAGGGGCTTTGGGCCGATCTTTTGGCGCAGCGTTTTGCCAAGGCGGTGGCGCGGCTGGGGCTGGCCACGCAGATGCCGCCCTTGCGCTGCGATCTGTTTCGCGCGCCGCCAAGGGCAGGGGATCAGCTTTCGCTGTTCTAGGCTGAGACCGCCTTAACCGCGCCGACCGCGGCGTTCGCGGGCGGGGGGGCCTGCGCCGTCGGTACCATCTGAGGCCGAGGAGAAGGTGCCAAGCTTGGCCTGAATGTGCTCAAGGCCCGGGGCCGGGCCGCGTGGGCGGCTTTCAAGGGCCGCGCGCATGGCTTTCAGGTGTTCGGGCATGGTGCCGCAGCAGCCGCCGATGATGCGCGCACCTGCGTCGCGCGCCAGAACGGCATATTCGGCCATCAACTCCGGCGTGCCATCATAATGGATATGGCCGTCATGGTATTTCGGGATGCCCGCATTGCCCTTGGCGATCAGGGGCACCGCAGGACCAGCGGCCACAAAGCCCATCACCGTGCGCATCAGATCCGACGCGCCAACCCCGCAATTCGCGCCAAAGGCCAAGGGTGGATAGGGCAGACCTTTCACCATGTCGACCAGCCCGGCCGAGGTGAGGCCCATCATGGTGCGCCCGGCCGTGTCAAAGCTCATGGTGCCGCACCAGGGCATCCCGGCGAGCTTGGCGGCCTCGGCTGCGGCTTTGTATTCTTCCGGGGCGCTGATCGTCTCGATCCACAAGACATCGGCCCCGCCTTCTTTCAGGCCTTCGGCCTGTTCGTGGAACATCTCCACGGCATGCGCATGGGTCAGGGTGCCCATGGGTTCAAAGATGTCGCCCGTCGGCCCGACGGATCCGGCCACCACGACCGGGCGGCCTGCGGCGTCGGCGATTTCACGGCCAAGGCTGGCCCCGATACGGTTCAACTCGCGCACGCGGCCTTGGGCATTGTGCAGCTTCAACCGGCTGGCGTTGCCACCGAAGGTGTTCGTGAGGAAGATGTCTGACCCCGCCTCGACCGCGCCACGATAGAGGGTGCGGATGCGGTCAGGGTGGTCGACGTTCCAAAACTCGGGCGGCTCGCCAGCGGTGAGGCCCATGTTGAACAGGTTGGTTCCAGTGGCACCATCGGCCATCAGCCAGTCGCGGCTGGCCAGAAGTTTGGAAAAAGCGTCAAGGGCCATGGTCGGTCTCCGGGCAATCTCGGCAGGGATAATCGGCATCTGGTTGCGATGTGCCACGGCTGGGCAGGATAGGCAAATTCATATTCCGCATGATCCCGTTCGATTTCAGGCATGAACGGCGGGCGGCCGCTCATCAAAAAGGGCCGCGTCGGTTGCACCGGCGCGGCCTTTTTTGAAGTTTCGCAAATGGGTCTAGCGCCTATGGCCCGGCGCGCCTGCCTTGAGGTTCTTAGACCTCGGACATCAGCTGGGCTTTGGCGACCGGCAGAAGCTCCGCCATTTTGGCGCGCACCTCGTCAACCGAGGCCTTGCCCGCCAGATCACCCGCAACCTTGCGCACGACATCTTCGATACCGGCCTCTTCAAAGTCAGAGGCCACCACGCTCATGGCATATTCGGCAGCCTCATCACCCGACTTGCCCAACAAACCAGCGGCCCAAAGACCGGTCAGCTTGTTACGCCGGGCCTCGGCGCGGAACTGCATTTCGGTGTCATGGGCGAATTTGGATTCAAACGCGTTTTCGCGGTCGTCGAAAGTGGTCATGGATCGGACCTCCGGTTCAAGATTTGGTTCTCAGGATCATATGACCGCAGGGGCGGGCGCGTTCAAGCCCCCGGTTGTGATTGCGACCTTTGGCGCAGCCTTGGCTTGGCTCGCCCGGTTCGGCCGGGTTGCATGCGGCGCGTGCAATGCGTATAGCCGGGCAGACCGGGAAGGGTGGCAGTCGCCGCCCCGTTTCCCATTGTGATCGAGGCATTCATGGCGCGCAGGAAAAAGGTCTACGAGGGCAAGGCAAAGATCCTTTATGAAGGGCCAGAGCCGGGCACGTTGATCCAGTATTTCAAGGACGACAGCGCCCCCACTGCGGAAGAGCCGACACCTGCGGCTGTGGATGGCAAGGGCGTGTTGAACAACCGTTTGTCCGAGTTCTTCATGTCCGGCCTCAATGCCATTGGCGTGCCGACCCATTTTATCCGCCGTGTCAACATGCGCGAGCAGATGGTGCGTATGGCTGAGATCCTGCCTTTGGAAGTTGTGGTGCGCAATTTTGCGGCGGGCGAACTGTCGACCCGTCTCGGGATTCCTGAGGGCATGGCGCTGCCGCGCCCGATTGTCGAATACTACTACAAGGACGAGCGGCTGAATTCGCCAATGGTGGCCGAAGAGCATATCGTGGCCTTCGGTTGGGCCAATCAGCAGGATTTGGATGACATGGTGGCGCTGGCCTTGCGGGTCAATGATTTCATGTCGGGCGTCATGCTGGGTGTGGGCATCCGGCTGGCCGATTTCCGGCTGGAAATGGGTCGGGTTTGGGAGGGCGAGTTCATGCGGCTGATTGTGGCCGATGAGATCACGCCGGACAGCTGCCGTTTGTGGGACCTGCGTGCGGCGGGTGAGCGGGAGGGCCAACCTGCAGTGGACCCAGCCCCGTTGCCCGACGTCTATACCGAACTTGCCCGGCGTTTGGGTGTGCTGCCGTCCAACGTTACCCATACGACGAAGCCGACACTGATCAACTGACTGCCCGTGCCCTCTTGTCGGCCTGCGGCGGCAAGGGTAAGGGGTCGGCAAAGCGCAACTTGGGGGATGCCATGAAAGCTCGTGTCACTGTCATGCTGAAGGCTGGAGTTCTGGATGTGCAGGGCGAGGCCGTGCGTCATGCGCTGGGCGCCTTGGGCTTTAATGGGGTGAATGGCGTGCGGCAGGGCAAGGTGATCGAGCTGGATCTGGCCGAGACCGACCGCGCCGCGGCGGAAACCGCAGTAAAGGCAATGTGCGAAAAGCTGTTGGCCAACACGGTCATCGAAAGCTATCGCGTCGAGATCCTTTAAGGGGCCATACTGCGGACCAAGATTTTTGAAAAATCTTGGCAAATTTCTTCGAAGAAATTTGCGACTGCCGACACAGGTGGTCGTTTTCCTGTGTGACAGGGTATGGATTTTGGTCTGACTGGACCAAATTTCAAAGGAGTGCCGCATGCGCGCCGCTGTCATCCGTGAATATAACGGCGATCTGTCCTTGGAAACTGTGCCCGATCCGGTCTGCGAAGCCGATGGGGTGGTGCTGAAGGTCTTGGCCTGTGGCATTTGTCGCAGCGATTGGCATGGCTGGGTGGGTGAGCATCCCAAGGTGAAGCTGGGCGCCATTCCGGGCCATGAATATTGTGGCGAGGTGGTGGAGGCCGGGCCCTTGGCGAAATGGCGGGTCGGGGATCGGGTGATTGCGCCCTTTATCCTGTCTTGTGGCCAGTGCCCCGAGTGCCAATCTGGCCAGACCACCACCTGCCGGGCGCAGCGGGTGCCGGGCTTTGGTGAGCCGGGGGCCTATGCCGAATATGTCAGCGCGCCGCATGCCCATAACCTTGCTTG
>JBILYK010000064.1:0-20669 GCA_044377735.1 Paracoccaceae bacterium | reverse complement strand
GAAAGCCTGACGCCGGCCTTGGCGGCGGGCTTGGGCTGCCGGGTGACCACGGCTTTTCATGCGTTGACGGGTCGCGCCGCCTTGCAGGCGGGCGAGTGGCTTGCCGTGCATGGCACCGGCGGGGTGGGGTTGTCACTGTTGATCTTGGGCCGCGCGCTGGGGGCGCGGGTGGTTGTGGTGGATGTCGTGCAAGAGCGGCTGGATCACGCGCTGTCCTTGGGGGCCGAGGCCGCGGTCAACGCCAAAGCCGGCGATGTGGCGGCCAAGATCATCGAGATCACCGGCGGCGGCGCGCATGTGAGCGTCGAGGCTTTGGGGATTGAGGCCACCGCCAACGGGTCCTTGGAATGTCTGCGCCCGATGGGGCGGCATGTGCAGGTGGGTTTGCCCGTGGGCCATACCGCCAAGATGCAGATCAACATGAACGCGGTCTATATGAAGCAGCTGTCGCTGTTCGGCTCACGCGGGATGCCGTCGTGGCGCTATCCGTCTTTGCTGACGCTGATCGAGATGGGTCGGGTTGATGTGGCGCCCATTGTGGCGCGGCATGTCGCGCTGTCGCAGGCCTCGGCTGAGTTGCGCGCTTTTGGCGGGCCGATGCCGCCCGGTGTGGCGGTGATCACCGATCTGGTGGGATGATCTTTTTGACAGCGCAGGGACTGGGGCCAGCGCTGGAGTGAGTATTTTTGCCAAGATGAAAGCCATTTCGGGGTGGAAGGCTGAAGGGCTTTGCGCTATGGGGCGGCCATCCCCAATCTTCGGAGGCCATGGCCATGAAAGCCGCTGTCGTCACCTTCCCCGGTTCCAACTGCGACCGTGATCTGGCGCTGGCGTTTGAGCGTGCAGGGTTCGAAGTGGCACGGGTCTGGCATAAGGACAGCACCTTGCCTCAGGGCATTGATGTGGTCGGGGTGCCGGGGGGCTTTTCCTTTGGCGATTACCTGCGCTGCGGGGCGATTGCGGCCCAATCGCCGATTGCGGGTGCCATCCAGACCCATGCGGCGCGGGGCGGATATGTCTTGGGCATTTGCAATGGCTTTCAGGTCTTGACCGAGATGCGGCTGTTGCCGGGGGTCTTGATGCGCAATGCGGGGCTGAAATTTGCCTGCAAGACGGTAGAGCTGAAAGTGACCACCACCACCAGCGCCTTTACCCAAGCCTATGCCAAGAGCCAGTCCTTGATGATTCCGATTGCCCATCATGATGGCAATTACACCATTGATGCCGAGGGTTTGGCGCAGTTGAAGGCAGAGGATCGGATCGCCTTTACCTATGGCCAGAACCCCAACGGCGCGATGGCCGATATCGCCGGGGTCCTGTCGCAAAACCGCCGCGTTCTTGGGATGATGCCGCATCCTGAACGGGCCAATGACCCGGTCTTGGGTGGCACTGATGGGGCGGGCCTCTTTGCCGGGCTCATGCGCGGGATGGCGCTGGCCTGACGCTCTTGTGCTTGAGGCGCGCCGCTGCGGGGCCTAGATTTGCGCCATGAGTGATCTTCCCAATCCTGACAGTCTGAAGCCCGCGCCCTATGGCGGGTCATGGCGTGTTCGTTTGGCAGTTGGTATCTTGATTGTTCTGGCGATTGGCGTGGTCTTGGTCACCAACCGCTGGCTGTCCGAGCGATTCACTGAAACCACCCGCAACCGCGCTGAACTGCGCTTGGCGCTGTATTCAGGCAATATGCTGTCGGAGCTGCAGCGCACCTCGGTCGTGCCGTTGCTGTTGGTGGATGACCCGGCGATCCGGGGGGCCTTGTCCGAGGGGCGCTTTGCCGACACCACGCTGCGGCTGATCAAGGTGCAGGGCGAGATTGGGGTCGCCTCGATCTTGCTGTTGGACAAGGATGGCCGGGCGGTTGGGGCGACGAACCGCAATCTTTTGGGCACGAGCCACCGCAGCAGCCCTTATTTCGTGGATGCCATGCGCAGCCGCGATACCGTCTTTGCCGCAGCACCTTTGGCGGGGGGGGCCTTTGAATTCACCTATTCGCGCCAGATTTTTGCCGATGGCCGCCCGCTGGGGGTGATCGTCGTTGGTGCGGATCTGATGAAGCATGAACGCGCATGGGCGGGGTTGCAGGATGCGGTCATTGTGGCCGACAGCACGGGCACGGTGCTTTTGGCGACCGAAACCTCATGGCGCGGCAAGCCTTTGGATGAGGCCTTGATGAGTGCCGAAGAGTCCTCGGCCTTTGGGCGGGCTTTGAAGGGCGCGGCAGATTGGGCACAGAACCCGCCCGATGCCTATGTGGCCGGTGAAGCGGTCTTGCGCACCGAGGCGCGGGTGCCGTTTCGGGGTTGGCGGATGGTGGCCTTTACCGCCTATGATTCGGTTCGCGAGCGGGTGAATGGCGTTATTGCACTGGTCATCATGGCCTTTGCCATTTTGGCGGCTTTGACCTTTTACATGTTGTCGCGCCGGGCCTGGTCACAAAGCCAGTCTTTGCAGCGGGAATCGGCCGAGTTGCGGCTGTTGAACGCCCGGTTGAACCGCGAAATCGCTGAACGCGAGAAGGTGCAAAAGACGCTTGAGGTGGCAGAGTTGACCTTGGCACAATCGTCCAAGCTGGCCGCTTTGGGCGAGATGTCGGCGGCTGTGAGCCATGAGTTGAACCAGCCCTTGGCCGCGATGAAAACCTATCTGGCCGGGGCGCGGCTGTTGTTGCAACGCAAGCGGCCTGAAGAGGCGTTGTCGTCGTTCCAGCGGATTGATGATCTGATCGAGCGGATGGGGGCGATCACAAGGCAGTTGAAATCCTATGCCCGCAAGGGCGGTGAGGCGTTTGAGCCGGTCGATCTGCGCGCCTGCCTCTCTTCGGCCTTGGCGATGATGGAACCGCAATTGAAGCAGCGTGTGGTGCAGATCACCCGCACTTTGCCGCGCCAGCCGGTGATGGTGATGGCCGACCGCATCCGGCTGGAGCAGGTGATCATCAACCTTTTGCGAAATGCGCTGGATGCAACGAAAGATGTGACCAAGCCGCAGATTGATCTGTTGATGACCATGGGTGATCTGGCCACGCTGGCGGTGCGCGACAATGGTCATGGCATCATTGATATCGGTTCCGTGTTTGAACCGTTCTACACCACGAAAAAGCCGGGCGAAGGGGTGGGCTTGGGCCTTGCCATTTCGTCGGGCATCGTCACCGATCTGGGGGGACGCTTGACCGCCCATAACGCCGAAGATGGCGGCGCGGTGTTTGAAATGCAGCTTCCGGTTCTGGCCTCGGCCTCCGGTCGCACCCCCAAGGCAGCAGAATAATGAGGTCAGTATGGCACGGGCAATGAAGGTGGCGATCGTCGATGACGAGGCGGACATGCGGGCCTCGATCAGCCAATGGCTGGCCTTGTCGGGATTTGATACGGAAACCTATGCCAGCGCTGAAGAGGCGCTGAAGGTGATCGGGCCGGAGTTTGCCGGCGTGGTGGTCAGTGACATCAAGATGCCGGGCATGGATGGCATGGCCTTCCTGAAGCGCCTGATGGGGATGGATTCGGGCCTGCCTGTGATCATGATCACCGGCCACGGCGATGTTCCGATGGCGGTCGAGGCGATGCGGGTGGGGGCGTTCGACTTTCTGGAAAAGCCCTTTAACCCCGACCGGATGACCGAATTGGCCAAAAAGGCCACCCAATCGCGTCGGCTGACCTTGGACAATCGCGCGCTGCGCAAGGAATTGTCGGACGGCAGCACGATCATGAAAAAGCTGATCGGCGCCAGTCCGGCGCTGGAGCGGCTGCGCGAGGATATTCTGGATCTGGGCCAAGCCGACAGCCATGTGCTGATCGACGGTGAAACCGGCACCGGCAAGACGCTTGTTGCGCATGCGCTGCATGCGGTGGGGCCGCGCGGGTCGAAGAAGTTTGTCAGCATCTCTTGCGCGGCCTGGGGCGAGGAGCAGTTGGCCGCCAAGCTTTTTGGCCCATCGGACGATGGCAGCCTGCCCTTGGTCGAAGAGGCACGTGGCGGCACGCTGTGTCTGGAGGACATCGAGGCGCTGAGCCATCCGCTGCAATCGCGGCTTTTGACGCTGATCAATGATCAATCGACCCCGCCCGAAACCCGGATCATCGGCATCTGCAACGAACATGCGCCGGACAAGACGCTGGAAGACCTGCTGCGCGCGGACCTGTTCTATCGGTTGGGGGCGATGACCATTATTTGTCCGCCCTTGCGGTCACGCGGCGAAGATATTCTGACGCTCTTCGCCCGCGCGTCTGAGTCTTTTGCCGAGGAATACGGCTGTGATGCGCCGCAGGTGACGGCGCAAGAAGCGGCGCAGCTGTTGCAGGCCCCTTGGCCGGGCAACGTGCGCCAGTTGGTCAATATTGCCGAACGTGCCGTGCTGCAAAACCGCCGGGGCACTGGGTCGATTGCGAGCCTTTTGATGGCAGACAATGAGGCTTCGGGACCGGCAATGACCACCGAAGGCAAGCCCTTGAAGGAATATGTTGAGAGCTTTGAGAAAATGCTGATCGACAACACCATGCGCCGCCACAAGGGCAGCATCACGGCGGTGATGGACGAGCTGTGCCTGCCACGCCGGACGCTGAACGAAAAGATGGCGAAATACGGGTTGCAGCGGCAGGATTATACCTAAGCGGCGCTGCCAAAACGCAGGGCGCGCACCTTTGGTGGTCAGAAGACGGCGCAGAAAGGCATTGTGTTTGCTGCCGCTTTGCCGCTAGGGTTTGCATAGGTGACATGACGTTGCCGCGAAATTCTCTGCCCGAACTCACAGGATGCGCTGACGCGCCGTGGGCAAGGGTGGTCGGATCGGCCCGATTGGCCGCGAAATTGCGCGTAAGCTTTTGTTTTCAAAGGAGTGCGCGCTTGAACAGGTGGGCGGCCGCAAAAGCCGCTCAGACGTGAACCGCGATGGCGCGTGCTGTGATTGCATGGACAGGTGAGGAATGCCCACAGGGCATGTCCCGCCAGCATGTCTTGTGCGCGCCCGCCCGAACAAGCCGCCTTGTTTCGTACGACACTCCCTCCGGTCCGCCGGGGGACATCTTGCGTTCAAGGCGCAATGGATTGATATGTCAAAGAAAATGCTCATCGATGCCACACATGCGGAAGAAACCCGCGTGGTTGTGGTCGACGGAAACAAGGTTGAAGAATTCGACTTTGAAACCCTGAACAAGCGCCAGCTTGCAGGAAACATTTATCTGGCCAAGGTTACCCGCGTTGAGCCGTCGTTGCAGGCGGCTTTCGTGGATTACGGTGGCAATCGCCACGGGTTTTTGGCTTTTGCCGAAATCCACCCTGATTACTACCAGATTCCCGTCGCCGACCGTCAGGCGCTTTTGGAAGAAGAGCGCGCCTATAACCGCGCCGAAGAAGAGGAAGAAAACCGCCGCTCGCGTCCGCGCCGGGGGCCAAAGCCCGGCCCCAAAGCCGAACGCGCTGCCTTGGGCGATGAGGTTGCAACCGGCGAGATTTCGTCGATGGATGTGGTCGACCTGACCGAAACCGAGGCCAGCGCCGAGCCTTTTGCCGATCAGGCCACCGATGCCGAGCCCCACAGCCGCGATGAGGCTGATGAGGGCAATGGTCAAGACCACGCCTATCACGCCATCGATCATGCGTCCGATTCTGATGACGATATCGAGTCGGTGGCCGAGGAGGATGTGGCAGAAGAAATCAGCCAGCCCCGCCGCCCGCGCGCACGCCGTTACAAGATTCAAGAAGTCATCAAGATGCGCCAGATCATGCTGGTGCAGGTGGTGAAGGAAGAACGCGGCAACAAGGGCGCCGCGCTGACGACCTATCTGTCGCTGGCGGGTCGTTATTGCGTACTCATGCCCAACACTGCGCGTGGTGGTGGCATCAGCCGCAAGATCACCCAAGCTGCTGACCGTAAGAAGCTGAAAGAAATCGCAGGCGAGATTGAGGTGCCGGAAGGCGCTGGCCTGATCATCCGCACGGCAGGCGCCAAGCGCACCAAACCCGAGATCAAGCGCGATTACGAATATCTGATGCGGCTGTGGGAACAGATCCGCGAATTGACGCTGAAATCCATCGCCCCTGCGCCAATCTATGAAGAGGGCGACCTCATCAAGCGCTCGATCCGCGATCTGTACACCAAAGAGATCGAGGAAGTTCTGGTCGAGGGCGAGGCAGGCTATCGCACCGCCAAAGACTTTATGCGGATGATCATGCCCAGCCATGCCCGGCAGGTGCAGCGCTATACCGACCCGACCCCGCTGTTCGCCCGCTATCAGGTCGAAGGCTACCTTGGCGGCATGTTCAACCCGACGGTGCAGCTGAAATCGGGCGGCTATATCGTGATCGGCGTGACCGAAGCGCTGGTTGCCGTCGACGTGAACTCGGGCCGCGCCACGAAGGAAGGCTCCATCGAGGACACCGCTCTGAAGACCAACCTGGAGGCTGCCGATGAGGTGGCCCGCCAGTTGCGTCTGCGTGACCTTGCGGGACTGATCGTTATCGACTTTATCGACATGGAAGAGCGGCGCAACAACGCGGCGGTCGAAAAGCGTCTGAAGGACAAGCTGAAAACCGACCGCGCGCGGATTCAAGTTGGTCGCATCTCGGGCTTTGGCCTGATGGAGATGAGCCGCCAACGCCTGCGCCCGGGGATGCTGGAATCGACAACCCAGCCTTGCCCGCATTGCCATGGCACCGGGCTGATCCGGTCGGATGACAGCATGGCGTTGCAGGTTCTGCGCGCGCTGGAAGAAGAGGGCACGCGCAAGCGGTCGAAAGAGGTGCTGTTGAAGGCACCGATTGGCATTGTGAACTTCCTCTTCAACCAAAAGCGCGAACATATCGCATTGATTGAGGCGCGTTATGGCATGTCGGTGCGGATCGAGGCTGATCCGTTGCTGATCAGCCCCGATTACGCGATCGAGAAATTCAAGACTGCGACCCGTTTCGTGCCGGAACATGCGCCGGTGATTTCGGGCCATGCCGGGCTGATGGGCGATCCGGTGGATGAGGCCGATGAGGATATCGTCGAAGACGATATCGTCGAAGAGGCCGAGGCTGAGAGTGAAACCGTCGAGACGGTTGCATCGTCGGACACTGCCGAAGGCAATGGCGGCAATCGCAAGCGCCGTCGCCGCCGTCGTCGGCGCAAGCCCGGTGGGGTAGGCGCTGCGGGTGAGGCCGCTGAAAACGGCGGTCAGGATGATGGCCAAGATGATGGCTCCGAAGACGGGTCCGATGAGGATCAGGCCGAAGACGGTGAAGGCGAAGGTCAAAGCGGTGCCGATGTTGCGGTGACCGAGGCTGAGGCAGAGCCTACCGCCCCGGCCAAGCGTGGCGTTAGCCGCAGCCGCAAGACGGCTGCAGGCGCGCCGAAAGCTGCGCCGAAAGCCGCTAAGGTCGAGGCTGAGGCTGCTGATGACTCTGCTCCCAAGCCGCGTTCACGCAGCCGCAGCGCCAAGCCGAAGGCTGATGCAGAGCCGGTAGTCGTCGAGGTGGTTGCCGAGGTCGCTGCGGCACCGGTGGCGGAAGCGGTTGCCGAGGCACCCGCCAAGCCGAAGGCCACCCGCAGCCGCGCCAAGCCCAAAGTGGCTGAGCCGTTTGTAGAGCCGACGGTCGCCGAGGCGAGCTTTCCGGCGGACCCGGTTCTAAGCGAACCCGCCCCCAGCGCGGCGCTGGTGCCCGATCCGCAGGATGTGGTGGCGTCCCCGCCGACTGAGGATGGCCCGCCGAAGCCCCGCAAAAAGGGCTGGTGGTCCGCAGGACGCTAAAGACAAGAAAGGCGCGGCCGGAGACCCCGACCGCGCCTTTTCACTATGGACCTTGGCCCCGCGCCCAAGGTTTAGCCGTGGCCCACCCTGATCAGGTAAATCGCAACCGCGCCGTCTTGCGTTGCATCCAGAAACTCGTGCCCAGCTTCGGCACAGAAATGCGGCAGGTCGATTGCAGCCATCGCATCGGTGGCCCGAACGCGCAGCACCGCTCCCGGTGCCATGCGCGACAGCCGCTTGCGCGCCCGCAACACCGGCAACGGGCACAAGAGGCCCTCGCAGTCAATCTCGTCATCAAATTTCATCGTCTGGCCTTGCGTTGGTCTTGGCCCAGATATCCGTGTCTGCGTGCCAGATGCCAGCCCCTTGGTGGCGGCCATGAGCCGGTTCTGACGGGGATGTGACACCGCGGGGGGGTGACGGCCCTGCCCATGCCCGCTATCACAGCAGCAAGGAGACGCCCATGTTCGGTTTCGACATCTTGGACGCAGGTCTGGTTCTGGCCAGCCTCTTGGCGTTTGCCGGGGGGCTTTTGTCCTTTCTGTCGCCTTGCGTCTTGCCGGTGGTGCCGCCCTATCTGGCCTATATGGGCGGCATTTCGATGGGTGAGATGACCAGCCCTGGCACCGCGCGCCGCCGTGTCATTTTGCCGGCGCTGTTCTTTGTGCTGGGCCTGTCGACGATTTTCCTGCTTTTGGGCTTTGCCGCCTCGGCCTTTGGTCGGTTTTTCATGTTAAACCTTGAACTCTTTAACCAGATTGCGGGCGCCGTGGTCGTCGTGTTCGGCCTGCATTTCCTGGGCGTGTTCCGGATTGGTATCCTGGACCGCGAAGCGCGGCTGGATGCGGGGGATCGTGGTGGATCCGCACTTGGGGCCTATGTGCTGGGATTGGCCTTTGCCTTTGGCTGGACACCTTGCAACGGGCCGATCCTGTCGGGCATTCTGACCATGGCGATGCAGGGTAATGACATGGGTCGCACCATCTATTTGATGGGCGTTTATGCCATGGGCTTGGGGCTGCCCTTCCTGTTGTCGGCCATCTTCATCGCGCAATCCATGAGCCTGATGCGGCGGATTAAACCGCATATGCGAAAGATCGAAATGGCGATGGGGATTTTGCTGGTCATCGTCGGGCTGACTTTGTTCACCGGCACATTTTCGGTGTTTTCCGGCTGGCTTTTGGACATGCTGACCGCCCTTGGCCTGCCGCTTTTGGGCTGATCGCCCTTAATTCTGCCAAGATTTCATGGCAGGGTGAAGCGGAATATTTGAGAGCGTGATGGGTGAAACGGTGGATCAGGACGCAGGGGCGGTGTTTCGCCGGAGGGTTTTCTACATCCCCGGCTATGACCCTGTGCATGCCCGCCGCTACCGCGAGCTTTACCGCAAGGAAGGCGCGCAGCAGGCGCGGATCCAGGGCTATGAGATTGATCTAAAACCAAAATCCCTTCAGGGTTCTTATGGCTGGCAGGTCAGTGCGCGGATCGACAATCGCGCCTGTGAAGCTGATGTCGAGGTGTTGGTCTGGTCCGACATTGTGAAAACCTCGATGGAGCGGGGCATCCTGGGCACCTATCTGCAATTGCTGCGTACGGCTTGGGCCTATATCGGCACCGGCGCGCTGTTTCGGCTGATGAAGCTGCGCGGGGGGCCGATGGTGGCCGCGCTGTACCCCATTGCCATGCTGATCCTGCAGCTTTTTCTGGCGCTGCTTTTGGGCGGCGGAGTTGCGCTTTTGGGGGCGATCCTGGCGCATTGGGGGCTTGGGCTTTTGGCTGGCGGGGCGACCGTTTGGGCGGTGTTGGCGGCGTTTAAGCGCCGCGATTCCCAGATTCTGGCCTATTACCTGATGCATGATTACGCCTATTCGGCCCAAGCGCGCGGTGCGAACCCACCCGAGTTGGAGGCGCGGATGGCTGAGTTTCGCGCCCGCATTGCCGCCGCGATGGCCGAGCCGGTGGATGAGGTGCTGGTGGTGGGCCATTCCTCGGGGGCGCATCTGGCGGTGTCGATCCTGTCGGACCTGATCCGTGAAGGGCTGCCAGAGAGGCGCCCGGCGCTCTCCCTCTTGTCTTTGGGGCAGGTGGTGCCGATGGTGTCCTTTCTGCCCGAGGCACGGCGCCTGCGGCGGGATCTGGCCTATCTGTCCACGCGCGAGGAGGTGACGTGGGTAGATGTGACAGCCCCCGGGGATGGCTGTGCTTTTGCGCTGTGTGACCCAGTGTCGGTGAGCGGTGTGGCACCCGAAGGCAAGCGCTGGCCCTTGGTCTTGTCGGCGGCCTTCTCGCAGTCTTTGTCGCCCGAGCGCTGGCAGCTGCTGCGTCGGCAGTATTTCCGGCTGCATTTTCAGTATATGTGCGCCTTTGATCGGCCCGGGCATTACGACTATTTCCAGATCACGGCAGGCCCGGTCACGCTGGGCGCGCGCTATGCGGGGCGGGCGCCGTCGAAAAGCCGGATCGAGACGCCCCTTTCAGGCTTTAGGTCGGTCGCATGATCCCGCCCAAACCGCAGGCCCGTCCGGACAAGGCCGGTTTTTGGCAGCATCTGCGGCTGTTTCGTCATGACATCCTGTCGTCACAGCCCGCCCGGCTGTATCGGGCGTGGATGGCCGAGTTTCGCACGCCGTTCTTTCGCAGCTATCTGTGCAACGACCCCGCGCTGGTGGCGCGTATCCTTTTGGAACGGCCGGATGACTTCCCCAAGTCCAACCGCATCCGCGAGGGGTTGAGCCCGCTTTTGGGCAATTCGGTTTTTGTCACCAATGGCGAGGTCTGGAAACGCCAGCGCCGGATCATCAATCCAGCCTTTGAAGGTGGTCGTTTGCGCGACACGTTTCCGGCCATGGTGGCGGCCGGGGCGGCGAGTGCTGCGCGCCTCTCGTCCGGTGTGAGCGAACTTGAAGAGGAGATGAGTCACGCGGCGGCAGATGTGATTTTTCGCACGCTCTTCTCAATTCCCATCGAACACGACATTGCTTCGGCGGTCTTTCGCGAGTTTCGCACCTATCAACGCGCGCAGCCCTTGTTGAACCTTGCAGCCTTTCTGCCCTTGCCGCGCTGGATGCCCCGGTTCCACAAACCGGCGACCCGGAGGTCTGCGGCGGTGATCCGGGGGCTGATTGCGCAGCTGTGTCAAGCGCGTGCCGAAGAGATTGCCGCAGGCACAGCGCCGGATGATCTGGCCACAAAGATCATGACGACGCGTGATCCTCTATCGGGAGAGACGTTTACAACGGAAGAAATGATCGATCAGGTCGCGATCTTTTTTCTGGCTGGCCATGAAACCAGCGCCTCGGCCTTGTCTTGGGCGCTCTATCTTCTGGCGCTTTATCCGCAAGCGCAGGATCGGGTGGCGGACGAGGCCACAGGTCTTGGGCACGCCCCTGAATTTTCGGAACTTTCAAAGCTGAAGTTTACCCGCGATGTCTTTCGTGAGGTGCTGCGGCTTTACCCGCCCGTGCCGATGATGGTGCGGGAAAACCGTTGTCCTGAAACAATGCGCGATCGCAAGGTGGCCCCCGGCGCGCAAATTGTGCTGTCTCCGTGGCATCTGCACCGCCATGAGCGGATCTGGCCGAACCCCGACGCGTTTGACCCCGACCGCTGGCAGCGTGAGGAAAACCGTGCCTGCGCGCGTGATGCCTATCTGCCATTCTCGGCCGGGCCACGGGTGTGCACGGGGGCTGGTTTTGCCATGGTGGAGGGGCCACTTCTTTTGGCGATTCTGGTTCGGGATTGGCGGTTTGCGCGGATTGAAGGGCGCGATCCGGTGCCGGTGGCACATCTGACGGTACGGGCAAAAGAGGGGATATGGTTGAACCTGTCTCCACGTTTGCGGCGTTGAACGCCCGAGAGTTTTCGAAAACTCTTGCAAATTTCCTCGAAGAAATTTGCTGTCAGACAACGATGGAAATGGCTTCGCGGTTGCAAAAGATCACGAATTGTCCTGCGTTTTCCACAGCGCGAAATCCCCGTCTGCGCACTTCAAAGCAAAAGCGTTGGTGTCCGGCCAGGCGTTCGACATCCTCGACCGAGCGGCGCAATATGCCACCTTCTGCGGCGGCGCGGGCGCTGAAAAGCTGTACGATCCAACGATCTGGCGTGATGGGTGCAGGCAAGTCCTTCATGGCACACCTCCTGTCCGAAGTGGTGCCGATACATCCTTAACGCGCCGTTAATGCCCGCAAAACCCAAACCCGAATGGCCGATGCCAGCCCCACATCACCGCTTCTCCCAGCATCCACTTCGGCGGCCAGCTCATTCAGTGACTTTCCCCGCGACCGTGCAAGGCTTTGAAACGCATCCCAAAATTCGGCCTCCAAAGAGACACTGGTGCGGTGGCCCTTGAGGGTGAGCGAGTGTTTGACGGGCCGCCCGCTCATTCGCGTGCGTGCCCGTCAAGATTGCGCCGGGCCTTGTCGGCTCGGGCCTTTTCAAGATCTTTCTCAGCCTTGGTCCGGCCGAACTTGGCGGCGTTTTCATCGCCTGTCGCGCGAGATTTGTCCCGTTCTTTGGCCTTGCGGGCCGCGCGAAGGTTGACGATCTCGGCCATCTCAGCCCTTCGGTCCGATCATGTCTTCGGGCCGCACGATCCGGTCAAAGGTCTCGCCATCGACATAGCCCAAGGCAATCGCCTCTTCGCGCAAGGTTGTGCCGTTCTTGTGGGCGGTCTTGGCAACCTTGGTGGCCGCATCATAGCCGATGGTGGGGGCCAAGGCCGTTACCAGCATCAGCGATTCCTTCATCAGCTTTTCAATCCGCGCGGTGTTGGCCTGGGTTCCCACCACCATATTGTCGGTGAAAGACCCCGACGCATCGCCCAAAAGCTGCATGGATTGCAAGACGTTATAGGACATCATCGGGTTATAAACGTTCAGCTCGAAATGCCCTTGGCTGCCGGCAAAACCAACCGCCGCGTCATTGCCCATGACATGGGCGCAGACCATGGTCAGCGCTTCTGCCTGGGTCGGATTGACCTTGCCCGGCATGATCGACGAGCCCGGCTCATTTTCCGGCAGGATCAATTCGCCAAGGCCCGAGCGCGGGCCAGAGCCCAAAAGCCGCAGGTCATTGGCGATTTTGAACAGGCTGGCTGCCACGGTTTTCAAGGCGCCCGAGAACATCACCATGGCGTCATGGGCGGCCAATGCTTCGAACTTGTTCGGAGCGGTGACGAAGGGAAGGTCGGTGATCTTGGCGATCTCGGCGGCGACGCGGGTATCAAAGCCCACGCGGGTGTTCAGCCCGGTGCCAACGGCGGTGCCGCCTTGGGCCAGTTCATAGATATGCGGCAGGCACATCTTCACCCGCTCGATCCCGCGCTCCACCTGCTTGGCATAGCCCGAGAATTCTTGCCCCAGGGTCAGGGGCGTGGCGTCCTGCGTATGGGTGCGGCCGATCTTGATGATGTCCTTGAACTCATCCGATTTGGCGGCCAGCGCGCGGTGCAGCTTTTCCAGACCCGGCAACAGCACATCGCGCGTCATCATGCCGATGGCGACATGCATCGCGGTGGGGAAGGTGTCGTTCGAGGACTGACCCATGTTGACATGATCATTCGGATGGACCGGCTTTTTTGATCCCAATACCCCACCCAGCATTTCAATAGCGCGGTTCGAGATCACCTCGTTGGCGTTCATATTGGATTGGGTGCCCGATCCGGTTTGCCAGACCACCAGCGGGAAGTTGTCGTCAAATTTGCCGACGATCACCTCATCTGCTGCGGCTGCGATGGTTTTGCCAAGGTCTGCGTCCAGATCGCCCTGCGCCACGTTGACCAGCGCGCAGGCCTTCTTGATGACGCCCAGCGCACGAATAATGGCAACGGGCTGGCGTTCCCAGCCGATGGGGAAGTTGATGATCGACCGCTGGGTCTGCGCGCCCCAGTATTTGTCGGCGGGAACCTCCAGCGGGCCAAAGCTGTCGGTTTCGGTGCGGGTCGCTGCGGTATTGGCAGACATCGGTGGCAAGCCTCTCTTCAGTTGTTGCATGCCTCATAGGGGCAGAGAGGAGAAAATTCAATCGGTATACTGCCGCATACCAGCGCTTTCCAAGGCCACGTCTGGGCTTCAGGTCTTGCGGAACTTGTCCAGCATGACGACCTGCGCATCATGCTGCGGCGGCTCAGGGTCATCCTCGGGCTCATCCTCGGCGCCGTCTTCGTCGCTCTCGTGGGTCTCAAAACGCAGACCGAATTCCACCGAAGGATCAACAAAGGTACGCAGTGCGTCGAAGGGGATAATCAGCGGTTCGGGTTGATTGCCGAAATTCAGAGTGATGGAAAAGCCTTCGTCGGTGACAACCATGTTTTCGAACCAATGCTGGATCACCAAAGTCATTTCCTTTGGATAGCGCGCACGCAGCCAATCGGCGATTTCCACGCCCTCGGCAGTGGTGTCGAAGGTGATGAAGAAATGATGCGCACCGGGCAGGCCATTTGCCGCCACGTCCCTGAGCACGGTCTGAATAAGCCCGCGCATCGCCCGGTGCATCAAATTCCCGTAGTCAATCGTTCGCGTCATACCGATCCCTTCGTCTTTCTTCGTGTCAGCATAAGGGATTCCTCCCCGAAGGAAAGAGGCCAAGCTTACACTGTGCTCAGGAGAGCCGACGCACCCGCTGTCAAAGCCAGCACCCAAGGCAAGGGCCAGTGCCGCCGCAGCAAAAGATAGCCGCTGGCCAAGGCAAGCACCGCTGCGACAGGCTTCAGGCTGGCCAGATCAGGCAGCAAAAGCGAGACCGGGCCAAAAGTTGCGGACGTCAACGTGGCAAACAGCACATGCAGCGCGAACCACAAGGACAGATTGGCAATCACCCCCACAACCGCCGCCATGATCCCTGCCAAAGCGGCGGCAAGCCGGGGGGCGTGGGTCAGGCGTTTTAGATAGGGCGCTCCCAGAAAAATCCACAGAAAACAGGGGGCAAAGGTCATCCAAAGGGCGACAGCCGCGCCGCCAAGGCCCATCAGCCAACCCCCGGCTTTCCACGCGGCCAAAAAGCCCACAAACTCGGTCACCAGAATAAGCGGCCCCGGCGTGGTTTCTGCCAGGCCCAGACCGTCCATCATCTCGGTGGTGGTCAGCCAGCCCTTTACGGCCACCACCTCTTGCGCCATCCACGCCAGAACTGCATAGGCCCCGCCAAAGGTCAGCACCGCCAGCTTTGAGAAATACAGCCCGATCTCGGCCAGCAACCCGCCCTCAAAGACCCATAGCGCGGCCAAGGGCAGCAGCCAGACAGCCCCCCAGATGGCGGCGGTTTTCAGACTTGATCCCAAGGGCACGGCAGGGGTCGGCAGGCCAGTGATGACTTCAGCTGCCCCCATCGCACCAAAGATCCCGGCCGCAAGAATGACCAGTGGAAAGGGCAGGGCAAAGACAGACAGGGCCAGAAAGGCCGCGACGGCAATCGCCCGGTGGGTGCGGGTTTTCAGTGCCCTTTTTGACACCCGGATCAGTGCCTCGATCACCACAGCCACCACAGCGGCCTGCACCCCAGTGAACAGAGCGGCCACCAAGGGCAGATCTCCCAGTCCCGCATATAGCACGCTGAGCGCCAGCACCACCAAAGCGCCGGGCAGCACGAAAAGCCCCCCTGCGATCAACCCGCCAACCGTGCCATGGCTGCGCCAGCCAATCCATGTTGCGAGCTGCATCGCTTCTGGGCCGGGAAGCAGCATGCAAAAAGACAGGGCTGAAAGGTAGTCTTTTTCGGACACCCATTTGCGCTGGTCCACCACTTCGCGGTGCATCAACGCAATCTGCGCCGCAGGCCCGCCAAAGGACATCACGCCGATACGGGCAAAGGTGCGGGTCAGTTCAGACAAGGTGGGGGTCATGCTGCACGCCCCGCAGGCCAGTCATGGCCTTCTTCAGACCCGTCGCGCGCCCAACGATAAAGGGCGTCATAAAGCGGCATCGCGGCCTCAAGCTGTAACAGGTCATCGCGGTATTGCCGCGAAAGACCGACCGACATGGCCAAAAGCCCTGCCGCCTGCGGGGCCAGATCATGCCTGTCGGTATCCGCCGCACGGATCACCAAGGCCAGCCGGTCAAGAGCGGGGCTGTGCAGGCCAAAATCGTCGAGTAAAGCATCAAAGCTGCAACCCTCGCCACGGTGGGTATAAGTGACACCTTCGATATCAAACGGGGTCGCGGCAAAATAGCTGGCGACTGCGAGCACTTCGGCCGGGGCGACAAACAAGAACCGCGCTTGCGGGTTGATGAAGCGCCGGATCAGCCAAGGGCACGCAACGCGATCAATCTTGGGACGGTGGCGGGTGACCCATAGGTCAGCAGCGGACAGCAGCGCGGCGGGCAGCAGGGGTGATCTGGCCTCGGCCCATGCGACGTTGCCGCCCTCCAGCACCTCGGCGGTATGGCCCTTGGCGCGCAAGAGGGCGGCCGCGCCTTCGGACAGCTTCTTGCCGCGGTGGCAAGCCACCACCACCTTGGCACCTGCGGGGGC
Source organism: Paracoccaceae bacterium (assembly GCA_044377735.1). Lineage (GTDB taxonomy): Bacteria > Pseudomonadota > Alphaproteobacteria > Rhodobacterales > Rhodobacteraceae > Tabrizicola_A. The sequence continues at coordinate 4,479 of JBILYK010000064.1, read as the reverse complement.
AACGGGGTCGGTGTAGGGCATGCGAACAGAAGTCGGGATGAGCCGGGGGTCGGCGTTGAAATCTTCATCCAGCCGTACGTCAAGGATGGCGGGGCAATCGGGGGTTCCGATCAGGCGGGAAAGCTGGGCAGGCGAAATGCTGTTAGGTCCGGGCATTCTGGGGCATCCGATCAAAAGGAGGGGATGCGATGCTTGGGCCTGACGCCTCACGAGGCGCTCGCGGGCCCCACGGATCAGCGATAGCCGGGCGCGCAGATTGGGTCAAGCGGGTAGAAGTGCCGGATTCTGTTGCCAGGCTCCGCGCTGAGTTCAGTTCTGCCGGAGCCTTCGTGCGGTGACGGGGGAAAGTGCCGGATTCTGTTGCCAGGCTCCGGCGGGCCCCGCCTTACGCGGCTAAGCGCAAGGACTTAGGTTTCGATGTTCGAACCGCTTACGCAGCCAGAGCCATCGGAGCGTGGTTGTTATTGGCAACTACACTTGTGGTCCGATAACGGTGGTACCTACCGGGTAAAAGCTGGCCTCTTTAGTCGTCCGTCGATCCTATTTCGGCCCCTTACCCCCGCAATACCGGGTGATCTGGTGGAGCCGCCGGGTACCGCCCCCGGGTCCGAGCCGATTATTACAGGTGCGTTTATCACCATAGTCCGAAGCAAGCCCCGGACAGGGCAAGATATAAAGGCGCAGGGCCTGACACGCAAGGGCTGGTAAAATGCGAAACGCCCACAAGCAGGGCTTGCGGGCGTTTCGGGATATGGGCGCTATGGCGATTAGAAACCGGTTTTGATCATCTCAAACTCTTCCAGCATCCTCTCGCGCATGCCGTGGTCAATCGGCGTCTGGGCCAGAAGAGTGCCCTCAACCGGGCTGACATCAGCCGCCGCAAGTTCTTCTGCGGTGATCGAAGCCATGGCTGCATCGTTGGTATGGGCATAGCCGAAGTTTTCAAGCAGGCCCTTGGCCGAGCCATGTTCCAGCCAGGCGTTGATGAAGTCATAGGCCTTGTCTTCGCTGCCCGGCGCGTCTTTGAAGTTCACATAGCCGCAGAACCAAGTCGTGGCACCTTCGGCTGCTATGCGCTGAAAGCCAACGGGGAAGTTTTCAGCCCGCATCAGCGCGATCGAGTCGTTCCACGACCAAGCCAGCAGAACTTCACCCGACGCCATCAGCTGCGACAGTTCCGACGGGTCGGACCAATAGGCGCGCACATTGGGGTGCACTTCGCGCAACCAAGCGGCGGCTGCGGCGAATTGCTCGTCGGTGATGGCGGTCCAGTCGGTCACACCGGTTGCCAGCAGCGCCAGCGCCCAGACGTCATCGGTGTTGTCGGGCAGCGAGATGCGGCCAGCGTACTTCGGATCCTTGAACACGTTGAGCGAGGCGACATCCGCCTCGGGGACCTCGGTCGTGTTCCACGCGATTGCGGTGTAGGCGTAATCGGTCGGGATATACCAGACGCCGCCATCATCGGCGAAAATCTTGGAATCGGTGAAACGCGGCGCGATATTGGCATATTCGGGAATGCGGCTGACATCCCAGGGCTCGATCAGGCCAGCGTCACGATATTTGGACACCATCTGCGAGCAGGGGTGCGCCACATCGGCCTTGAAGCCGGACGACATTTTCTGGAAAGCCTCATCGTCATCGGCGAAGAAGGAATAGGTTGGCATCTGGCCATGCTTGGCGACATAGCCTTCGATGAGTGCCTGGTTTTCAAAGCCAGCCCAATCAAACACGCTCAATTCCGGATCGGCGGCCGAAGCCATCGAGGCAAAGCCAATCACGGTCGCGGTCGAAAGAAGAAGTCGGGACAGTTTTTTCATGCGAGTCCTCTGCTGTTGGTGTCGGCGGGGTCGTTGCCCTGAAGAAGATGTCAAACGGTGACAGGACGCTAGCGGCTGGCCCTGTCAGGCTCAACCCCCTAAAAGATGCGTGTGATTTTGTGAGATGCAAGAGATGTCCCCCGTTTGCGGCACAAAAAGCGCCGATTTTGTCTGGTTTTTGGGCATCGGCGGGCTTTACCTTCGTGCTGACGCCGCATAGCATTTTCGCGACCCTTGGCCCCGCGACGGCGTGACAAGGTCTGCCCTGCGGCCCGAAATGGGCCGTATCGGCTTGGCGGGAAGACCTGCCACGGGGGGTTATGCCCTCGTTCCCGTTCAAACCAGATCGACAGGACACCCTGATGACCAGCCCGCTGAACCTTGATTTTGTCCGCAGCCAGTTTCCGGCCTTTGCCTCACCGGTGTTATCCAGCCATGCGTTTTTTGAAAACGCGGGCGGGTCATATCCGTGCGCGCAGGTGGTGGATCGGTTGCACCGGTTCTACACCGACCGCAAGGTGCAGCCCTATGGGCCTTATCCGGGGGCGCAAGCAGGCGGGGCCGAAATGGACGAGGCGCGCACGCGGCTGGGTGCGATGATGGGGGTCAAGCGCGAAGAGGTCAGCTTTGGCCCCTCGACCAGTGCCAACACCTATGTGCTGGCCCAAGCGGTGCGGCAGTGGCTGCGCGGCACCGACGGGGCGATTGTGGTGACCAATCAGGACCATGAGGCCAATTCGGGTGTCTGGCGGCGGCTGGCCGATGAGGGGATCGAGGTGCGCGAATGGCAGCTTGACCCTGCGACGGGCAGCCTAGACCTCAACGATCTTCGCAAGCTTTTGGCCGATGGTCGGGTGCGGCTGGTCGCGTTTCCGCATTGTTCAAACGTCATTGCCGAGATCAACGATGTGGCGGCAATCTGCGAGATCACCCGCGCGGCGGGTGCGCGCACGGTGGTGGACGGGGTCAGCTATGCGCCCCACGGCTTTCCCAATGTCACAGCCTTGGGCTGCGATGTCTATCTGTTTTCGGCCTACAAGACCTTTGGCCCGCATCAAGGCATCATGGTCCTGCGTGAGGCGTTTGGGATGGAATTGCCGGGGCAGGCGCATTTCTTCAACCAAGACACGCTTTACAAGCGTCACACCCCAGCCGGGCCGGACCATGCCCAGATTGCCGCCTGTGCGGGCATGGCAGATTATGTCGACGCTGTCGCAGCCGCCCATGGCATTTCCGGTGATGCCGCCATCCGCAACAGCGCCGTGCATGACCTGATGCGCGCGCAGGAGGTGGCGGTGATTGCCCCCTTGCTGGATTATCTTGCCGGGCGCAATGACGTGCGCCTTTTGGGTCCGCGCGATGCGGGCAAGCGTGCGCCGACCGTGGCGGTGGAGCTGGACCGCGCCGCTGTGCCGGTGTCAGAGGAATTGGGCCGCAACGGGATTGCCTGCTGGGCAGGTGATTTCTATGCGGTGCGGCCTTTGGCGGCGCTGGGCATTGACCGCGAAAAGGGCGTCCTGCGGATGTCGGCGGCGCATTACACCAGCGCCGAAGATGTGGCCCGGCTGATCGCGGCGCTGGATCGCGTGCTCTAAGCTGAAGGCCTGCGTGCCTTGGACGCTGCGAGGGGGGCGCTGCTCCGCTCGTTTTTGGTGGCCCTTGGGATATTTCTGAAGTGGCAATGAACCAGTTGCCCGGTTTCTGCGTATCTGTTTGAAAAGGGAATGGAATGTCTGACGCGCCGTTGATCTTGTGGTTCCGCCGTGACTTGCGGCTGGGGGACCATCCGATGCTGACGGCCGCCGTGGCAACCGGTCGGCCGCTGGTGCCCGTGTTCATTCTGGACCCCGAGACCGAAGCGCTGGGGGCTGCCCCGAAATTCCGCTTGGGACTGGCGCTTGGGGCGTTTGCCGCCACTTTGGCGCGTCATGGCGCGCGGTTGATCTTGCGGCGCGGGCCTGCGCTGGCGGTGCTCGAGGCGCTGGTGGCCGAGACCGGGGCCGCAGGGGTGATGTGGAGCCGCAGCTATGATTGTGCTGCGCGCGACCGCGATCAGGCCGTGAAGTCGGCCCTGAAGGCGCGGGGGCTTGTGGCCCAAAGCCACCCTGGTGCCCTGTTGTTCGAGCCTTGGGAGGTTGAGACCGGGCAGGGCGGGCCGTATCGGGTGTACACGCCTTTCTGGCGCACGGTGCGGGGCCGTCCGGTGGCCGAGGCCGCACCAGCCGCCACCGCTTTGCCTGGTCCAGCGGTTTGGCCCGCGTCAGAGCGGTTGGAAGATTGGCAACTTTCGGCTGCCATGGACCGCGGTGGTGCCGTTATGGCGGCCTATCAGCGGGTGGGCGAGGACAAAGCCTTGGCCCGGTTGGAGGAATTTTCCCAAAGCGCGTTGGCTGCCTATGCCGCAGATCGCGATTTGCCGGGGTTAACCGCTGCCACCAGCGGACTTTCGGAAAACCTTGCATGGGGCGAGATCGGCCCGCGCACCATCTGGCATCGTGGCTGGCGTGCCATGGCCGAGGGCAATGCCGGGGCTGAGACCTTTTTGAAAGAACTGGTCTGGCGCGAGTTTGCTTGGCATTTGATGTATCACTACCCGCAGCTTGACCGCGCCAGCTGGAAGCCCGGTTGGGAAAACTTCCCTTGGCGCGCCGACAATTCG
>JBILYK010000078.1:0-16081 GCA_044377735.1 Paracoccaceae bacterium | reverse complement strand
ACAGTTCACGAACTATCAAGCAAACGGCGTGCAGGTCGGGAAAGGCGAACCCCAAAGAGGGGAAACCATCAAGCCTGCCGAATGACCGCTTCGTCCGCAAAGCCGCCGCTTAGCCGACCGGCTTCCTGAGCAAACCCATAATCCCTGAACGAGGATCAGATGTCCTTTCACGAGGTCCGGTTTCCGGACGCGATCAGCCGTGGCGCGCGCGGCGGGCCTGAATGGCGCACGCAGATCGTCGAACTGGCAAGTGGCGATGAAGAACGCAACGCCAGCTGGGCCAATTCGCGCCGCCGCTATGATGTGGCTTACGGCATCCGCCGCGCCGACGATCTGGCGTCCGTCGTCGCCTTCTTCGAGGCCCGCAACGGCCGCCTGCACGGGTTTCGCTACAAGGACTGGGCCGATTACAAATCCAGCCTGCCGTCGCAGCCGGTCGCTGCCACCGATCAACCCATCGGCACCGGCAATGGTGCTGTCACCACCTTCGCCCTTCTGAAGCGCTACACCTCCGGAGCGCAAAGCTGGACCCGTGCCATCGCAAAGCCGGTCGCTGGCAGCATCCGCATTGCTCTGAACGGCGTCGAGCAGATGTCGGGCTGGAGCGTCGATGTCACCACTGGCAGCGTCACTTTCAGCGCCGCCCCGGGCGCGGGCGTCCCGATCACGGCAGGCTTTGAATTCGACGTGCCGGTGCGCTTCGACAGCGACACGCTCGACGTGACCCTCGACTTTGAACGGCTGGGATCGATTACCGTCATCCCGCTCTTGGAGATCCGCAGATGAAAAACCTCTCGCTCGCGCTGCAGGACCATCTCGATGACTGCACCACCACCTTGTCCTGGTGCTGGCGGATTTCGCGCAGCGACGGTGTCGCGCTGGGCTTCACCGATCATGATCGCACCCTCACTTTCGATGGCACTGTGTTTGAACCGGAGAGCGGGTTTGCAGCTTCGGAAATCCGCGCTGGCTCCGACTTAGCCGTCGATGCGCAAGACGCGACCGGTATGCTGACCTCCGACCGGATCACAGAAACCGACATCCTCGACGGGCGCTGGGACAATGCGGCGGTCGATCTCTGGCGAGTAAACTGGGCCGATACCAGCCAGCGCGTCTTATTGCGGCGCGGGGCCGTCGGGCAAATCCGGCGCGGCCGCATGGCCTTCGTCGCCGAGGTCCGCTCGCTGGCGCATGTGTTAGGCCAGACCGTGGGGCGGACGTTTCAGGCGGGGTGCGACGCTCGCTTGGGCGATGCGCGCTGCGGCATCGATCTGGAGAACGCCATCTACAAGGGCACTGGTGTCGTCACGGACCTTTTGCGTGACCGGGCCTTCATGGCCTTGGGGCTGTCCGGGTTTGATGCGGGCTGGTTCACCTCGGGCACACTGACCTGGACCGACGGCGCAAATGCGGGGCGGATCACCGAAGTGCTGGCGCATGGGCTGGATGGCAGCATCGCCAGCCTGACCCTGCTGGAAGCCCCGGTGCGCGCCATCGCCGAGGGCGACGGCTTTATCGCCCAAGCGGGTTGCGACAAGCGCATCGCCACCTGCAGCGCTAAGTTCGCCAACACCACCAACTTCCGGGGGTTCCCCAACATCCCAGGCCAGGATGCCGTGCTGCGCTATGCCAGCCAAGACGGCGGCCACGAAGGAAATGTGCTGTGAATTGCGCTGATCCTGCCTTGGTCATCGCCACTGCCCGCAGCTGGCTCGGCACGCCATACCATGATCAGGCCAGCCTGCGCGGTGTCGGCTGCGACTGCCTTGGCCTCGCGCGTGGCGTCTGGCGCGAGGTAGTCGGGGACGAACCTTTCCCAATTCCGCCCTATAGCCGGGACTGGGGTGAGACCGGCCCGCGCGAAGTTCTGGCAGATGGTGCGCGCCAGATGATGCCGGAAATCATGCCTCCCGAGGCCGGACCGGGTACGCTGATCCTGTTTCGTATGGCCCCGCGCGCCATCGCCAAGCATGTCGGGATCCTGACTTCGCCCGACCGATTCATCCACGCCTATGAACGGCTGGGTGTCGTCGAGGAAGTCCTGACCCCGATTTGGCGGCGGCGCATTGCCTTCGCCTTCCTGTTTCCGCACCCCAGCAGCATCTGAGACCCCACACATGGCAACCCTTGTTCTCGGCGCCGTCGGCTCCGCGATTGGCGGCGCATTTGGCGGGGCCATCCTCGGCTTTTCCGGCGCGGCCATCGGTGGCTTCATCGGCTCGACCATCGGGTCAGTGGTCGACAACTGGATCGTGTCCTCGCTCGCCCCGGCGCAACGCATCGAGGGCGCGCGGCTGGACAGCTTGCGCATCACCTCCTCGACCGAAGGCGCGGTGATCCCGCGCCTGTTCGGCCGGATGCGCATCGGCGGCAACATCATCTGGGCCACGGATTTTCGCGAGGAGGTCAATACGACCAGCCAGGGTGGCGGCAAGGGCAGCGGGCCGAAGGTCACCACCACCGAATACCTCTATTATGCCAGCTTCGCAGTCGCGCTGTGCGAAGGCGAGATCACCGGCATTGGGAGGGTCTGGGCGGACGGCAAACCGATGGACATGACGGGCGTGACCTGGCGCTGGTATCCCGGCGACGAAGCGCAGGGCCCCGATCCTTTCATTGCAGCCAAGATGGGCGCGGCCAACACCCCAGCCTATCGCGGCACGGCCTATGTCGTGTTCGAGGAACTGAACCTCAGCGCCTTCGGCAACCGCCTGCCGCAGATCAGCTTCGAGGTGTTCCGCCCGCTGGCGGATGCCGACACCGCCGAAGGGCTGGTCAAAGCCGTGACGCTGATCCCGGCCTCGGGCGAATTCACCTATGCGACAGCGCCGGTCAAGAAGACCACCGGCTCCGGCAGCGCGACCGTGGCCGAGAACCTGAACGCAATCACCGACACCGCGGACATCGTTGTGGCGCTGGACCGGCTGCAGTCGCTCGCTCCGGCTGTGGAAAGCGTCAGCCTGGTGGTGGCATGGTTCGGCGATGACCTGCGTGCCGGGAACTGCAAGGTGCGGCCGGGCGTCGAGGTTGCGGTCAAGAGCACGACACCGTCGGCTTGGGTCGTGAATGGCGTCGACCGTGCGAGTGCGTTTCTGGTGAGCCGCGACGCCGAGGACCGTCCGGTCTATGGCGGCACCCCAGCCGACTTCGCAGTCGTGCAAGCGATCCAGGAGATGAAGGCACGCGGGCTGCGCGTGACTTTCTATCCCTTCCTGCTGCTGGACGTACCGCCCGGCAACACCAAGCCAAATCCCTACAGCGCTAATGCCGCCACCGCTGGCCAGCCGACATTCCCTTGGCGCGGGCGGATCACCTGCTCCCCGGCAGCGGGCTTTGCCGGAACCGTCGACAAGACCGCGACTGCGGCGACGCAGGTTGCAGCCCTGTTCGGGACGGCGACACCCGCCAACTTCAGCGTTTCCGGCACCACTGTCGGCTGGACTGGCCCGGTCGGCGACTGGTCGCTGCGCCGGATGATCCTGCACTATGCCCATCTGTGCCAAGCGGCGGGTGGCGTCGATGCCTTTCTGATCGGCTCGGAAATGCCCGGCCTGACGACGATCCGCTCGGGTGCCAGCACCTATCCTGCCGTTACGGCCTTCAAGAGCCTCGCCGCCGATGTCCGTGCAATCCTCGGCGCTGGGCCGAAGATCGGCTATGCCGCCGACTGGTCGGAATACTTCGGCCACCATCCTTCGGATGGATCGGGCGATGTGTATTTCCATCTCGACCCGCTCTGGTCTGACGCCAACATCAACTTCATCGGCATCGATAACTACATGCCCCTGTCGGACTGGCGCGACGGGTTCGATCATGCCGATGCGGCACTGGCGCCTGCAATCTATGACCGGACCTACCTGCAATCGAACATCACTGGCGGCGAAGGCTTCGATTGGTTCTATGCCAGCGCCCTTGATCGAACCGCGCAGAACCGCACGCCGATCACAGATGGTGGTGAGGCGGGGAGCGCCACTGGTCCGAGCGACCCGCCGAACGCCAAACCATGGGTGTTCCGCTTCAAGGATCTGCGCGCCTGGTGGCAAAACCCGCATTTCAACCGGCCGGGCGGTGTGGAAGGCGGGACGCAAACCGCATGGGTGCCGCAGTCGAAACCGATCTGGTTCACGGAACTGGGCTGCCCCGCGATTGACCGCGGCACCAACCAGCCGAACGTGTTCTTTGATCCCAAATCCTCCGAGAGCTTTACGCCTTATTTCTCGCGCGGCTGGCGCGATGACGCAATCCAGCGGGCCTATCTGGAAGCCAGCTTTCTGTTCTGGGGTCAGGCGGCCAACAACCCGACCTCGGCCGTCTATGGCAACCGCATGGTCCATGTCCCCGAATGCGCCGCCTGGACCTGGGATGCCCGACCCTATCCGTTCTTCCCCGAACTGACCGATGTCTGGACCGACGGCCCGAACTGGCGGCTGGGCCACTGGCTGACCGGGCGGCTGGGCGCGGTGTCGCTAGCGGCCCTCGTGCGGCACCTTTGCCAACGTGCCGGAATGCCGGAAGCCCTGATCGACGTCTCCGGCCTCTGGGGTGCAGTCGAAGGCTATGTGATCTCGGCACAGGAAGCCCCGCGTGCATCCATTTCCACGCTGGCGCGGCATTTCGGTTTCGATGCTGTGGAGAGCGAGGGGCGCATCAAGTTCCTGATGCGGGGTAGGATCGCCAGCGCCACGGTCGCACCCGACAGCATGGCGGCCCCCGCCTCCGCGCAGGGTGATATGATGGAACTGACCCGCGCGCAGGAAACCGAACTGCCGCAGGCGCTGAAATGGCAGGTCGCCCGCGCCGACGAGGACTATGACGCAGCGCAGGTCGAGGCGCGGCGCATCACCGTCGACACGACCCGCATCGCCTCCGAATCCTTCCCGATGGCAATTCCGCCGGAAGAGGCCGAACGCCGCTGCCGCCGCGCGCTGATGGAGGCATGGGTTGGCCGCGAAAGCGCGGTGTTTCGCTTGCCGCCTTCGCGCCTGGCGCTGGATCCCTGCGATGTGATCCTGCTTGACCACGATGGCCGCCTTACGGAACTGCGGCTGGTGTCCATCGCAGACTCGGACCTGCGCAGTGTCGATGCGGTGCGCCAGGATCGCGCGGTTTATGACTTGCCACCAGGTGAACCGCGCCCGGCCACTCTGTCGACGCCCACGGTCTTCGGCACACCGGACGTCGTGCTCCTGGACCTGCCGCAGCTGCGCGAGGATCAACCTGCGCATTGGCCTATGGTCGCGGCGCATGCCAAGCCGTGGCCCGGTGAAATCGCCGTCTACCGAAGTGCCGGAACAGACGGCTTTTCGCTGTTGACCACCTTCAGCGCGCGGGCACGCATGGGCGTTCTGGCAGCGGATTTTAACGCAGGGCCAACCAGCCACTTTGACCACGGCAATAGGCTGATCGTTGATCTGTTCTCCGGCACATTGGAAAGCGTAACGGATCTGATCCTGTTTGGCGGCGCCAATGCGATGGCTGTTGAATCCAGCCCAGGCCAATGGGAGATCGTGCAGGCCGGTGAGGCCGAGCTGATTGCAAATGGTCGCTATCGTCTGAGCCGCCTATTGCGCGGGCTGCGCGGGACCGAAGCTGCCATGGGGCGCCCCACCCTTGCCGGGTCGCGATTGGTGGTGCTGGACAGGGCAGTGATCCCGCTGCCAGTCGGGCTGGAGGCAGTTGGGCTGGCAGCCCAGTGGCGCATCGGACCCGCATCCCGCCCGGTCAGCGATGACAGTTTTGCCGCCTTGCCCTTCACCCCGATGGCAAGCGGACTGCGCCCGTTCAGCCCCGCACATCTGCGCGCAGCCAGTTTGCCTGACGGATCAATCGCGCTCAGCTGGGTCCGGCGCACCCGCGATCTGGCGGGCGACAGTTGGGTCTTGCCCGAGGTGCCGCTCGGCGGGACGTCCGAGATCTATGAACTCGAGATTTGCAACGCGTTGGGCAGCGTGCTGCGTACCGTGACCGGGCTGGGCGCACCGGCATTCACATACACTTCAGCGATGATCAGCGCCGATCTGGCCGCGTTGCCGCAGCCCGTGACCATCCGGGTGGCGCAAATCGGTGTGCTGGGGCGTGGTGGCACCGCCGAGATCACCGTGCTGATCCCGCTTGCCTAGCGGCATCCTTTTCCCCAACCCATTCAGGAGCATTCCATGACCGAACGCGACACAGCCGTCCTCGCCTGCTGTCAGGCCGGGCTTTCCGTCAACCAGACCGCCCGCGAGTTGGGCCTGACCCCGGGCCAGGTCACCGCCGTGCGCAAGCGTCTGCAGCTGACCTTTCCTGCAGGTCGGCCTTGCGATGCCAATTTGCCAGCCGACTACCATGAAGCCATCGCCGACATGCACCCGCGCGCGGCCGTGGAATATCTGACCCATCTGCTTGATCAGCTGCTCTGGCAGGGCCGGGCACATGGGGTTGAGCCGATCGCTGGCTGTCGTCTGACGCAGAAAGAGGCGCAATTGACCTATTTTCTGCACCAGCAGGGCGGGCGCGAGGTCACGACCGAGGCCATCATGCATGCCCTCTATTCTGACTGCGCTGCGGGTGACATGCCTGACACGACCGTGATTAGCACTATGGCCTGCAAGATCCGTCGCAAACTGAAACCGCATGTCACGATCACCCGGACGGTGGCAGGAACAACGTTGCACCTTGCCCCCGGAACGCAACTCGACTGGCGGCGCGGGATTGCCCCCGCTGCCCGATACAGCCTGCACGCGGCCAAGGCGCGCCAAGACCCATAAGCCCAGAATATATCCTGGCAGCAGCAAAGACGAACCTCAATCCCCTCTCAATCCGGATCCTTTCCATGCCCGACAAGCACTCCCTGCCCGAAACCGTGGCCATCGCCCTGCGCGAACACGGGCTGACCGCTGCCATCACTGCGCTGTTCGGTGGCAGCCTTGCCATCGCTGCCACAGTGACGAGGAAAGCATTCACGAACGAGGCGATGCTGGAGCGGCTGGACCGCGAATTGAACCTCGAGCGCGAGCGCATCGACAAGCAACGCGCCGAGGATCGGAAGGACGATGCTGATCGGCTTGAACGGATCGAGACCGACATCCGTGCCATGCGCGACCTGATGTTCGAGGCCTTTCAGCGCGGCCGCACCGACTGAACGGCGCCACCCTCATTCCAAGACTGAACGACCCAACCCACCCGCCTCAGAGGCGGGTTTTGCATTTCTGGAGATCCACCATGCCGACCACGACCTATGCCCATTTCCGCGACGTGCCTGAATCCGCTTGGCGCTGGCCCAGCTTTTCCCCGGCCGAGATCGCCTGCCGCGGCACCGGGGCGATCAAGATCAACACCGAAGCGATGGACAAGCTGCAATCCGTCCGCAACCGCCTCGGCAAGCCGCTCATTGTCCGTTCGGGCTATCGCAGTCCCAGCCACAACCGCGCCGTCGGTGGGGCCCCGGCCTCGAAACACATGCTGGGCACGGCTTTCGACATCGCCATGTCCAACCATGATCCGGCCACCTTTGCCGAAGCGGCCCGGGCCGTCGGCTTTCTCGGTTTCGGCACCTATCCCCGCTCGGGTTTCATGCACATCGACCTCGGACCTGCACGGTCGTGGGGCGAACCCTTCCCCGTTCGCGCCACACCCTTCGTGTCGGAAATTCCCCCTGCCCGCGAAGTCCTGGCCGACAGCCGCACGCTGAAAGGCGGCGGGGCGGCGGGCATCGCGACCGTCGGCGCAGCGGGTGTCGAAGTCGCGCAGGAAGTCCTGGCGGAAACCCAATCCACGATCCTGCCACTGGTGCCCTATCTCGACACCCTGCGCTGGGTGTTCATCGCCGTGGCGCTGATCGGCATTGCCGTCGCCATCCACGCCCGGATCGATGACTGGAAGCGGGGCCAGCGCTGATGGGTTGGATCATCGCCCTCTTCGCCAGCGGCCCGGCGCGCAAAGCGCTGGGCCTGCTGCTGACAATCCTCACCATCGCCCTGTTCCTGCTGAACCTGCGCCGCGCAGGTGAACGCGCCGGGCGGCTGGCCGAGCGCCATCTAACATCGGAGAAAACCCATGAAATCCAACGCCAGATGCTGGACGCCGCCAGCCGCCGTCCTGCTGATCGCGATGCTCTGGCTGACAGGCTGCGCGATGGGCGGTTCTGATACGCGGTCGCCCTGCCCACCTGTGGTAGAATACAGCGCCGCCGACCAGGTCAGGGCCGCCGAAGAGGTAGGGGCTTTGCCGGAGGGCGCAGTCGTGGTCGCAATGCTGAGCGATTACGCAGATCTGCGTGACCAAGCGCGGGCGTGTTGGTAAGGGCGGGAAGCTGACTGTCGATGGTCTGGCACGACAAAATCTGCAAAGCCGTCATTCGAGATGAATTCAGCCCGGCGATGAAAGTACCACCGATCCCGTTGTGCCCATTTCTGGCAAGAGTCCCTTGTGATGCCGTGCCTTGAAAGTTGAACCAATCTAAGCCTGCAGGGATGAAGTCACCCAATATGCAGCTCAGCCTGTAAATCAGTGAATAGCTCACTTGAAGAAGCCCGACATCGACATCGGCACAGAAAAGTCAGCGCCGCCGCTTATAGGTTGCGGGGCGCCGTATTTGCCGAGTGCTTGATCTCAGGTGATTCCCCGGCAGATCGCGCAATCGCTAGTCACTCTCGCTGAAAACCTCGGCGCGTTTCTTGTTGACCGATGGCAACAGGACAAGCACCAGCACCAACAGCGTCAAGACGAGCAGCCCTGCACTGATCGGTCGGGTCAGGAATACCGACGGGTCACCACGACCTAAGATCATTGCGCGGCGCAGGTTTTCCTCCAACAGCGGCCCAAGGACAAAGCCCAGCAGCAGCGGTGCAGGTTCGCAGCGCAGTTTCAACAGGACATAGCCCAAAAGGCCAAAGGCTGCGACGGCGTAAAGATCATAGACATTCGAGTTGACCGAGTAGACGCCGATTGAACAGAACGCCATGATGACGGGAAACAGCACATGGTAGGGCACCTTCAGCAGTTTGACCCACAGCCCGATCAACGGCAGGTTCAGCACGATCAGCATCAGGTTGCCGATCCACATGCTGGCAATGATGCCCCAGAACAGCGCGGGTTGATCCGTGGCCACATTCGGCCCCGGCACGATGCCTTGGATGATCATCGCCCCCACCATAAGCGCCATCACCGGATTGGCCGGAATGCCCAGCGTCAAAAGCGGGATGAAACTGGTCTGCGCGCCGGCATTATTGGCGCTTTCAGGGCCAGCAACGCCAGCAATAGCGCCCTTGCCAAATTCCTCGGGCGTTTTCGACAACCGCTTTTCCACCGTATAGGACGCAAAAGCCGCCAGAACCGCCCCGCCGCCCGGCAAGATCCCCAAGGCCGAGCCAAGTGCGGTGCCGCGCACCATCGGCGCGATCATCGCCTTCAGGTCGGTTTTCGATGGCCATAGAGCACCCAGTTTGGTGCCCAGAACCGTGCGGTCCTGCTCTGCCTCCAGATTGCGCAGGATCTCAGCAATGCCGAACACGCCCACGGCGAGAGCGACAAAACTGAGCCCATCGGCGTAGGCGGTGATACCAAAGGTAAAGCGTGGCGTGCCGGTGTAGATATCCGTGCCCACAACACCAAGCAGCAGCCCCAAAACCACCATCGCCAGCGCCTTGAGGATAGAGCCATGCGCAAGCGCGATGGCTGACACCAGACCCAGCAGCATCAGGCTGAAATACTCGGCCGCGCCAAATTTCAGCGCAATCACCGTAAGCGGCGGGGCAAAGATGGCAACGAGCAGCGTGGCAACCGTTCCGGCAAAGAACGATCCCAAAGCCGCCACGGCAAGCGCTGTTCCTGCCTTGCCTTGACGGGCCATCTGATAGCCATCGATCGCTGTGACGGCGGAGGAGCTTTCGCCGGGCATGTTGATCAGGATGGCGGTGGTAGAGCCGCCATATTGCGCGCCGTAATAGATGCCCGCCAGCATGATCAGCGATGAGACAGGCTCCAACTGGAACGTGATCGGCAGCAGCATGGCGATGGTGGCCGTGGCGCCTATGCCCGGCAGAACGCCAATCAGAGTGCCCAAGATGACACCAATCAGGCAGAACAGCAGGTTTTCAGGGCTGGCGGCGGTGGCAAAGCCAAGGCCAAGATTTGACAAAAGGTCCATTTCTCAGCCCCCCATGACCGGCAGCCACGGCCCGAACCGTCGGAACGGCAGGCCAAGCGCCACAGAAAACACCAGCGTGCAGAACACGGTGACGGCAATTGCCAGCAGCACGGCATAGACCGGTTTCAGCTTTAGCCCCGCCAGGGCGGCAATCAATGTGGTCAGGAATAGCGAGGGGACAAAGCCAAGCCCTCTGACGGTCAGCCCAAAAAACACCGGCGCGCCCAGAATGAACACCATGCCGCGCCAGGCATAGGTGCCGACGGCCTCTCCAACACTGCGAAACGCGGTGGCCGAGATGGCAAGGCCAAGCCCGGTCAGAAGCACCGCCAGAACCATCGGGAAATAGCCCGGCCCCATGCGCAGCATTGTCCCCATCTCAAGCCCCAGTGCCGATGCGCCAAAGCCCAGACCGAACAGAATAAACAAAAGCCCGGCGGTGAAGTCCGCCTTGTTGATGCGATCCATGATGTCCCCCCAAGGAAGTTTGGCCCCGACGTGGCTGCCGGGGCCACACGGTTCAGTCCGCGTAAACGCCCGCAGCCTCGATGACGGGCTTCCAGCGGGCGATTTCGGCCTCAAGTTTGGCCTTCAGGGCTGCGGGGGTGCCATCGGCGGCGACAGAGGGGGCGGTGCCCAGTTCGGCAAACTTGGCGGCGATTTCCGGGTCGGCCAGTGCCTTTTGCAGCGCGGCTGACAGGCGGTCATTCGCCTCGGCAGGGGTTCCCTTGGGCGTATAGATCCCGTGCCAGATCGACACTTCCATGCCGGGCAGCCCCGCCTCGGCGACGGTCGGCAGGTCGGGGAAGATTTCCAGACGAGCGGGCGCGGTGGTGGCATAGGCCTTGATCGTGCCGCCCTTGATCTGCTCGGCAGTGTTGGTGGTCTGATCGCACATCAGATCGATCTGCCCGCCCAGAATTTCCGTCATCGCGGGGCCCGTGCCTTTGTAGGGAACGGTCACGATGGGGGCTTCGACCGCTTGCATGAACAGCATCCCGCACAGATGCGAGGCCGAACCGATGCCCGCATTGGCCATGGTGGTGGTTTCTGCGTTGTCCTTCAGATAGGTCAAAAGGCCGGCCATATCGGCGGGTTCAAAATCCTTGCGGGCCACCAGGGTCATTGGCACCTCGGTGACAAGGCCCACATACTCAAAGGCCTCCAGCGGTTTGTAAGCGAGACTGCGGTAAAGCGTAGCCGAAGTAGCCATGCCGATGTGGTGCAACAGGATCGTGTAGCCATCGGCTTCGGCGGTGGCGACTTGCCCGGCGCCCAGCGTGCCACCAGCACCCCCCACATTTTCAACAATGATCTGCTGGCCCAGATCTGCCGACATCTTTTCAGCAATCAGGCGGCCCACCGTATCGGTTGGCCCGCCCGCAGCAAACGGCACGACCATGGTGATCGAACGGTCGGGGTAGCCTTGGGCATAGGCGGTGTTAGCAGCAAGAACGGCAGCCGCCGCCAAGGCGGCAAATTTCACTGATAGGGCCATTTTATCCTCCCAGAATGGCAGTGTTCCCGTTTGCCCCTCCTCGGGCATGACGGTTGGCCGTGATGGAGGGTGTGGTTACGGAGGCGCGCAAGCATTTCGAGAGCCAGGGGGCAAGGTTTCTGGCTGGGATCTGAGCGGATGGGTGGAAGCCGAAACATTTGGCGCGTTGCGATGGGTGGATTTCCACCCATGGCGTCAGTCGCTGTCGTCGTCGGCGATCAGGCGGCGGTCAAGGCCGTGCTTGAGCATCTTTTCATAAAGCGTCTTGCGCGAGACGCCCAACTGTTCATAAACCGGCCGCAGGCGCCCGCCATGCGCCGCGATCGTGGCGGCAATGACCGATCGTTCGAAGCCTGCCACACGTTCGGCCAGACGCGGGGCGGCGGGGCTAGTGGCGGCGGACATCCAGTCCATGCCCAGCACATAGCGATCCGCCGCATTGCGCAACTCGCGCACATTTCCAGGCCAATCACGGGTGGCAAGGTCGGCCAGCAATTCCGGCTCAGGCGTGCGGTCAGGGGCGGAATGGCGCGCAGAGGCCTCGCGCAGCAATTGCAGGAACAGCAGCGGGATGTCCTCGCGCCGGGCCGACAAAGGCGGCACCCTGAGCAGCGCCACATTCAGCCGCCAATACAGGTCTTCGCGGAACCTTCCGCGCGCCACATCCTCGGCCAGATCGGTCTTGCTGGTTGCGATGAAACGCACATCCAAAGGCACCGGATCGTTAGAGCCCAGCCGCGTGATCATGCGTTCCTGCAACACCCGCAACAGCTTGGCCTGCACATCCAGCGGCATCGAGCCGACCTCATCCAGCAGCACCGTGCCGCCGCGTGCATGTTCGAACCGGCCAAAGCGGGCACGCATTGCACCGGGAAAGGCGCCCGCCTCATGCCCGAACAACTCGCTTTCGATCAGCGCCGCTGGAAGGGCCGCGCAGTTCACCGCGACAAATGGCTTGGCCGCGCGGACTGACAGGTCGTGCATGGCACGCGCCACCACCTCTTTGCCCGCCCCGGTTGGCCCGATGATCAGCGCGTCGGCCTCGGACGCGCCAATCGCCCGCAGCCGAAACCGCAGGTCGATGACGGCGGCAGACCTTCCGGGCAGGCGCGTTTCCAGATCATCGCGCTGCCCGGCAGCGGCGCGCAAGCGGCGGTTTTCCAGCACCAATGTCCGGTGATCCAGCGCCCGGCGCAACACGGCCACAAGGTTTTGCGTGGCAAAAGGCTTTTCGATGAAATCATAGGCCCCGCGCCGCATCGCCTCGACCGCCAGTTGCACTTCGGCGTGGCCGGTGATCAGGATGACGGGCAGGTCCGGGTCCAGATCGCCCAACCGCTGCAACAGCGTCATCCCGTCCATGCCCGGCATCCGGATGTCGCTAAGAACCACGCCATTCAATCCGGGCCCCGCATGATCCAGCGCCTCTTCGGCCGAACTGAAACTGGTCACCCGCAGCCCGGCCAGATCCAGCGCCTGTTCAGTCGAGGCCCGCATCGCTGCATCGTCATCGATCAAAAGAACTTGGCTTGGCCTCATTCTGCCGCCTCTGCCTGCTTAGAGGCAATCACAAGTTCCACTGTGAACACTGCCCCACCGTCGGCAGCATTGACCACGCGCAAGTCACCACCGAAATCCTTCATGATGTTATAGGAAATCGACAGCCCGAGACCCAGACCCGACCCCACCCGTTTGGTGGTAAAGAATGGGTCAAAGATGCGGTCGACGATGGCCGCAGGGACGCCCGGGCCGTTGTCGCGCACCGTCAATTGCACCATGCCCCCCGTCAACTGTGCCTGAAGGGCGATTGCAGCATCGCTGACCCCCTCCACCGCATCTGCCGCGTTTGACAGCAGGTTGACCAGCACTTGCTGCAACCGGACCGGCCCACCGCGCACCATTGGCAAGTCAGTCGGCAGGTCCATATTGACCGTGATCCCTGCCAACCGTGGCCCGACCAGCGCCAGCGCCTCGGCCACTTCATCCGCCAGCAGCAAGTCTTTAAGCGGCGTATCGGGTTTGCGGGCCACATGGCGCAGGTGGCGCGCGATGGCGGCCATCCGATCAATCAGTGACAGGATTTGGCCGATATTGTTCTTGGCGCGGGCACCGTCGCCCCGATCAATTAGGATCGAAGCGCTGTCAGCATAGTTGCGGGCGGCAGCGAGGGGTTGGTTGATCTCATGGCTCAGTGCAGCCGACATCTGGCCAAGGGCAGCCAGTTTGCCCGCCTGAACCAGATCGCTTTGTGTACGGCGCAACTCCGCCTCGGTCAGGCGACGCTCGGCCACTTCTGCCTCGATCAGGCGGTTGACGCGGGCAAGATCGGCGGTGCGTTCGTCAACCCGGCGTTCCAACTCGACCTTGGCGCTTTCCTGCAGGGCAAAGCGTTCGGCCAGCCGCGCCCGGCGCTGCACGATCACCACGCCAACCGCCGCAAGCGATCCAAGAAACAACATTCCTGTCGCCAGCGCCAGCCGCGCTTGCACATGCAGGGCGTGACTGTGCAGCAAGACCTGAACCGTCCAATTGGCGCGGGGCAGTAACCGGCCAACGATAACATATTCGCGCAAATCCCCTGCGCCATCAGCCAGCGTGATGCTGTTCACACCCCAGGCGTCCGATCGATTATTCGGCAGTTCGACCAATCCGACATCCGCATAACGGCGTGACTGCTGGCTGCGCTCCAACCTGTCGGGCGTCAAGGGGCGCAACCCCTTGTAAAGCCAACTCGGATCAGAGGACAGGAATATGATCCCCTCGGGGTCGGTGACGATGATCTGCGCCTCTTGTGACCGCCATTCCGCCTCGATTACATCCAACCCGATCTTGACGGCGATTACCCCCAGAACCACCCCCGCCCCATTGCGAACGGGCGCGGCAAAATAATAGCCCCGCACGCCGGACGTGGTGCCTATGGCATAAAATCGGCCCTTTTCGCCGCCCAGGGCCGCCTGAAAATAGGGTCGGTAGCTGAAATTCTGGCCCAGAAAACTGTCAGCGCGTTCGTGGTTGGATGCTGCGACCGTCATGCCATCGGGGGTCATCACATAGATGTCCAACGTATCCAATTGTGCGCTTTTCTGGGCCAGCCACAGGTTCAGTCTTGCCCGAGCTGCCAGATCGGCTGGCGTGGTTAAGGCCGCGCGCACGCTGTCATTGTCAGCCAACAGATCGGGCAAGGATTCAAACCGCCGCAAATGCCCGTCAAGGGCCTGCAAGGTCAAATCAAGGGTCGCCTCCGCGCGGGAATTGCCTTCGGACATGTAGAGTTTCGTGGCCATCTGCAGCCCAGAATAGGCGAGTGTCAACGTCGCCACCACAGCAGCAGCAACAACGAAAAGGGTGGTGCGTCTGAACTGTCCCAAGACCTGTGATCTGATGTGGCCGCGTATGCTGACATTATTGCAGGCTGGACGCTGGCCGTCTACCGCCCGAAATGCAGTATCGAGAAGTGGCATCCCGAAGCGCTCAAGTCTTGTGGTGAACTAACCATGACGCAAAATGCGGGAAGGACCAAGACTGCCGAACTACGCTCCTATCTTCGAACAGTTTTCTGGCTTGCTTGGGCCAACACCCGCCTCCGACGCTCGGATTCGGTTGCTTTCTAACGGACTACGTCGGGCGGTTATGGACGGGGCAAAGCGCGCCAAGATCAGGGTGTGGAATGGACGGCAGCTTCGGGGATGCAAACGCACGCGATAAGGCACTGTCGACCGGCAGGAATGGGCCGATCACGTCGACCTACTGAATTGAGACGGGGCGCAGCATGTCATCGGTGTCCAGCTTCAGCGCGCTGCGCCAGAGCGGCGTTTTGAAGACGTGGTGCACATGCTTGCCATCGCGCACTTCACGGGTCTCTGCAAGCAATCCCGCCCATTCAAGCGGTCTCAGGACGCAGGAAGAGAACGCTGCCATCTCGCGCCACCCCGCATTATCCCAATCATGGTCCTCACCATAGAAGGCGGCGAACAACGCCCGCTCAGTGGTGCCATGGTCGGCCTCGACGTTGATGACGTTCATCCACACATCCCATTTGCCGAACGGGCGATCTTCGAAGCGGGCGTAGGAGGAGTGGTCGATCTGGAGAACGAAGAACGAGATGAGTTCGACAAACATCCGCGCTGGCGCGGCCGCGAACTCTGCCCCGCGCTTGGTCAGGCGAAATTCCCCTTTGAAGTGGCGCCCCAGGCGCAGGGTGATCAGAAGCTGGTGCAGCACCTCGAGTGGCGGGAACTCGTATTCATTGATGACCTTGCTGTAGCGGAACATTTCCTCGGCACTTTTTCCGGACCACTCGAAGTGCTCCACCGCCCAATGAACAAAGGTAAGCGGTGGCTGGGCACCACGGTTAGCTTAGCTTGACGGCTTGAAGTTCCATGGCAGCAGATCGTCGAGGCGGCTTTGCGGATGGCCGTTTGCGATGGCTGTCAGTGTTGCTTTGAGATAGGCAA
>JBILYK010000010.1:0-56958 GCA_044377735.1 Paracoccaceae bacterium | reverse complement strand
GCGACCGGCTTTGAAATCCGCCGTCAGCGCGGTGACAACCGGCGGCATGGCAACGGGCTGGGTCGGCAGGATTTCGGTGGCAACCGGGCGGCCGGTCTGATGGGCCGCCGTGGGAACTGGCGTCTCCCGCGGGCTGGCGACGGGCGGTGCAACGGGTTGCGCCGTCTGCACGGCGGCAACGGTCATGGCAGATGAGATGGTCATGTCAAACCCTACTTGGATAGATGCCCCCAAAGCGAAGGCTACCACAAGCTGCCCCGCGCTTCACCGCAAAGATGCATGGCATTCTCTTGAAAAGACACAGTATTGCCATGGATGCTCTGCCCGCCGCCCTGTGGGTCCGGAGGTGCCCGTTGGGGACAGGACATCATCCAAAGGTTGATTGACGGGCCGTGACGGAAAACGATAGGCTGAGAGGCGGGTTTCAAGTGGGAGGTATTGATGTGTTTGCGTCTGAATGTCTTTGCGATCGTGCTGGCGTCGTCGCTGCCAGCAATGGGTCTCGCCGATACGGTGATGGAGTGCAGCTTTCCCGAAATGGCCAATGGCTGGGTTGACGGGCCGGTGGCCTTTCATCTGAAGGAGGGCGCTTCGGTGGCGACCCTGGACAGTGCCTATGTCAACCATTTCATCGGCAAGCCCGTTGAGGCCAAGGTAGTGATGAACGACCCAAAGCTTCTGGTCCTGGGCTGGTCTGTCAAGATGAAGAACTCGGAAAACCAGTACACCACCATGCGCTACAGGCTGCGCACCCCGCCCGGGGGTGGCAAGGCCGAGTATTCGGGCGAACCGTCGGGCTATGACAATGATTTCCGCAACATAGGCCGTTGCAGGCGGGTAAAATAGTGCATGGGGTCAAGGCACGGGGTTAGAAACCGTCGATGATCCGCGCAGACTCGACCCGAATGTCGATCAGCGGGCTGCGATCCTCGCCGGGGAAAAACCGAGCGCGGGTGGCTGTTGGCATGGGCCGCGGGACGGCAATGACCACGCGTGGGCCATGTTTGGCCGTTTCAAGCGCCCAAGACTGCGCCAGCGCGATTTGCGCGGCTTTCGTCGCGCCATAAGCGCCAAAAAACTTTTCTCCGCCACGCGGATCATCAAGAAACAGCGCCGTTCCTTTTCCTTCGATCAGCAAAGGCTCCACCATCGGAATGAGGCTGCCCGTTGCGCGGACATTGGTGGCGATGGATTTATCCCAATCCTTCATGTCCAGCGATCCGGCGGGCGACAGGGGGGCGACATGCACCGCCGGATGCACCCAAAGCTGCAAACTGCCCCAACGGTCATGGATGGAGCGACACAGATGGCGCATCGCGTCTTCGTTCGTCACATCCATCGGGGCCAGCGTGAGATGGCCCGCTCCCGGCAGGCCAAGCGCCTTGACCCGGTCATCCAGGTCTTCCAAGCCCCCGACAGTGCGCGCGACCGCCACCACATCCCAGCCCCTGATTGCCAGATGCTCGGCCATGGCCGCGCCAAGCCCGCGCGAGGCGCCGGTGATGAGGGCGAGTTTTCTGGTCATCGGGGACTCCTGTGCCATGTGTCGTAGCCTCCGGCGGGGATATTTAAGAACAGATGAAGGGGCAAGAGGCCGGATCAGCCTTTGCTGGGATGGCCTGCGGTGAATTCGACCATCCGTGCGGTGAGGATGGCGCGCAGCAGGGCCTCGGGCAGGGGGCTTTGCGGGGTGAACAGCACGCCGGATTTGGATGTCTTGAACGGCGTGCAGTCGATCTGGGGGATGATCGAGCCGGAATGGGGGTAAAGGCCAAGGTGGTGCGTGAAGGCGGCATAGCCGACAACCATCCTGCCTTTTGGTCCCGGCATACGAAAGCCCGGCATAGCGTAGCACAGGCAGTCGACGACATCCGCCAGCAATGTCCTGAGCCGAGTGCGAAGAGCGGTGAGGGGTGCGGCGAAAGCGGGGGGCTGGGCGGCGATACGGGCGTCGACCTTGACCCCAATGGTCATTCCGCCGCCTTCATCTGGAAGCCTTCCTCGATCTTGTCAGAGGGGGCCACCGGATAATCGCCCGAGAAGCAGGCATCGCAGAATTTAGGCGCGTTCGAATCCCGGCCGGCCGCCTCGCCGGCGGCGCGGTAAAGGCCGTCAAGCGAGATGAATTTCAGACTGTCGACGCCGATCCAGTCGCGCATCTCGTCCTCGGTCATGGTGGCAGCAAGGAGTTTCGAGCGTTCCGGGGTATCGACGCCGTAAAAGCAGGGCCATGCTGTGGGCGGGCTTGCGATGCGGAAGTGAACCTCGGCGGCACCTGCATCAAGGATCATGTCCTTGATCTTGCGCGAGGTGGTGCCGCGCACGACGGAATCGTCGACCAGAATCACCCGCTTGCCCTTGATGAGTGCGCGGTTGACGTTGAGTTTCAGGCGCACGCCCATGTTGCGGATCGACTCGGTCGGTTCAATAAAGGTGCGACCCATATACTGGTTGCGGATGATGCCCATGGCATAGGGGATGCCGGATTGCTGCGAATAGCCGATCGCGGCGGGGGTGCCACTGTCGGGCACGGGGCAGACCAGATCGGCGTCAACCGGGGCCTCGATTGCCAGCTCAACCCCGATCTGGTGGCGGGTCTCATAGACCGAGCGGCCGCCGATGATGCTGTCGGGGCGCGAGAAATAGACGTGCTCGAACAGGCAAAAGCGCGATGCTGCAGGCGTGAAGGGGCGGGTGGAGTTCACCTTGCCGTCCTCAATCACCACCATTTCGCCGGGCTCAATCTCTCGGATAAACTCGGCACCGATGATGTCCAAGGCGCAGGTTTCCGAGGCGAGCGCCCATGCATTGTCACCCAAGCGGCCCAGAACCAAGGGGCGCACGCCCAAGGGGTCACGCACGCCGATCAGTTTGGTGCGGGTCATGGCGACGATGGAAAACGCGCCCTCAACCCGGCGCAGCGCATCCTTGATACGCTCGGCAATGGTTTTCTGGATGGAGCGCGCCATCAGGTGGATGATGCATTCGCTGTCGGATGAGGATTGAAAGATCGACCCGCGTTCGATCAGTTCACGACGCAGGGCGCTGGCATTGGTCAGATTGCCATTGTGGGCAATGGCCGCACCGCCCATGGAAAACTCGCCAAAGAAGGGCTGCACGTCACGGATCGCGGTGGCGCCCTTTGACCCGGCGGTGGAATAGCGCACATGACCGATGGCCAGCGACCCGGGCAGGTCCTTCATCACCTCGGCCTTGGTAAAATTGTCGCGCACATAGCCAAACCGGCGGACCGAGTTGAAGCCCTGTTCGGCATCATGGGCCACGATGCCACCGGCCTCTTGCCCGCGATGCTGCAGCGCATGCAGGCCAAGGGCGACGAAATTGGCGGCGTCATTCACGCCGACCACGCCAAAGATGCCGCATTCTTCCTTCAGCTTATCGCCGTCATCGAGGGACGTAAACGGGTGGGCGGGGAAGCGGCGCATGGGCTCTCCGAATCCTGAGGGTGGGCTGGCTTTCGTTTAGGCCGAATGCCCCGCCCTGTCACCCCCAAAGCCGACGTGACACCCCCCTTGCAGCGGCGCAAGATCAGTTCGACGGCGCGGTTGGGGTGGGCGGTGCAGCTTCGGCTGGCGCGGCCGTCTCGGGCTCGGCGCAGGCCTTGGTCAGCGTGTTATAGCGCGACAGGATCCAGCCCGGTGCATCATCGGGAACGGCAGCATCTATATTGGCTTGGAACGAGGCGAAAATCTTGGCCGAGCGCGACTCATCCACCATTGGCACGGTATTCGAGGCCACGGCCCGGTCATAAACCAAAAGCGCCACGCCGACCAAAACGATGCCGCGCAAAACGCCAAAGACAAATCCAAGACCCTGATCGATACCACCAAGCACCGAGCGCTGCACGATCGAGGAAAACAACGGCGTGAACAGCGAGGCCAAAATCAGGCCAATCGCTAGAACCAGACCAAAAGCCACGATGATCGAAAGTTCGCAGCTGTCTTTCAGAAAATCACCCAGAACCGGAATTTCCTTAACCAAGGGCTGCGCACTTTCGGCGAATACAAAGGCCAGAACCGCCGCCCCGACCCAGCCCGCAATCGCCATCGCCTCGCGCACCAAGCCGCGCGAATAGGCGAGGATCGCCGAAAGCACGATGACAACCGAGATCAGGCCGTCGATCAGGGTAAAGCCTTCCATCCAACTCTCCTTTGCGCGTCAACCCGCGCCAAACATATCCCCGACAAAGGTGGTAAGATCGGGCATTTCCCGCACGCTCATCCCCTCAACGGCCACCAGCTTTGACCGGCTTGGCGCAATCGCTTGTGAGAAACCAAGTTTTGCCGCTTCTTTCAACCGGTTTTCGGTCTGACCCACCGGGCGCAGGGCGCCAGAGAGGGAAATTTCACCGAAAAGCACGGTTTCGGCGGGGATCGCCACGTCCTCACGTGCCGAGACCAGTGCGGCTGCCACCGCGAGATCGGCGGCGGGCTCGGTCACGCGCATGCCACCGGCCACGTTCAAGAACACATCAAGGCCGGTAAAGGGGATGCCGCAGCGCGCCTCCAGCACGGCCAGAATGGTCGAGAGGCGCCCCGAATCCAGCCCGACCACTGTGCGGCGTGGCGTGCCAAGGGGCGAGGGGGCGACGAGGGCCTGAATTTCGGTCAGCACGGGCCTTGTGCCTTCAATCCCGGCAAAGACCGCGCTGCCGGGGCTGGCCTGTCCGCGTTCGGATAAAAACAGCGCCGAAGGGTTCAAGACCTGCGACAGCCCGCCGCCCGTCATCTCAAAGACGCCAATCTCATCGGCGGGGCCAAAGCGGTTTTTCACTGCGCGCAGGATGCGGAACTGATGGCCCCGCTCGCCCTCGAAATACAAAACGGTGTCCACCATATGCTCCACCACGCGCGGCCCGGCAATCTGGCCGTCCTTGGTGACATGGCCAACCAGAATGATCGCCACGCCGCGCTTTTTGGCAAAGGTCACCAATTCATGCGCAGCGGCGCGCACTTGGCTGACCGAGCCGGGCGCAGCCTCGACCGTATCAAGCCACATGGTCTGAATGGAATCGATGATGGCCAATCCTGGGCGTTCGGCGTCCAGCGTCGTCAGAATGTCGCGCAGGTTGGTTTCAGCCCCCAAGGCCACCGGCGCATCGGTCAGTCCTAAGCGCTGTGCGCGCATGCGCACTTGGGCGCTGGCCTCTTCGCCCGAGATGTAAAGGCATTTCACCCCATGGCGGGCGAAGGAGGCCGCAGCCTGCAAGAGAAGTGTCGATTTGCCGATGCCCGGATCGCCGCCCACAAGAATTGCGCTGGCTGGCACCAGCCCGCCACCCAGCACGCGGTCGAACTCCTCGATGCCGGACGAGGCACGCGGCGGCGGTGCCTCTTCGGTTGCCAGATCTGTCAGCGCGATCGTACGCCCCTTGGCCCCCAACGCCTTTGGTCCCGAGGACAGCGGCGCTTCTTCGACGATGGAATTCCACGCCCCGCAGGCGTCACAGCGCCCAGCCCATTTGCCATGAGACGCGCCACAGGACGAACAGGTGAAGGAAGGGGACGATTTGCTCATATGTCTTGTTGCCTTGAAACGCGCCCCTCCTCAAGCCCATACGGGCATTCGTCGGGAGAACGGCGCAGGGTGCGCGCGAAGAGTGCCGTCAGGCACGATGAGCCGCCCCGGCAGACCCGCGATGCGACAGGGTGAGCGAGGCCAGAATGCAGCCGGTGAAAAGATAAAGCCCCCAAGCGGTTTCCACCGTCACCAGTCCTGCGCCTTTGATAAGGACGATATAGATTGCCAGCAGGAACACATCCGCCATCGCGAGCTTTCCCATCACTTGCAAGACCGACATCACGCGAGGTGCCAAAAGCCCGAAATCCACCAAGGCCACGCCGGCCACCTTTGCCATAGGTGCAAAGACGGCCAGAAAGGTCACCACCAGCGCCAAGACCGCATCGGTGGCCCAAAGCGCCTGAAGTCCTGTGATCACCGAGATTTCATCCATGCCAAAGATCGGCAGCACGGCAGCGCGCATCAAGGGCGCAAACCATGCAATGGGGAAGAGGACCAGAAGGCACAGGTTCAGGTATTTCATCCCCCGACCTCGCCGCGTGGCGCGCGCAATGTCAAGCGCGGCTTACTTTCCCGGTTTGGGCAGTTGTACCACGTTTGGTTCGCGGTGATCCTCAAGATCGAAATCATAGCCAAGCGTGGGCAGGATTTCCTTCAGATCGGCCTCCAGCCGCTTGATCTGGGTCTGGGCTTGACGCTCTTCGGCGTCGATATCCTGTAACCAGCGGCGCAGCTCATCGCAAGTGGTGCGGGCCGCAGCCAGACGGTCGGTCAGGGCTTGCACCTCATGCTGGCGCTGGCGCAGAAAGTCTTTGGCGCGAACGACATTTTCATCTG
Source organism: Paracoccaceae bacterium (assembly GCA_044377735.1). Classification (GTDB taxonomy): domain Bacteria; phylum Pseudomonadota; class Alphaproteobacteria; order Rhodobacterales; family Rhodobacteraceae; genus Tabrizicola_A. The sequence continues at coordinate 50,580 of JBILYK010000010.1, read as the reverse complement.
AATAGGTTTGTGCCAGTTCGCGTGTCTCAAAGCTCATTTGGGCCGCAAGTTGCAAAAGTTCCGGCTCCAGATCACGCAAGTCCGGGTGCTCGCGCAGATGGTTCAGCCGCGCTTTCATATCGTCAAACTCTGAAGACAGCCCAAACACGCCCTTGCGGTCGGCGGCATGGGCATGTGCATAAGCGCGCGCCACGTCATGCATGCCAAAGGCAAAGCTGCGATGGCTGCGTTCCAGCCGCGAAATCCGCAGATTGGCGGGCAGATACAGCAGCAACAGTAGCAGCAACCCGGTCAAACCCAGCTGCAACCACATGCCCGACTGCGGAACCGCCTGCCCGCCAAAAAACAGCGCGAGCTGCGGCCAAGGGATCACGTTGAAGGCTGCAAGCAGGCTGGCCACCCCAAGCACGGCCGCCACGATCCCAACCAGCGACACAGACACAGCGTTCAAAACCGCGTGCGCAGAGCGCAAACGCCCGAGCATCATCGAAACCATTCCACACAATCCCTAAAGCTGGCCCGTTTCCGGCCCAGAATTCTTGGCTTGAGATTTGCGAGTTAAGAAAAAATTGCAACGAAAATAGGGCAGACCTTTGAAATGCTGCGACAAATTCATGTGGACAAGGCGCGTTGTTCACAGTGCGGCAACAGTCATGCAACCCTGGCGTGCAGTGGTCGTGCAACCCGCAGAATCGCCCTAGCGCACCGCCGCAATTGGCCCTTCGGCCCGACCATGAATGAACTGCTGGACGTAGGGGTCCAGTGTGCTGTCCAACTCGCTCACCGGCCCGCTCCAGCGGATCAGCCCATCGTGCAGCATGGCCACCCGGTCGGCAATGGCGCGGACCGAGGTCATGTCGTGGGTGATGGTGATGGCTGTGGCCCCCATCTCGGTGACGATCTCGCGGATCAGGGCGTTGATGACGCCGGCCATGATCGGATCCAGCCCCGTGGTGGGTTCATCGAAAAAGATGATCTCAGGTTCAGCCGCAATGGCGCGGGCCAGACCCACGCGCTTTTGCATGCCGCCCGAGAGTTCGGCGGGAAATAGATCGGCGGTTTCGGGAACCAGACCCACACGGCGCAGTTTTTCAACGGCAATCGCGCGCGCCTCATCCTTTGGCCGCTTCAAGGGGCCGCGCATCAGGCGAAACGCCACGTTCTCCCAGACCCGCAGGCTGTCAAACAACGCGCCACCCTGAAACAGCATGCCAAACCGGGCCAGAAACGCCTCACGTTCGGCGGTCAGCACATTCTGACCCTCCAGCGTGATCAGCCCCGCATCGGGGCGCACAAGACCAAGGATGCACTTCAACAGAACTGATTTCCCAGTGCCCGATCCGCCGATCACCACCAGCGATTTGCCCCGGTCCAGTTGCAGGTCGATGCCGCGCAGCACCGGTTTTTGGCCAAAGGATTTGGTGACACCGGAGAGTTCGATCATGGCGTGAACATTATCGAAGTCAGAAGGAAGTTAGCGGCCAGAATGAGGATCGAGGCGGCCGCCACAGCGGTTTTGGTGGCTCCACCCACCCCCATCGCCCCGCGTCCCGAGGCCATGCCGTGATAGCAGCCAATCAGCGTGGCAATAAAGCCAAAGACCGCGCCCTTGGCCAAAGACGACATCACATCAGCGCTTTCCAGAAAGTCCAGCGTGGTCTGAATATAAGTGGCCTTGTTAAACCCAAGCTGCCCGGTGGCGACCAAAAAGCCCCCCATGATGCCAATCACATCGCCCACCGCCACCAGCAACGGCACGGTCAAGGTGCCAGCCAGAACACGCGGAACTGTCAGGTATTTCATGGGGTTGGTAGACAAAGTTACCAAGGCATCGATCTGCTCGGTCACCTTCATCGTGGCAATCTCCGCCGCGATCGACGAGGTGACGCGCGCGGCAATCATCAGACCCACCAAGACGGGCCCCAACTCGCGCACCATGCCGATGGCCACAATCTGTGGCACGACGGCTTCGGCGTTGAACCGCTGGCCACCAGCATAGATCTGCAAGGCCAGCGCGCCGCCAGTGAAGATCGCCGTCAGCCCAACCACAGGCAAGGACAGCCAGCCGACATGCAAGAGCGCCGAGAGAAACTCGCGCGTGTAGAAGGGCGGTCGCACAAGATGGCTGATCGTCTGGGCGGCATAGATCGCCACCCGGCCAAAGGCTGCCAAGGCGGCCAACACCGGACGGCCAAGGGCGGCCAGAGCCCCCGTCAGGATCGCCCCTGTCACGCGCGCCCCTCAAGATAGCGCCGCGAAGAGCGCGCACCAAATTGGGTGAGGATCTCATAGCTGATGGTCTTGGCCATGTCGGCCAGATCATCCACCCCCTGCTGCGGTCCCAAGATATCCAGATAGCGCGGAATCTCGGGCAAATGGGTGATGTCAACGGTGATGAGATCCATCGAGACCCGACCCACCAACGGGCAGGGTGTGTCACCATCCCACAGCACAGCCACGTTGGACAGCGTGCGGATCAACCCATCGGCATAGCCCGCGGCCAGTGTCGCGATCACCGAAGGTTGTTCGGCCACCCAGGCACAAGAATAGCCCACAGGCTGACCCGCCGCGATCTCACGCGTCTGGATCACCGGAATTGACAGGGTCACCACCGGAGCCGCCCCTTCATAGGGCCGCCCGCCGTAAAGCCCGATACCCGGGCGCGTCAGATCAAAATGATAGCGCGGCCCCATCAGAATACCGCCCGTCGCCGCAAAGGACCGCGGCACCCCGGTGTCGTCGGTCATGGCATGAAAGCGCGCAAGCTGGGTTTCGTTCAACGGATGATCCGGTTCATGGGCGCAGGCAAGATGCGACATCAAAAGCTCGGGGCCTGCGTCCAGCACATAAGGTGCCACAGCCTCCCATTCCATCTCGTCCATGCCCAGCCGGTTCATACCGGTGTTCAGTTGCACGCCAAAGGCATGGCCAGAAAGCGCTTCAAGATGGCGCGTCACCTGATCAAGGCTGTTGAGGATTGGAGTCAGGTCCAGATCAGCAATCATATCAGTGTCGCCCGCCATATGGCCGGACAATATGTTGATCTGTGGCCCAGGCCCCAAAGCCTGCCGCACCGCAGCGCCTTCTTCGGCGGCCGCCACGAAAAACCGCCGGGCCCCGGCGCGCGCCAAAGCCTGCGCCACCCTTTTGACCCCAAGGCCATAGGCATCCGCCTTGACCACGGCAGCCGTCTGCACACCCGTGGCCGAAGCCCGGTCAAGTGCGCGCCAATTTGTGACGATGGCGTCAAGATCAATGGTGAGATGGGCTGTGGACATGGGCTTGGGTTTTGACAGGCGGGGCTGTGGGGTCAAGGGGGAATTTTGCAGCGAGAAATGACTGGGGCCAGCTTGGGGGGCGGCAGCCCCCCGTTTGCGCCCCGTTTGCCCGCGATGCCGCCAAAGATTGCCCCGCCGTGCGCCGATGGCCAGCGTGGCACGCCTCCGGCGGGAGTATTTGGCAAGGCGCAAATCCTCGCGGCGTCAGAACCCGACGTCGCGGTTGGCCTGATACCTTTGCACCAGATTGCCAAAGCGCGTGAAGCGGCCTTCGAACGAGAGTTCCACCGACCCGATGGGGCCATGACGCTGTTTGCCGATGATTACCTCAGCCTTGCCATGGACCTGCTCCATGATCACCTGCCAAGCGGCCATTTTCTCCAGCTCATGATCGCCGGGCTTTTCGCGTTCTTTGTAATACTCGTCGCGATAGACGAACATCACCACGTCGGCGTCCTGCTCGATCGACCCGGATTCGCGCAGGTCTGAAAGCTGCGGGCGCTTGTCCTCGCGGCTTTCGACCTGACGCGAAAGCTGCGACAGGGCGATGACCGGGATGTGCAATTCCTTGGCGATGGCCTTCAGGCCTTGGGTGATCTCGGACACTTCCTGCACGCGGTTGTCGCCTTTGGAGGAAGAGCCTTTCAGAAGCTGCAGGTAGTCGATGATCAACAGATCCAGCCCATGGGTGCGTTTCAGCCGCCGCGCGCGCGCAGCGACCTGGCTGATGGGCAGGGCAGGGGTGTCGTCAATGTACAAGGGGCAGCTTTCCAGCGCCTTGGCGGCATCGACAAAGCGGCGGAATTCGCCCTCGGTCATGTCGCCCCGGCGGATCTGCTCGGAAGGCACTTCCGAGGCTTCTGAAAGGATCCGCGCGGCCAACTGTTCCGCGCTCATTTCCAACGAAAAGAACCCAACAACCCCGCCTTCCACCGCGCCGTCATTGCCATCATGCGTCCGGCCCCGTTTGTAGGCCTTGGCAATGTTGAAGGCGATGTTGGTCGCAAGCGAGGTTTTGCCCATCGAGGGGCGACCGGCCAGGATCAAAAGGTCAGACGGGTGCAACCCGCCCAGCTTCTTGTCGAGATCAATCAGGCCGGTCGAGATGCCCGACAGACCCCCACCGCGCTGATAGGCGGCATTGGCGATGTTCACGGCCTCAACCGCGGCCTTAAGGAAGGACTGAAACCCCCGCTCGGCCACGCCCTGTTCGCCCAGCTTGTAAAGCTGCTGCTCGGCCTCGGTGATCTGCTCGCGCGGCTCAGAGGCGAGATCCACCTTGGCCGCCTTGGCAGAGATTTCACGGCCAAGTGCGATCAGTTCGCGCCGCACTGAAAGATCATAGATCATCTGCGCATAATCGCGCGCGGCAAAGGCGCTGATGGCAGCCCCGGCAAGGCGCACAAGGTAAGAGGGGCCGCCAAGCTCTTTCAGGCCCTCGTCATCCTCGAAAAACGGCTTCAGGGTCACGGGGCTGGCCAGCGCATTCTTCTGGATGCGCGCCGAGGCTTTTTCAAAGATCCGCTGGTGCACGGGGTCAAAGAAATGTTCGGATTTCACCAGGGCCGCGATACGGTCATAGACATCATTGTTGGTCAGGATCGCGCCCAAAAGCTGCTGTTCGGCTTCGATGTTATGGGGCAGAGCATCGGGTTCGGCGCTGGCGGCGGCGGCGATTGGCAGGCGGGCGACTTCGTTCATGATGATCCTCTTGACCGGACCCTGTTAGCGCATCCTTGCCAGATCGGGCAATCTGGGAATGTCTGGGGATAACCCCGCCTGATGCGCAAACAGCTGGTGGTCGGCTTGCGCCATACTACCACATCTTGCGGTCATGTTGCAAAGCTTCAATGTCCAACCGGCCGCTTTCCAGACTTGTCCCCAATCCATCCACAACCTGATCCCCAGTTGATTTTGCAGACTTGGATTTGCGCCTTTCAAAATACTCCGCGGGGGAAGCGGGATTGGCACAATCCCGCGCCGGGGGCGCGAAGCCCCCGCCTTGGGGCCGCTCTATTTGGCGCGGGCCGCCTGCCAGGCGCGGGGATCGTTCAGAAAGCTTTCCACCTCGGCCAAGGTCTTGGTGTCAAAGGCACCTTGCGCGCGCGCCTCGGCCAAGACATCCCACCAGGTGCACAGATGATGCAAGGCCACGCCATGATCGGCCAGGCGCTGGGTGGTTTCGGGAAAGATGCCGTAATAGAAAATCACCGCCGTATGGGCGCAACTCGCTCCGGTCTCGCGGATCGCATCGACAAAGGACAGCTTTGATCCGCCATCGGTGGTCAGGTCTTCCACCAGCAAAACCCGCTGGCCTTCTGTCATTGCGCCCTCGATGCGGGCATTGCGGCCATAGCCTTTGGGCTTTTTGCGCACATAGGTCATCGGCAGGGCCATTCGTTCGGCGACAAGGGCGGCAAAGGGTATGCCCGCCGTCTCGCCGCCGGCGATGTTGTCAAAGGCCTCGAACCCTGCGTTGCGCATGATCGTGATGGTCAGAAAATCCATCAAGGTCGATCGGATGCGCGGGTAAGAGATCAGCTTGCGGCAGTCGATATAGGTGGGCGAGGGCAGGCCCGAGGCCAGCGTGAATGGCGTCTCGGCATTGAAATGCACCGCCTTGATTTCCAACAGCGCCCGCGCCGTCAGGCGGGCGATTTCATCGGTGGGCGGAAAGGAGGTGGGGATCATGTGGGGCCTCGGGCAGGGTGGCGAGTTTTCGGCGAAAACTCGAAGGAAGGGGCGGTGTCTTTGCGAAACACCAGGGTCAGGTCTCGACGTGCCAATGCACGGGGAAACCGGGATTGAACACAGTGACCGGACCAACCTCGGTCATGATCTTGTCGGGGAAGGTCTGCGGCATCTCGTGTTTGACGAGCCGCAGTTGGCCCTCATTGGCAGGCAGGCGATAGAAGGCGGGCCCGTTCAGGCTGGCAAAGCCCTCCAACCGGTCCAAAGCGCCCTCTTCTTCAAAGACATGCGCTAAAAGCGGCATGGTGTTGGTGGCGGTGAAACAGCCCGCACAACCGCAGGAATGTTCTTTCAGCGCATCAGTGTGCGGGGCGGAATCGGTGCCAAGGAAAAAGCACGCCTCGCCCCCGGTCGCCGCGCGGCGCAGGGCAAGGCGGTGATGTTCCCGCTTGGCCACCGGCAGGCAATAATAATGCGGCTTGATCCCGCCCACGAGAATATGGTTGCGGTTGATGATCAGATGATGGGTTGTGATCGTCGCCCCCAGATTGGGGCCACCCGCGCGGGCGTAATCTGCTCCTTCGACGGTGGTGATATGTTCCATGACGATCCGCAACTCGGGCAGGCGACGGCGCAGGCCGTCTAGGACGGTGTCAATGAACACCGCCTCACGGTCAAAGATGTCGACATCATGGTCGACCACTTCGCCATGGGTGCAGAGCGGCAGGCCGATCTGGGCCATCTTTTCTAACACCGGCATCACACGGGCAATGTCGCGCACGCCGCCGTGGCTGTTGGTGGTGGCCCCGGCCGGATAAAGTTTGACCGCCTTGATCAGACCCGAGGCATGGGCCGCGGCCACATCCGCCGGATCGGTGGTTTCGGTCAGGTACAGCGTCATCAACGGCTCAAACACCGCGCCTTCGGGCAGGGCAGCCAGAATCCGGTCGCGGTAGGCCGCCGCGTGATCGCCGGTCACCACCGGTGGCACAAGGTTTGGCATGATGATCGCGCGGGCGAAATGGCGGGTGGTTTCGGGCAAAACGGCCCGCAACATTGCGCCATCGCGCAGATGCAGGTGCCAGTCATCGGGGCGGCGAAGCGTGATCGTTTGGGTCATGGCAAAATCTCGTAACGCAAAGGTGTCAGGGTTTCCAGCCTTGTGCGCGAAGTCCGGTGGAATTCCCCTTTCTGCGGTGCAGCATTTGCGTCATGGTGCTCCAAGTCTTTTGAAAGGTCGCCCGATGTTGCCCCTGACCCCGCATGGCTATTGGTCCATTGTGCTGCAAGCCAGCCAGATCTTCACCGAATCACACACGGTCATTGCGCTGCGCCTGTCTGGCATGGTGGGGCTTTGGCCGATGGCAGGGGCGGAAAATGAACGAATGCTGACGGAAAAGCTGGCCGCCGCCACCCAAGCCACCCATGCCGCGATGCGGGCAGGGGCGGCAGGCGGCAGCCTGTCAGACATCGCCATGGCTGCGATGGCGCCAGTTGGGCGGCGCACCAAGGCCAACGCCAAACGCCTGACGAAGGCCGCTCGCAAGCAAAGCTAGCGTTGGGGCTCTTTGCCACCCGTCAGCTTTGCCAAGCGGCGCGCGAAATGCGGCGCCTTCATCCGCCGGGTGACCGAGCGGCAAATGGCAATCGCATGGTTGCGCCGCTTGGCGGTTTCCGCCTTGTCCAACAGCGCCTGGAGATAGGGCGAGAAGACCCGACGCTTGCGCCATTCGCGTGCGAAAAGGGTCGAGGTCAACCGTCCCTCCATCGCCGCCTCGATCAGTGTCGGCAAAACCCCCATATGGCGCAACGCCCATTCAATCCGCTCGCCCATCAAGGGGGCCGAAAGCCGCGTGACCCAAGGGACACGAAACAGCGCGGAATGCATGGCCTCTTCGCGCAGGCTTAAATCATGGATCACCACAACCTTGCCCGCACCGTCCAACATCGCGGGCGCATAGCCATAGCGGCTGGTGAAATCCAACCGCCGCGCCGCCAGATTGCGCCGGTCCCAGGCCACTTCGCGCCCTGCCAAACTGGCCTTTGGGTTCAAGGCCAGCACCTGTGCGGCGGGCGCGGTGACGGCATAGGCGCAGGCGGCATGGGCACCGTGGCCATGGCCGTAAAACAGCACCTGGTCGAAATCTTCGAAAAAGGCATCGTCCACCAGCCGGTCGAAATGGCGATAAATCGCGGTGTCGCGGAAATGGGTCTCGCCCTCGGCGATCAGGCACAGATGCGACCAACCCCGATCCTGGGCGAAGGCATGGCCCCAAGGCATAGCAGACTCATTGGCCAGAATCGTATCCAGTTGATCGAAGGTGACGATCAGCCTGGTGCCTGCATCTTCGAAAAGAGCCCAGTGGCGCGCGCCGAGGGGTTCGAAATGCCCCTCTTCGGCGGTGAGATCCTCCAGCCTTTGCAGCAACGCTGCGCGCGCGGCCTCTCGCGCAATGCCGGGCGCGGCAGGGGTGTCACTGGAAATTTCGACCTCGGTCATTGGCAAACTGCTTTCGTGGCCGGCCGCAGGGGGGCAGGCCGCAATGCTCTTGAAAATATCGGTGCAGTGTCCTGCGCGGTGGCGTGGTAAGCAAGGCAAGATGAATGCCTATTGTTGCGCCCGTACAGACAACCCTGGGAAATTGTTTCGTGTTTTGCCAGTTCGGGGGCTCAGCGTGCTTAAAGCGTATCGCGTTTGACTGGGTTCAACTGCTCAAACGCTACGCCACATTCCCAACGGCTTGCCTGTCTTGGATCGCATTCACTCTGAACCAGCTTGAAGGCGATCCGCATTAGGTCGGCGCGGCACGCTTCAGATGGGTGTAAAGCGCTGCAGCCGTTTGTGGGTTCAGCGCGCGCGACGGTGGTGTCATCAACAGCCTCCCAAACAACGCACGCCACGGTTCGTCTTGCATCAAGGCGGCAAAACGGTCCTTGCGCCATTGAACGGCAGCGGCATGCAAAGGGCCCAGCACAGGATCGGCCAACAACTCTGCGCGCAGGGCAGAGCTGTTCAGCGCCAAAATGCTGCGATCCTCAACCTCGCACAGGTTGCGCTCCACCCAATAGCCCATGTCCAACCCCGCCGCTGCACGGTTGGCACGGCCGCGGTCGCATTTCACAACATAGCTTTCCATGGCGCCCAAGGCGTAATGGTTCAACTGCACCAGCGCGTAATTGGGCCGGGTATAGTCGGAAAAGCTGCGCGATCCCTTGGCCAGATCGGGCACCTCACGGCCCGACCCGTCAAACCAGCGCGCCGCCTGACCGGGTATGGGGCCGCGCGGGCGATGCACGCCCAGCTTGCGCCAAGGGCCTGCAGTGCGAAAAAGCGTCTTGAACTGCTGTGCCCGCCAAGGCCAAGCCAGCGTTTCGGGTGCCGCCCGCGTGAAGGTCTCGGTCACCGGGCCGTCTTCATAGGCCACCACGCCCGCATTGCCGAACATCCGCCACGTCAGGGTAATGGCATCAGCCTGTGGCAGGGCGGCCAAAAGCGCAGGCAGGGTGCGGTCGCCGAGATGAATGTTGAGAAACTCATCGATGTCGCAAAACAGCACCCAATCGGCGGACGCCTTCAGCGGGTGGCAGTCAGCCGCCTTCAACATCGCCCATTGCGGCCCTTCCTCATGCGGACCATCGTTGCGCACATGGGTTACCCAGCCAAGGGCCTGCAACCGCTCCAGCATTGCGTCGGTGCCATCGCAGCAATCGTTGGAGTAAACCAAAACATCGGTAAACCCTACGGCGCGGTGATGGGCCAGCCATTCCACCAGAAACGCGCCTTCGTTCTTGACCCCCAGAATTGCCAGCGCCCGCATCTGAACCTCTTTCACCTCTGACCGCCGTAGGATGCTTGCGGCGGGGGTATTTGGGCCAAGATGAATGGACAAGGAAAGGGAAAACTGCGGCTTAGCCTTTGGTCGCATAACCCCGCGCGGCGGCTTGACCCGGGAGAGGCGCGCCGCCAACGTGGGTCCAACTCTGGGGGAGGGACAATAATGACCGAAGGTCCCGGCTCGATCGACGCGGTTGAGACGCTTTTGGAAGGCCAAGGCTACGTTGCCGGACGGTCCTTGGCGACCGTGGTGTTCTTGGCGTTACGCCTTGGCAAGCCCTTGTTTTTGGAAGGCGAAGCGGGGGTTGGCAAAACGGAAATCGCCAAAGTGCTGGCGTCGGGTCTGGGCCGAAGGCTGATCCGGTTGCAATGCCACGAGGGGCTGGATGCCAGCTCGGCCGTGTCGGAATGGAACTTTGCTGCCCAGATGATCGCGATCCGCACCGGTGAGGTGGCGGGCCGCGCGGGGGTGTTTTCCGAAGATTTCCTCATCGAGCGCCCGCTTCTCGCCGCCATGCGCCCCCAGCCGGGCGGCGCGCCGGTTTTGCTGATCGATGAGCTTGACCGCGCCGATGAACCCTTTGAGGCGTTTCTTCTCGAAGCCCTGTCGGATTTTCAAGTTACCATCCCCGAACTTGGCACCATCAAGGCGCCCGAACCGCCCATCGTGATCCTCACATCGAACCGCACACGCGAAGTGCATGACGCACTCAAACGCCGCTGCCTGTATCACTGGGTCGACTACCCCGCCTTCGACCGCGAGCTGGCCATCCTGCGCGCCCGCGTCCCCGAGGCATCGGCCCAACTGAGCCGCGAGGTCGTGGCCTTCGTGCAGGCCCTGCGCGGCGAGGATCTCTTCAAACGCCCCGGTGTCGCCGAAACCATCGATTGGGCCAAATGCCTGATTGCGCTGGATGTGGTCTCGCTCTCGCCTGAGGTGATCGCTGACACGCTGGGCGCCATCCTGAAATACCAAGATGACATCCAAAAACTGCAGGGGCTGGAGACCACTAAGATCCTCGCCGAGGTCAAGAAGGCACTGGTGTGAGCTTGTGCCCTTCATCTTGGCAAAAATACTCCACGGGGGTCCGGGGGTGTGAAACCCCCGGGGCGCGGGCATGATCGGCTCGGCTGCAGATGAGGGCCGACTGGCCGAAAACATCGCGCATTTCGCCCGTGCTTTGCGCCGCGCGGGGCTGCCGGTTGGCCCCGGGCGGGTCGCCGATTCCATTCGCGCCGTGGCGGCGGCTGGTTTTACCCGGCGCGAAGATTTCTACTGGACGCTCCACGCTGTCTTTGTCGCCCGCCCCGAACAGCGGGTGATCTTTCATCAGTGCTTTCGCCTCTTTTGGCGTGACCCGCAGTTCTTGGAACACATGATGTCCTTGATGCTGCCTCAGATCCGAGGCACGCAAGATGATCGCCGCGCCGAGGTGGGGGAAAAGCGCGCGGCCCAAGCGCTCTTGGGTGACGCCCTCCCCGGACCGCCGCCCATGCCCGAGGGCCTGAGCGAGGCCGAGCCGCAGATCGAGATCGACGCCACTGCCACCCAATCCGCCGAAGAACGTCTCAAAACGCTCGACTTCGAACAGATGTCGGTTGAGGAGGTGGCCGAGGCCAAACGCATGCTGGCGCGCCTTTCGTTGCCGGTCACCCCTTTGCAATCGCGTCGCCTGCAGACCGCTTCGCATGGTCCCCGCATTGACCCCCGCGCCACCATCCGCGCCGCCTTGCGCCACGGCGGCGAGGTCATGGCGCTGCACCACCGCAAGCCCCGCATCCGCTGGCCAAACCTTGTGGTGATCTGCGACATCTCTGGTTCCATGAGCCAGTATTCCCGTATGGTGCTGCATTTTCTCCATGCGGTTGCGAATGCGCGGGGCCAAGGTTGGGCCAAGGTGCACGGCTTTACCTTCGGCACTCGGCTGACGAACATCACCCGCCATCTGGCCAACCGCGATGTCGATGCCGCCCTGCGTATGGCCGGGGCCGAGGCGCAGGACTGGGCTGGCGGCACCCGGATTGGCACCTCGCTGGCTACCTTCAACCGCGACTGGTCGCGCCGCGTCTTGGGGCAGGGGGCGGTGGTCTTGCTGATCACCGACGGGCTGGACCGCGACGACACGGGTGTGCTGTCCCATGAGATTGAGCGTTTGCATCTGTCCTGTCGCCGTCTTATCTGGCTCAACCCGCTGTTGCGCTGGGAGGGGTTCGCCCCAAAAGCCTCGGGAATCCGCACCATGTTGCCCCATGTCGACAGCTTTCGCGCGGGCCATTCGGTCACCTCGCTCGAGGCGCTGGCCACGGTGATTTCCGACCCCACCGACCACGGTGAGAAGGCCCGACTGATGCGCTTGATTTCGCCTAGCAACACCTGACCTGACCCATGTTATCGTCTAGCAGGCATGCTTTGGCATAAAAGGGGGGGACCGGTCGTGCTGACTGGCCTGACGGGAATCGGTGTCGGCCCCTCGTGCCGCGTGAAAGGATTGCTATGAGACGTTTGCTCACCACGACCACGGCGCTGTCGATTGCGCTTGCACCGGTCAACCCTTGGCCCCTCATGGCCCAGACCCTGACCGAAACGGGGTCCATCGTGGCCGAAGATGGCACGGTCTTGTGCGAACCCACTGCCGAGGCACCCTGCTTACTGGAAAACTACGGACCCGAGGGCCTGTCGGTGCCCGAGCCCGCTGATGGGGTGATCTCTGAGACAGCCCCGAGTGAAGCTGAAGCTGCTGCCAATTTAGAAGCAGAGGCGGCCGCCGCGCTGGAAGCAGAAGCCGCTGCTGCCGCTGAAGCGGAGGCTGCCAAGGCCGCAGACGCTGCCGCCGCTGCCGAAGTGGAGGCCGCCGCCGCCGTCGCGGCGGAGGTTGAAGCCGCCGCTGCAGTTGAAGCTGAAGCTGCTGCCGCTGCAGCCGCCGCAGAAGCTGCCGCGACCGCCGAAGTAGAGGCTGCCGCTGCTGCAGCGGCCCTTGACGCAGAAGCTGCTGCGACTGTCGAAGCGGAGTCTGCAGCAGAGGCAGAGGCCGCCGCCGAGGTAGAAGCCACTGCTGCCGCTCAAGCAGAGGCCACCGCCGCCGCCGAGGTAGAAGCCGCTGCTGCCGCTCAAGCAGAGGCTACCGCCGCTCCAGAGGCAGAAGCCGCAGAAGTGGACGCCGCCGAAGCAGACGCTGCCGCCACTGCCGAAGCCGAGGCTGCCGCTGAGGCAGAGGCCATTGAGGCCGCGAAAGAAGAGCTGATCCTCGACCCCGCCGGAGCCATGGTCGACCCCAGCGCCGGGCTTAAGGCTGAGGTTGTCGAGATTGACCCCGAAGCCGTTCCCGTCGAAGTGCCTGTTGTCAGCGAAGCCGAGGTGCAAACCTTGGGTGAGCTTTTGGCCGCGCCCGAGGTGCTGGACCCCACCGTGCTGGGTGCTGCCGCCACGCTATTGCCAGACGCCGGCCAAGAGGCCGCAGCCGATGCGGGCACCTCGACCACCGAATCGTCAAGCGAGCCCGTTTCACAACCCCTGCCGTTGGCCGAGGCCCCAACCTCGCCCGACGCGGTGACCAGCGTCATCACGGTTTTGGGCGAAGAGGACACCCGCTCCTCCTCGCAAGAGTTTTCCGCAGCCCCCGTCACCGTGGCACCGGGCAAGAAGGATCGCCTATCAGATCTTGAAAAGGTTGGACTTTTCGCACTGGGTGCCTTGGCGATTGGTGCCATCATCAAAGGGGCCAATGACCGCGAGGATCGTCAGGTCGTTTCCAACACCGGTGACCGGGTGGTGGTCTTGAACACTGACGGCACCTATTCGGTCTACAAGGACGATGACACCGTCCTGCGCCGCCCCGGATCAACCGTGCGTACCGAAACCTTCGCCGACGGCTCGACCCGGACCATCGTCGAACGCGCTGATGGCACGCAGGTGGTGACGATCCGCGACGCCACGGGCCGTGTACTGCGCCGCGCGACCTATGACTCCATTGGCCGCGAAATCGTCTTGATCGACGATCTTGCGCGTGAGGTTCCGGTCGTGATCAGCGAACTTCCCGAGCCACGCCCAAGTCGTACGCAGATTTCGGCCAAGGATGAGGATGCCCGGCTCAAGGCGCGGCTGGCCGCGATTGAAGCCTCCCGCAGCGGCCGCACCTTCAGCCTTCGCCAAGTGCGCGAAATTCCACAGGTGCGCGCGCTGGCCGCGACCATCGATGCGGGCAATGTCACCTTCGACAGCGGATCGGCCGCAATCCGCGCCTCCGAGGCCGAGGAACTGGCCGATCTGGGCACCTTGATGCAGGATCTTCTGGCCGAAAACCCGGCTGAGATGTTCCTGATCGAAGGCCATACCGATGCTGTGGGACGCGCGGCGATGAACCTTGCGCTATCCGATCGGCGCGCGGAATCGGTTGCCTTGGCGCTGAGCGAGTATTTCGAGATCCCGCCGGAAAACTTGGTGATCCAAGGCTATGGCGAAGCCGAGCTTTTGATCGACACCGAGGCAGACGAGCGGCGCAACCGCCGTGTGGCCGTGCGGGTCATCACGCCGCTGTTGCACGCATCTGCCAACTAGGGCAGGGGTTTGCGGAAGCCTAAAGGGCTCTCACCGAAACGGCTCAAACCAAAAAGCCCCGGATCACTCCGGGGCTTTTTCAGGTCTGCGCCCCAACTTCACCCAACTTCGACCAACAGCCGGCTGCGGAACGACATCATCCATTCGGCGCGCTCTTCGGCCATCAAGCGCCCGGTTCGGGTCTGCATTGTGGCGGGCAGGCCCAGGAGTTTGACCTCCAGATGATCCAGCGCAAAGGCCTTGTCATCCAAGGGCCGGTGCAGTGCCATCGGGTCGTCCATATCGACAATCCCACCGCCCATCCGCCCCGAGATCAGGAACATGCGCGCCAGCCCAATGGCGCCCAAAGCCTCCAGCCGATCAGCATCCTGCAAGACACGCGCTTCGGCGGTCTCGGGCGTAATGCCGGCCGAAAAGCTGTGGGCGGCAATGGCATGGGCCACGGCGGGCAGCTTTTCGGGTGGAAATCCGTCGGAGCGCAAAAAGGCCACCGCAGCGTCAGCTGACAGCATCGAGGCGCGGGCGCGGTCGGGGCTGTTCTTTGGCAGGTTCACCAGATCATGAAACCAGACCGCAGCCTCTAGCACGGGCCAATCTACATCTGGCTCGTCCAGGGCAATCGTGCGGGCATTGGCCCAGACGCGGGCAAGATGGCCCAGATCATGCGCCCCATCCGCCGGGGCTGCTGCCCAGGCCTGCGCAACATGCGCTTTGTATCGTGCGGCGGCGGGGGTCACAGATCTTCCAGACTGGTGGCCGTCAACCCCAACTCGCGCGCAGCCGCCAGCGACAGGACAGGGCTGTCCAATCCGCGCTCGGCCTGAAAGCGCCGCACGGCTTCGGCGGTCTCGGGGTTCATCTCACCGGTGATCGGCAGCACATAAAGCCCCCTTGCCTTCAGCGCCCTCTGCAGGCTGGCGATGAACTGCACGCTTTGCACCTCAGCGCAGGGCGCACGGAACCAGATTTCCTCGCGGTCCTGCACCATGCGCTGCTGGGTCCGGGTGCGAAAGCTGGCAGGCTTGATGACCGTGCCAGAGGCATCGCGCACCTCTTCAGAGACCAGAACCTGTTCGGTCAGCGTTTCAATCACCGCAGGCGACACAGAGGGGGCCCAGCACTCACCCGGCAATGAGGGCGGCGGACCGTCCCCCTTGAGCCGCACCACCTCACCCGCCAGCGGGGTCTGGCTTGGTGCCTTGACCGTCACCGACTGACAGGCGCCAAGCAGGCTGCCAAGACCAACAGCCAGCGAAACGCCAAGAAAAAGGGAAACCCGCATGCACCGCCCGCCTGTCGCCAAAGTTCACCTTTGGCCATTCTTCGGGGCGCAATCTAGCGCCCTTTCCTGAAGTTGCCTAGTGTCAGCCCGTCTGCTTTACGGCCTGCTGCCCCCTCTGGCCATTCGCGCGTTCATCGCTTATTTCAGGGCAATCCCCCAAAGGGCGACATTTCAGGCAGGATCAGGAACAATGGCAAAGATCACTTACGTGGAACATGGTGGCAAGGAACATGTGGTCGATGTGGCCCCCGGGCTGACCGTGATGGAAGGCGCGCGCGACAACGGTATTCCGGGTATCGAGGCTGATTGCGGCGGTGCCTGCGCCTGTTCGACCTGCCATGTCTACATCGATCCGGCATGGGTTGACCGGCTGCCAAAGAAAGAGTCGATGGAAGAGGACATGCTGGATTTCGCATGGAACCCCGATCCCGCGACCTCGCGCCTGACCTGTCAGATCAAGGTCACCGCCGCGATGGAGGGCCTTCGGGTTCAGATGCCCGAAAAGCAGATCTGATGCCGGGCACTTGTGCGGTCTGGCTGGCCTAAGCGGGCCAGTCGCTGCACAAGACATCACGCGGGCCGAGTTGGCAGAGCCGACGGCGCGCTATTGGTCTGCGCGACTGTGGGGCAGGGGCACAAGTGGTCTTGGCCAATTCATGTTGGACGCGCCGTGTCGTCGCGACGCCCACCGGCCAGCGCGATCTGGGAAAGTTCACGCTATTCTAAAGGCGGCGCTGGCGTTCGGATGATGACCGGGTGCGTCGGGTTGGTCTAATTCGCCTGACGCTTCGGCATAAAGGGCAGGGGGGCGACAGGTATGCCGTCTTCCAACAGGGCACGTGCCTCATCAGGCTTGGCCTCGCCATAAATCGCGCGGTCGTCAATCGAGCCTTCATGCATTGCGCGAGCTTCGGCGGCAAAGTTCAGCCCGACATATTCCGAGTTTTCTTCGATCTTGCGACGCATTTCGGCCAAGGCGGCCTCGACGTCGTTTTGCGGTTGGGTCAGTTTTGGTTTTTCGCCAACACTGCGCGCAGGCCGCACGGCGGGTGCCATGATGCGCTTTTCCACATCCGCCGCGCCGCAGATCGTGCAGGTGACATAACCGGCCTTCAAAAGGCTGTCGAATGCATCGGCAGATTTGAACCAGCCATCAAAATCGTGGCCCTTGGGGCATTTCAGGTCATAGTGGATCATGCGAGCAATCTGGGGGGAAACAGCGCTCTCGGCAAGGGGGGCTGTGGTCACAAGGGGGCTTTCTGATCTGCCCTGCGTGTCACGCCACAGCCAACCGCGCAGGCAAGGCAAGCAACAGCGCGCGAAGCTCGGGCTCGGCGACCTTGCGCGCGGCCTTTTCGAAATCAAACCATTTGCGGCGGCGCTCTTTGTGTTCGGGGAACTTCCCCTTCAACTCGGCCACCCGCAGCCCGAAAACCTCAACCGAGCAGGGAACAGATCCCTTGGGCCCAAGCGTTTTGTCATAGTCGAATACGCCAAGCCCATCATCCGCGATGTCGCCTTCGACACCCGCTTCCTCCCAAGCCTCGCGCGCGGCGGTTTCGGCCGGCGCGAGGCCGGCAATCGGCCAGCCCTTCGGGATCACCCAGCGGCCGGTGTCACGGCTGGTGATCAGCAGCACCTCAACCTTGCCGCGATGCATGCGCCAGCACAGCGCGCCATATTGCGTGCGCGCGTCGACAATGGGGCTCCCCAGTGGATCAGACCCCTCCGCGCCGGGATGGTCAACGCTGCCTTCGGCCATGCTGCTTGCCTGTTCGCCTGTTAACGGGTGTTGCCCCGATTTTGCCATGTTTTCATAAGTATTCCATGAATCCATAACAAGGAAAAGGACTTTTAAGCCACATCACGCCCTTGTTTGCCTTTCGGCCTGCCCTATTCTTATCACATGATCCGATCTGACCCAGCAGCATCCCTGTCGCCGATCTTTGTTGGATCAGAGATTTATCGCGGGTCTAGCTATGGCGCACATCACCCCCTGCGGGTGCCGCGCGTCTCGACAGTGATGGATTTGGGCCGCGCTTTGGGCCTTTTGTCGGCTGAGCACTATCGAACCAGCCCGCGTGCGAAACCCGCGGCGCTGCGTCTGTGGCATGACCCCGATTACATCACCGCCCTGCAAGCCGCCGAGGCTGAGGGCGCGGTGTCGCCCGAGGTGACCAGGCGTCACGGGCTTGGCACGCTGTCGAACCCGGTCTTTGCCGAGATGTTCCGCCGTCCTGCCACCGGGGCGGGAGGGGTGATGTGGGCCGCCGAGACGCTGGCGGCTGCACCGTCGGGGGCCGTGCATGTGCCGGGTGGCGGCACACATCATGGCCTGCGCGATCGGGCGAACGGGTTTTGCTACTTGAACGATCCGGTCCTTGGCATCCTGACCGCGCGCCGCGCCGGGTTGGCGCGAGTGGCCTATATCGACATTGACGCCCATCACGCCGATGGTGTCGAGGCGGGGCTGGCAGGTGATGCCTCGGTACTGCTCATTTCTGTGCATGAAGAAAACCGTTGGCCTTTCAGTGGGTTGCTGACTGACGACGGGGGCGGCAATGCCTTTAACCTGCCGGTGCCGCGCGGGTTCAATGACACCGAGATGCGCGCGGTGCTGGACGGGCTGATCTTGCCAAGGGTTGCCGCGTTCAAGCCCGATCTCATCGTGTTGCAGGCCGGGGCGGATGCGCTGCTCGAGGATCCCTTGTCGCGGCTGGCACTGTCGAACAATGCGCATCGTGCCGTGCTGGCCGGTTTGCGGCCACTATCACCGCGGTTTTTGCTGTTGGGTGGAGGCGGCTATAACCCTTGGACCGTCGCGCGGCTTTGGACGCTGTTATGGGCTGATCTCTCGGATGCAGCCGTGCCAAATGTGTTGCCCGAAGCGGCACGCTCGGTTCTGGCTGGTCTTGGTTGGCACGGTGGCAATCGACCGCCGCCCGCGCAAGACCTGCTTACCCAGTTGCAAGATGCCCCGCGCGAAGGCCCGGTGCGGCGCGAGATTTTGGACCGGCTGGCGCGATTGTCGGCCCGATGAAGCGGGTCCTTCTCGCGTTGTAATGGCCTGAGGCGTTGCGGGCGGCGTTGGAGCTGCGGCAGCAAACGCTGCCGCTGCCCGCGCGGGTGGATCCCGAACGCCAGCATCTGACGCTGGTGTTATCGGGCAACACACCGCTGCCGATTCTTGAGGCCGTGAATGAGGCGTAATCGGCACGGCGCATGGCGCCGCTGAGCGGGAGAATCGAAGACTTTGGCGTGATTGGCGGCGAACAACCTTGCCGTGCGCGGCGCAATGGGTCAACGCGCAGGTCAACCGGCGCGCAAACCCAAGGCCCTAAAGCCCCTGCGTCAGGCGCGGCCCAGCCTGTTGAACATCGCAAAATCCTCGGCACAGACTTGCTGTAGGCGCGCCTCTGTCTGGGCAGACAGACTGGTATCGCACAAAGGCGACACATTCAGCCGCGGCAAATGAATTTCGCACCCCAGCCGATCCTCCAGAAAATTGAGAAACCCGCTCAGGTCCTCATAGCGAAAAAGCCTGTCCACCTGCGCGGGTCCGGTCCCGCCAAGAAATTCGGCCTGCGAGCCGACATCGGCATAGCTTGGGCGCGGACCCGATCCACAATAGGCCTGCACGAAATCATCGAAACTGATCCCAAGCGTTGACCTTTCAGGCTCCACATCGTCGCGCTGACCATCGCGATACCAGCTGCCCAGCCAGTCTTTTGGATCGCGCATCAAGGCGGCCACTTCGAACTGTGCGCCCGACGCCTGGGTGAGATAGGGCTTCCAAAAGCTTGCGAATCGGCGGGCATCTGTGTGCTTCAGGGCCTTGGGCCGATGAATGACCACTGCCGCCAATCCGCCCAAGGCCGCCTCGATTGCGGTCGACGCGGTTTTTGGAGTGGCCAGAATCGCCAATCTTTCCTGCCAGAACACCATCATGATGCCAAATCTCTCACCTCGTTGCCCAGCCGCAGCCCATGCGGCGCAAGAAATCC
The DNA here is from genome assembly GCA_044377735.1 of Paracoccaceae bacterium. Lineage (GTDB taxonomy): Bacteria > Pseudomonadota > Alphaproteobacteria > Rhodobacterales > Rhodobacteraceae > Tabrizicola_A. The sequence continues at coordinate 30,935 of JBILYK010000010.1, read as the reverse complement.
ATCTCAAATGCACCCAACCGGGCGGGCGCTAACTATTCCTTAATCATGCTGAGGAAAAGCTGGCAGGAAGAATTTGATTGATTTGTTCTTGTTTTGTATTCATATGTGAAAAACAAATCAGGAACATCCGGGCAATTGCCGCCGACGTGCGGTCATGTGATAAGGAGAACGGCAATGGTGGCGGTGGCGAACCTCCTCGAGTTGAACGGGAAGCAGGGCATGGACAAGGCAAAGGCGCTGGAAAGCGCGCTGGCACAGATCGAGCGTCAGTTTGGCAAAGGCTCGATCATGAAGCTGGGTCAGGACAGCGCGGTGATGGACATTGAGGCGACCTCAACCGGTTCGCTCGGTCTTGATATCGCGTTGGGCATTGGTGGCCTGCCGCAGGGTCGGATCGTTGAGATCTACGGCCCAGAAAGCTCGGGCAAGACCACACTGACGCTGCATGTGGTGGCCGAAAGCCAGAAGAAGGGCGGGGTCTGCGCCTTTGTCGACGCCGAACACGCGCTGGATCCGCAATATGCCAAGAAGCTGGGCGTCAATCTGGATGAGCTTTTGATCAGCCAGCCCGACACCGGCGAACAGGCGCTTGAGATTGTCGATACGCTGGTACGCTCGGGCGCGGTGAGCCTGATTGTTGTCGACTCTGTGGCCGCTCTGGTGCCGAAATCGGAAATCGAAGGCGATATGGGTGACATGCAGATGGGCAGTCAGGCCCGTTTGATGAGCCAGGCGATGCGCAAGCTGACCGCGTCGATCGGACGGTCGAACTGCATGGTGATCTTCATCAACCAGATCCGCATGAAGATTGGCGTGATGTTCGGCAGCCCTGAAACCACCACCGGCGGCAATGCGCTGAAATTCTACGCATCTGTCCGCCTAGACATCCGCCGCACGGGCGCGATCAAGGACCGTGATGAGGTTGTCGGCAACGCGACCCGCGTCAAAGTGGTGAAAAACAAGGTATCGCCACCCTTCAAAGAGGTGGAATTCGACATCATGTATGGTGAAGGCATCTCGAAAGTGGGCGAGCTGGTCGATCTTGGCGTCAAGGCAGGCGTCGTTGAAAAGTCGGGCAGCTGGTATTCCTACAAGGATGAGCGCATTGGCCAAGGCCGCGAGAATGCCAAGATCTTCCTAAAGCAGAACCCCGGCGTCGCCGCCGAGATCGAGGACAAGATCCGCGCCGCCAATGGTCTTGATTTCACCGTGGCTGCCAAGGACGATGTTCTGGACGACTGATTCCAGAATTTGACCAAGGAATCAAAGGCCAGAGCCGAAGCTCTGGCCTTTGCTTTTCCTGCACAAAGCCCGTGGACAGGGCGGGCAGGCGGGGCTAAACGGGTGCGAAACCGCATCCCGAAGGGGTTCCTATGGCGTCCTTGAACGACATCCGCTCGACTTTCACCGATTTCTTCGTCCGCAACGGCCACCGTCATGTGGAGTCGAGCCCGCTTGTGCCGCGCAACGACCCGACGCTGATGTTCACCAATTCGGGCATGGTTCAGTTCAAGAACTGCTTCACCGGCGTGGAAACCCGCGATTACAAGCGCGCAACAACGGCGCAAAAATGCGTGCGCGCGGGCGGCAAGCACAATGATCTGGACAATGTGGGCTATACCGCGCGCCACCATACCTTCTTTGAAATGCTGGGGAATTTTTCGTTCGGCGACTATTTCAAGGAACAGGCGATTTCCTTTGCGTGGGAGCTGTTGACCAAGGATTTAGGCCTGCCGAAAGACAAGCTGACCGTCACCGTCTATCACACCGACGATGAGGCTGCGGGCTATTGGCGCAAGATCGCAGGCCTGCCGGAAGAGCGGATCATCCGCATCGCGTCGGATGACAACTTCTGGCGCATGGGGCCGACCGGCCCCTGCGGTCCCTGCACCGAGATTTTCTATGACCATGGCCCCAGCATCTGGGGCGGCCCACCCGGCAGCGCCGAACAGGATGGCGACCGGTTCATCGAGATCTGGAACAACGTCTTTATGCAGAACGAGCAGTTCGCAGATGGGCGGCTTGTCCCCTTGGAGATGCAGTCGATCGACACTGGCATGGGGTTGGAGCGGATTGGCGCGCTGTTGCAGGGCAAGCACGACAATTATGACACCGACCTGATGCGCAGCCTGATCGAGGCTTCGGCGCATGCGACGAACTCCGACCCAGATGGCAAGGGCAAGACCAGCCACCGGGTGATCGCCGACCATTTGCGCTCGGTCTCGTTCCTGATCGCGGATGGTGTTACGCCGTCGAACGAAGGGCGCGGCTATGTTTTGCGCCGCATCATGCGCCGCGCGATGCGCCATGCGCACATGCTGGGCGCCCAAGATCCGGTGATGTTCCGTCTGGTGCCTGCGCTCGTGCGGCAGATGGGGGCAGCCTATCCGGAACTGGCCCGCGCCCAAAGCATGATTGAAGAGACGCTGAAGCTTGAGGAAACCCGGTTCAAGACCACGCTCGACCGTGGCTTGCGGCTGTTGAATGACGAGTTGGACCGTCTGCCCGACGGCGCCGATTTGCCGGGGCAGGTGGCGTTCAAGCTGTATGACACCTATGGATTCCCCTTGGACCTGACGCAGGATGTCTTGCGCGAAAAGGCCCGCGCGGTGGATGTTCAAGGCTTTGACGCGGCGATGGAAGAGCAAAAGACCAAGGCGCGTGCTGCTTGGTCGGGGGCGGGCGGTACGGCCGATGCGGCCATTTGGTTCGGCTTGGCCGAGGCCCACGGCACCACTGAATTCCTGGGGTATGAATTGGAGGCCGCCGAAGGCCAGATCAACGCCCTGGTACGCGATGGGGCCGAGATCGGTTCAGCTGAAACCGGTACATCTGTACAAATTGTGGTAAACCAGTCGCCTTTCTATGCCGAAAGTGGCGGACAGGTGGGCGATCATGGCTTTATCCGCACCCAGACCGGTGTGGCCGAGGTCACCGACACTCGCAAGACGGCGGGCGTGTTCATCCATGTTGCCACCGTGACCGAAGGCACCATCCTGCGCGGCCAACCGGCCAAGTTGGAAGTGTCGCACAGCCGCCGTTCGCAGATTCGCGCCAACCATTCAGCAACCCACCTCTTGCATGAGGCGCTGCGCCGGGCATTGGGCGATCATGTTGCGCAAAAGGGCAGCTTGAACGCGCCCGATCGGTTGCGTTTTGACTTCAGCCATTCCACCGGCATGACAGCAGCGGAACTGGCGCAGGTTGAAGCCGAGGTGAATGCGTTCATCCGTCAGAACAGCCCCGTCGACACCCGCATCATGACCCCCGACGATGCCCGCGCCTTGGGCGCACAGGCGCTTTTCGGCGAGAAATACGGCGAGGAGGTGCGTGTCGTCTCGATGGGCTTGCAGGACGGTTCGGGCAAGGGCACCGACGGCAACACCTATTCGCTGGAACTGTGCGGCGGCACCCATGTGGCACGCACGGGTGACATTGGCGCTTTTGTCGCCCTTGGCGACAGCGCCTCATCCGCCGGTGTGCGCCGGTTTGAGGCGCTGACGGGCCAAGCGGCTGTTGACCATCTCAAGGCTCAAGAGGCCAAGCTTCTTGAGGCAGCGACGGTGCTGAAGGCCGCACCTGCCGAGGTTGTTGAGCGGTTGAAGGCGCTGATGGAAGAGCGCAAGGCGCTGCAGACCGAAGTGGCGAACCTGCGCCGCGATCTGGCGATGGGCGGCAAGTCTGGCGGACCAGAGGCGAAAGAGATCAATGGCATAAAGCTGATTGCTCAGGTGATGACGGGCGTGTCGGGCAAGGATCTTCCCAGCCTCATTGACGAGATGAAGGCCCGGATCGGCTCGGGGGCTGTCGTGCTGATTGCCGACACTGGGGCCAGACCTGCGGTGGCTGCCGGGGTGACGGCCGACCTGACAGACCGGATATCGGCGGTAACGTTGGCCAAGGCGGCGGTTGAGGCTTTGGGCGGCAAAGGCGGCGGTGGCCGTCCGGATATGGCCCAAGGCGGTGGCGCAGATATCGCGCTGGCCGATGCGGCACTGAAAGCGGTCGAAGCCGCATTGGAGGCTTAAAATGCCCACCGCACTCTGGATTGCCCATGTGCAAGTGACCGACGCCGAGGCTTATGGCAAGTACGCAGCCCTCGCGGGCCCCGCGATTGCCGCCCATGGTGGCCATTTCCTTGCCCGTGCCGGCCGCTATGTGCAGCTTGAAGGCAATGACCGCCCGCGCAATGTTGTCGCGCGCTTTCCCAGCCTTGAAAAGGCGGTAGAGTGCTATCACTCCGACGCTTATCAGGCCGCACTGTCCCACGCCCGTGGGGCTGCGGTGCGCGATCTGATGGTGGTGGAAGAGGCGGAATGAACAATTTGCGCGGATTTTCTCCGCGCCAGGCCCTGTTTCGTGGTAAGGTGAAGAAAAGCCACGAGGCAGGCATGTTTATTGTTATGGGGCAACACTGATGTGCCGTTGGGCCGCATATTCGGGTGCGCCGATTTTCCTTGAGGAAATCATCAGCCGACCCGGCCATTCGCTTATTCACCAAAGCCACTGCGCCACGCAGTGTCATTCGGCGATCAACGCCGATGGGTTTGGTGTCGCGTGGTATGGCGACCGCCCCGAGCCGGGGCTTTACCGCGATGTGATGCCGGCCTGGTCTGACCCCAACCTGCGCAGCCTGACCGCGCAGGTGCGCTCTGGCCTGTTCATGGCGCATGTGCGCGCCTCGACCGGCAGCGCCACCAGCCGCAATAATTGCCACCCCTTCGTGCATGGGCAGTGGAGTTTCATGCACAACGGGCAGGTGGGCGGCTATGACCAGTTCCGCCGCGATGCCGATATGATGATCCCAGATGGGCTGTATGGCGCGCGCAAAGGCGCTACCGACAGCGAGGCGATCTTTCTGGTCGCGATTGCCGAAGGGTTGGACGGCGATCCGCGCGGCGCGTTGGAGCGTGCCTCGGCCCGGTTCATTGGCCTTGCCCGCGCCAAGGGTGCCTTGCCGCATTTGCGGATGACGGCGGCCCTGTCGGATGGACACCGGCTTTATGCGGTGCGCTACGCTACAGACGACCTCGCGCCGTCACTTTACTATCGCTGGTCGGCCACGCGCGGCGGTATGGCCGTGGTGTCCGAGCCTTTGGAGGCAGAGGAGGGCGGCTGGCATGAGGTGCCAGCGTCGAGTTTCTGCACCTTTGACGGCGCAGATGTGAAGGTGGAAGAGTTCCAGCCTTGCCGTTTGGCCGCCGCTGCCTAAGCGGTAGGGTCAGATTTCAAAACACTGTCTCTGGAGCGTATCGCATTTGATCGGGTTCAGCCGATCAAACGCTATGCAACATTCCAAACGGCTTGGCTGTCTTGGCTCGCATTCGATCTGGATCAGATGGAATGCGATCCGCCATAACATTAAAAAACCGCCCCAAGGGGCGGTTTTTCTTGTCAGATCAGTCTTTGTTGCGATTGCGTTTGCGCTCATTCGGATCAAGGAACCGTTTGCGCATCCGCACCGATTTCGGGGTCACTTCGACCAGTTCATCATCGTCGATATAGGCGATGCACTGTTCCAAGGACATCTTGACCGGGGTGGTCAGACGCACCGCTTCATCGGTTCCGCTGGCGCGAACGTTGGTCAATTGCTTGCCCTTGAGCGCGTTGATCTCAAGGTCGTTGTCGCGGTTATGCTCGCCCAGGATCATGCCAGCATAGATGGCTTCCTGGACGCCGATGAAAAAGTGGCCACGATCTTCCAGCTTCCACATGGCATAGGCCACCGAGATGCCGGTTTCGATGGAAATCAGCACGCCCTGACGGCGGCCTTCGATCGGGCCTTTGTGCGGGGCCCAGTCATGGAACACCCGGTTCAGAACCCCGGTGCCACGGGTGTCGGTCATGAACTGCCCGTGATAGCCGATCAAACCACGCGAGGGCACATGTGCAATGATGCGGGTCTTGCCTGCACCGGCGGGCTTCATCTCGACCAGATCGCCCTTGCGCGGACCGGTCATCTTTTCGATCACCGCGCCGGTGTATTCGTCATCAACGTCGATGGTGACCTCTTCAATCGGCTCATGCTTGACGCCGTCGATGTCGCGAAACAGCACGCGCGGGCGGCTGATAGACAGCTCGAACCCTTCGCGGCGCATGTTTTCGATCAAGACGCCCATCTGCAACTCGCCGCGACCCGCGACTTCAAAGGCATCACCGGATTCGGTGTCAGAAACCTTGATCGCGACGTTGATCTCAGCCTCTTTCATCAGGCGTTCGCGGATGACGCGCGATTGCACCTTGGAGCCTTCTTTGCCAGCCAAGGGCGAGTCGTTGATCCCGAAGGTGACCGAGATCGTCGGCGGATCAATCGGCTGCGCGGGCAGGGCGGTGTCAATTTCCAGCGCGCAAAGCGTGTCGGCGACGGTCGCTTTGGACATGCCGGCAAGGGTCACGATGTCGCCGGCTTCGGCGGCGTCAATCGGGGTTTGGGTCAGGCCGCGGAAGGCCAGAACCTTTGATACGCGGAATTGCTCAATACGCTCGCCGTCGCGGGTGATCGCCTTGATGGTTTCACCGGCACGCAAGGTGCCTGCCTCGACCCGGCCTGTCAGAATACGGCCGATGAAGGGGTCGGCTGACAGGGTGGTTGCCAGCATCTGGAACGGCTCATTCCGGCGCGCGATTTGCGCGGGCGCCGGAACGTGACGCATGACCAGATCGAAAAGCGCGTTCAGATCCTTGCGCGGACCATCGAGTTCGACATCGGCCCAGCCAGAGCGGCCAGATGCGTAAAGATGCGGGAAATCAAGCTGTTCATCGGTTGCGCCAAGGTTGGCGAACAGATCGAACACTTCGTTCAGCGCGCGCGCGGGTTCGGCGTCGGGCTTGTCAACCTTGTTCAGAACCACAATCGGGCGAAGGCCCAAGGCCAGCGCCTTGGATGTCACGAATTTCGTCTGTGGCATCGGGCCTTCGGCGGCGTCAACCAACAGCACAACCCCATCGACCATCGACAAGATTCGCTCCACCTCGCCACCGAAATCGGCGTGGCCGGGGGTGTCAACGATGTTGATCCGCGCGCCTTGCCATTCCAGCGAGGTGCATTTGGCGAGGATGGTGATGCCGCGCTCGCGCTCGATGTCGTTGCTGTCCATGGCGCGTTCGGAAACCGCCTGATTGTCGCGGAAGGATCCGGACTGTTTCAGCAGTTCGTCCACCAAGGTGGTTTTGCCATGGTCGACGTGCGCGATAATGGCGATGTTGCGAAGCTCCATCGGGAGGGGTCTCTTTCTTTGTCAGCTTTGGCGCGGGCCTTACAGGAGGCAGGGCAGAAAGGCCAGAGGAACCTTGCCCGGGCTGAAATCGCCATCGTCAGGTGGTGCACAGCGCCTTAGGCCGTCAGCACACGGCCCAACAGAAGGGCGGCCAGCATCCCCAGCCAAACCGCACCGCCCCGGTTGACCAGCGGCTGATATCGCCCGGCCAGCCGCGCCCCAATCCAAAGCCATGCGAGCGAAACAGCAATCACCAACCCAGCGAAGAGCCACAAGCCCGCCACAACATCGGGACCGGATGGGATAAGCACCAGCCCAAAGACCAATGCTTTGGGGTTCAAAAGCGTCGTCACCCCCACCTGCAGCGCTGTCACCCCCGGTGCGCCCCGCGCTTCGGCTTGCATCGCGTGCCGCCACAGTCTGACCGCCAGCACAGCCACCCAGACTGCGGCGGCCAAGGTCAGGATCAAGCGCAACTTTGGGGTCGCCTCCAACCAGGTCTGGCCCCAGACCGACAGCGGAACCACAGTCGCCATATAGGCCGCCAGTTCGGCCAGCGGCAGCATCAGCGGGCGACGCACGCCCTGCGCGCCGGCAAGCGCCAAAAGCGTGTTGGTCGGGCCGGGCGTGGCCAAAAGGGCAAGAAGGGCGAAGGCGAGTTCGATCAAGGTCATTGGCCGGTTATGGCGACGCAGGGGAACGCCTTCTGTGACATAGATCAATGGTACAGGAAAAGGGGCGCTGAGATGTTCCCCGCGCCCCTTATTTGGTTTTATTTGGAACCGATCAGTCGGCGCGGGTGATCCCGGCTTTGTACAGCGCTCCGGCCAGCAGCCCCCCAGCCAATGGTGCGACGATAAAGACCCACAACTGCGCCAGGGATGATCCGCCCGAGAAAAGTGCCGGACCAATCGAGCGGGCCGGGTTGACCGAGACGCCGGTGACATTGATGCCGACAAGGTGGATCGCGGCCAGCGTCAGGCCGATGGCCAGACCGGCAAAACCAGCCGCCGAACCACGGCCCGTTGCGCCCAGGATCACCGTGACGAAGAGGAAGGTCATCACCGCCTCGAACACCAAGGCCGCGGTCAGCGAGTATTCACCCAGATAGCCCGCGCCATATCCGTTGGCCCCAAGGCCCCCCGTCCAGCCCGCGCTGCCCGAAGCGATCAGATAAAGCACCCCCGCGCCAAGGATGGCACCGATGATCTGCGCAATGGAATAGCTGATCGCATCGCTCACCGTCATGCGGCCTGCCGCCACCATGCCAAAGGACACTGCCGGATTAAGATGCGCCCCCGAGATTGCGCCAAGCCCGTAGGCCGCAGCCACGATCGCAAGGCCAAAGGCCAGCGAGATGCCGGTAAAGCCGATGGCATTGCCTCCGATAACGGCCGCGCCGCACCCAAACAACACCAAAATAAAGGTGCCAATGACCTCGGCTGTCAGTTTCTTGGACATAGTCCCTCCTGTTACCATTCAAGCGGGCGGCCTGTGTCTTTGGCCTTGCCCGACGATTGCAGACCAAGGCCCCCCGGACGCCGCTTCGCCGTCCAGCCGGTTGCCTTTGGCCTTGCGACACACTATCCTCCATCATGTCTTTCGTTAGGGGGAAATTCCGTTGCGCGATCTCAAGTTGCCCAATCAACGCCACCCCGAGAAGGCGCATCGCCCCGATCAGGAGCAGCCGAAAAAACCGGCATGGATCCGCGTCAAGGCCCCCACGTCCGAGGGCTACAAGCAAACGCGTGACATCCTGAAATCGAAAAAGCTGGTGACGGTCTGCGAAGAGGCGGGCTGCCCGAATGTTGGCGAATGCTGGAGCCAAGGTCACGCCACCATGATGATCATGGGCGAAATTTGCACGCGCGGCTGCACCTTTTGCAACGTCGCCACCGGCAAGCCGCAGGCGCTGGACGCGTTCGAGCCGGGCAAGGTGGCCCATGCGGTCAGCGAGCTGGGTCTGAAACATGTGGTCATCACTTCGGTTGACCGGGATGATCTGGACGATGGCGGGGCAGAGCATTTCGCCCAGACCATCCGCGCCATCCGCCACCGCGCGCCGGGTACCACGATTGAAATCCTGACGCCCGATTTCCTGAAATGCCCGCCGAGTGCGTTGGAAAAAGTGGTTGAAGCGCGCCCCGATGTGTTCAACCACAACCTTGAAACCGTGCCGGGGCTTTACCTCGAAGTTCGCCCAGGTGCGCGCTATTTCCATTCGCTGCGCCTGCTGCAAAAGGTGAAAGAGCTGGACCCAACGATGTTTACCAAATCGGGCATCATGGTGGGATTGGGTGAAACTCGCGCGGGCGTCTTGCAGGTGATGGATGACATGCGCGCGGCCGATGTCGATTTTCTGACCATTGGCCAGTATCTGCAACCAACGCCCAAACATCACCGGATTGACCGGTTCGTCACACCGGATGAATTCAAAAGCTACGAAGAGGCTGCTTATGGCAAAGGCTTCCTCATGGTGTCGGCCACGCCGCTGACACGTTCAAGCTATCACGCGGGCGATGATTTCGCGCGTCTGCGCGCGGCGCGGATGGAGAAGCTCGGGCGAGGATAAGGGTATTGCGCTGCAGCACGCTGCCTCAGGGGGGGGGTCTGAACATCTGCCGCCCGATCTTGCGGCGCGCTCACTTGATCGCAGGCAGCGCCTTCAGATAGGCCACCACCGCGCGCACGTCTGCTTCGGGCAGCTTGGCCATATTGTCCACCACATGCGCCATATGGCCGCCAACGCTGTCATAGTCGGGCGTGAAACCGGTGGTCAGATAGGTATAAATCTCGCCCGCGCTCCATGTCAGTTTGGCCGGGGTGATGTTGGGCACCCGGCCTTGCCCGTCGGGTGAGGGCGCGCCGGCCATCCAGCGGCCTTCATCCAGCCCGCCCAGCGCGGTGCGCGGTGTGTGACATTCGGCGCAATGAGCCAACGCCTCAACGATGTAGCGGCCGCGCTCCACCTCTGGGCTGGGGGCTTCGATCAGGTGCCATTCACGGGTCAGAAACAACAGCTTCCAGCCACCAATCAGACGGCGAGTATTGAAGGGGAACCCGATCTCATGGGGGTGTGAGGGTGTGGCTGAAGGCGGCAGGCTTTGCAGATAAGCCCAAAGATCGGCGACATCTTGCCCGGTCATCTTGCTATAAGCGGTGTAGGGCAGGGCGGGAAAGTAATGCTGGCCCTTTGGCGTGATCCCGTCGCGCAGGGCGGCGGCAAAGTGCTCAAGCGTCCAGCCGCCGATGCCATGGGTCGGATCGGGCGAGATATTGGGGGCCGCAAAGGTGCCAAACTGAGACGCAAACCGCATGCCGCCCACCAGCACCAACGCCTCAGCATCCTTTGCCCCCGGCGCCATATGGCATGAGGCGCAGCCTGCGGCGGCAAAGACCAAAGCGCCATTGGTGGCATCAGGGGTTAGCCCGTTCAGGTCGGATTGACGGGCAGGGCGGGGCTGGGTCGCCATAAGAAAGGCGGCAAAGCCCAACAGCAAAAGGCCGGATGCCATCAATAGGGCGCGACGGGTCATGTAAAATCCTATGGCCAACCAAGATCTTCGGCGCTCTTGAAAATACTATACCAGCCGGCGACAGGAATAACCTGTTCTTTCAGCCAAGCGGGGCGGATCATGGCTTTGCGGGTTTGTTGACCGTCAAAGCCTCTGGCCAGCCCCAGATCATCTCAACGCCCCACAGCGCAAGGCACAGCGCCACCACAGACACCACTAGCCTGACGCGCGCGGGCGAAGGCGGGTTGCGCGCCCATTTTGACATGCGCAAAAGCCAGTTGATGGTCATTCTGGTTCGGTGAACCGCACCTTGCCGATATAAGGCAAGTTACGATTTCGTTGTGCAAAATCAATTCCGTATCCTACGACAAACTCATCGGGAATCTCAAAACCCGTCCAGGTTGCCTTTATATCTACCTCGCGGCGCGAGGGTTTGTCCAAAAGCGCGCACACCTCCAACCGACGTGGCTCACGGCTTAGAAGCAGGCGCTTGACGTGGCTAAGTGTAAAGCCAGTGTCGACGATATCTTCAACCACCAGCACATCCTGCCCCGCAATCTCGCCGCGCAGGTCCTTCAGGATGCGCACTTCGCGGCTGGAATGCATGGCGTCGCCGTAGGAACTGGCTTCGAGAAAATCCACCTCAACCGGCAGGTCAATCTCGCGCACGAGGTCTGCGATGAACACGAAAGACCCGCGCAACAGGCCCACCACAACCAGCTTGTCGCAATCCTTGTAATGAGCGGTGATTTCGGCCGCCAGCGCCTCGACCCGCGCCGCGATGGCCTTGGCCGAGATCATCTGATCGATCACATAGGGACGGTGTGGCATGGGGCCCTCTTGATTTGCCCCCCTTCCTAGACCAAAACCTCTGGGGAAGTCACCACCAACCACGCTATATTTCCCTCAGGACGCCCACCGATGCCCCGTCACAGCGAAACCAAGGTCTTGCCCTATACGGCGGCGCAGATGTTCGATCTTGTGGCCGATGTGGCGCGCTATCCCGAGTTTCTGCCTTGGACCTCGGCGGCACGCATCCGTTCGACCCGGCCCGTTGAGGGGGGGGAGGAAATGCTGGCCGATCTGGTCATCAGCTTTAAGGTGTTCCGCGAACGCTTTGGCAGCCGGGTGACGCTGTTGCGCGCGGATCAGCGGATTTTGACCGAATATATCGACGGACCTTTCAAGCACCTGAAATCGGTCTGGCGATTTGCTGATCGACCCGAGGGCGGCTGCGAAGTAGCCTTCGAGGTGGATTTCGAGTTCAAGAACGCGATTCTTGCCGGGATCATTGGCCTTGTGTTCAACGAGGCGATGGGCCGCGTGGTGCGCGCCTTTGAAGCGCGCGCGGCGCGTCTTTATCCATGACCCTCAGGGCTGTACGGCGCGGGCCAACAGTCCCAACGCATGATCGCGGGCGGCAAGGCGCACTGCGTCGCGGCCCAAGGCCCCGAACTCCACCGTATGGGTAACTATGGCGCGGCCGTCTTGGGCCAGCCCAAAGCAGACCCGGCCCTCGGGCTTGTGCTCAGACCCGCCTGGCCCGGCGATCCCGGTGATCGACACGGCCAGTGAGGCATCGGCATGGGCCAGTGCTCCGCGTGCCATTTCGCGCGCCACCTCTTCTGACACCGCGCCATGGGCTTCAAGCGTCTCAGGCCGCACGCCCAGCATCTCGACCTTGGCGGCGTTGGAATAGGTGACAAAGCCGCGGTCAAACACATCTGACGATCCCGGCACATCGGTCAGCGCAGCCGCCACCATGCCGCCAGTGCAGCTTTCGGCGGTCGCAATGCGCCAGCCCCAGACGCGGGCGGTTTGCAAAAGATCCGCGATGTTCAGCCGTTCAGCCATGGTTGCAGAGCCCCGTGGTAAAGACCGGCCAGAATAACCGAACAAATCCCGGCGAACAGCCCGGCCCAGAGATCATCCAGCATCACCCCTGCCGCATCGCCGCGCCGATCTGCCCGGCCCACAAGCCACGGCTTCCAGATGTCAAACAGGCGAAACAGCAGGAACGGCATCACCCAGGCGGGCCAAGCCCCCAGAAACAGGCTGCCCACCCCATGCCACCACAAAGGCAGCACGGTAAAGCTCAGCGCCAAAAGCTGACCCGCCACTTCGTCGATCACAATTTCGGAAGGGTCTTGGTCCTGTTGCCCCGCAATGGCGCGCGGAACGGCCCAAAACCCAAGGATCGTGGCCAGAACCGCGCCCAAGGGCACCAAAAGGGCCGCGCCCGCCTCGTAGGCCAAAACGGCCAGCACGACAGCCGCCAATGATCCCCAAGTGCCGGGGGCAGGGCGCAAATGGCCTACACCGCCAAAGGTAACGATGGCCCCGATCATGGCTTCATCAATGCGGCGGTGGCGATCGCGGCGATGCCCTCTTCGCGCCCCGTAAAGCCCAGTTGTTCGGACGTGGTCGCCTTGACCGAAACCCGGCCGATCTCAACCCCCATGATCGAGGCCAATGCAGTGCGCATGCCTTCCGCATGGGGGCCGATCTTGGGGCGTTCACAGATCAGCGTCACATCGCAATTGGCAATCGCATAGCCATGTTCACGCGCCAAATTGGCGGCATGGCGCAGGAAGATGTGGCTCTCGGCGCCTTTCCACTGCGGGTCAGACGGCGGGAAATGACGGCCAATATCGCCCATCGCCAGCGCGCCATAGATCGCATCGGTCAGCGCATGCATGCCCACATCGGCATCAGAATGGCCCAAAAGCCCCTTGCCATGCGGCACCTTGACCCCACAAAGCCAGACATGATCGCCTTCGCAAAAGGCATGCACATCAAAGCCGTTTCCAAGCCGCAGATCCATGCCGCGCCCTTTCATGATTGCCGCCGCGCGATCAAAATCGCCGGGGAAGGTCAGTTTCAGATTGTTCTCGTCGCCCTCGACGATTGTCACGGCTAGCCCCGCCGCGCGCGCCACTTCCACATCATCCGCCGCCCCACCGGAATGGGCGCGGTGGGCGGCCAGAATGGCGTCATAGTGAAAGCCCTGCGGAGTTTGCGCGCGGTAAAGCCCGGTGCGGTCACGGGTGCCGCTGACCAAGCCTTGCGTGCCGGTCCAAAGCGCATCGGTCACCGCAAGGGCAGGTGCCGCAGCGGGTGAAGCATCCAGCGCGGCGCGCACCCGGTCGATCACCGCCACCGAGACCAAGGGCCGCGCGCCATCATGGATCAAGACATGCGCTACGCCGCGCCCTTCCAGCGCCAAAAGCGCGTTCATGACAGAGGCATCGCGTGTGGCCCCGCCCTCGACGATCTGCGCATCGCCCGCAATCGCCTCGGCCCGGGCGCGCTCATCGGGGTGAATCACCAATACCCGCGGCAGACCGGCAAAGGCGGCCAGCGTATGGGCCAGAACCGGCTGGCCGTTCAGCATCTGCCATTGCTTTGGCAGATCGCCACCCGCGCGGGTGCCGCGACCGGCGGCGACGATGATGGCGACGGTGTGATCCGAACTTTTCATGCTTATCTTGTTAGGCCATGGCGCAGAGCATGACAATCAGGCCCTCAAAATCAGCGTTACCGCACAAAATTTGTGCAAAGCCTGAAAATTCGGCATAAGCGTGCCGGTCTTTGCTAGGCGGCACTCGCGCAAGGGCGCAGTCTGACGCATGAGGAATCCAAATGACCAACGCATTGCTGTCTTTCCTGCCCCCTGTGATTCTGGCCCCCATGGCCGGAATCACCGATCTGCCGTTCCGGCGGATCGTGGCGCGCTTTGGCGCGGGGCTGGTGGTGTCCGAGATGGTCGCGTCCGAGGATATGATGCGCGCCAAGCCCTTGGCGCGGGCGCGGGCAGAGCTTGGGGTGGGGGATGCCGCCACCTCGGTGCAACTCGCCGGGCGCGATCCGCGATGGATGACTGAAGCCGCCCGCTATCTTGAGGCACAAGGTGCCCGCGTGATCGACATCAACATGGGCTGCCCGGCCAAACGGGTGACGGCATCGGGTGGCAATGGGGCTTGCGGGTCAGCCTTGATGAAGGAACCCGACCTTGCCTTGCGCCTGATCGAGGCGGTGGTGGGCGCGGTGTCGGTCCCGGTCACGCTCAAAACCCGGCTTGGTTGGGATGAGACGCTGATGAACGCGCCGCAGATCGCCAAAGCGGCCGAAGGGGCAGGGGTGGCCATGGTCACCATTCACGGCCGCACGCGGGCGCAGTTTTACAAGGGCAGCGCCGATTGGGTGGCGATTGCGGCGGTGAAGGCGGCCGTGTCGATCCCGGTCATCGCCAATGGCGATATCATTGATGCGGCCAGCGCCGCGACCGCACTGCGCCTTTCGGGCGCTGATGGGGTGATGATCGGGCGCGGCGCGCAGGGCGCGCCCTGGGTCTTGGGCCAGATCGCCCATGCGCTTTATGGCACGCCCGCGCCGGTCGAGCCCACGGGCAGCGCACTCGCCGATTTGGTGGCCGAGCATTACGAGGCGATCTTGTCGTTCTACGGTGCCGCGCTTGGCCTGAAGGTCGCGCGCAAGCATCTGGGCTGGTATGCCGACCGCGCCGGCGCGCCCAAGGCCGAGATGCTGACCGCTGACGATGCTGCAACAGTTCTGCGCCTGATCCCGTCAGCTTTCACTTCCCCTGAAAGACAGGCCGCATGAGTGCCTATCGCCCGCCATACCCGGTTCCGGGCGTCATCTGGGCCAGCCTTCCGGCCCCCGCACTGTTGATTGACCGCAACAGTCTGATTGCCGAGGTGAACCCGGCAGCCGAGATTTTCCTCAATGCCTCGCTCAAATCGCTGAAAGGCCAGCCTGTGCTGGACCGTCTGGCGATTGACGCCGAGATGGACAGCGCCATGGACCGGGCGCGCGCCAATCACGCGGCGCTGTTTATCAATGATGTCGATGTAACCACGGGCGAACGTCCGCCGGTGCAATGCAACATCCAGCTTGCCCCGATGCACGACAATTCCGATTACATCCTGATGCTGATTTCGCCGCGCGATCTGGCCGACCGGATGGGGCGTGGCATGCAGGTGAAATCGGCGGCGAAATCGGCGATCGGCATGGCCGAAATGCTGGCCCACGAAATCAAGAACCCGCTGGCGGGAATTTCTGGTGCCGCGCAGCTGATTTCCATGAACGCCTCGCCCGAGGATCGCGAGTTGACCGATCTGATCGTGGCCGAGACCCGCCGCATCGTGAAGCTTCTGGAACAGGTTGAGCAGTTCGGCAACCTGCGTGCCCCTGACCGCCGCCCGGTCAACCTGCATGACGCGCTAGACCGTGCGCGTCGCTCGGCCATGGTCGGCTTTGCCACCCATATGACCATCGTCGAGGATTACGACCCCTCGCTGCCACCCACCTTTGCCGACAGCGATCAGCTGATGCAGGTCTTTCTCAATCTTATCAAGAACGCCGCCGAAGCGTCACGCGGCCCCGGCACCATTCGCCTGCACACCTTTTACGATCAATCCCTGCGGGTGCGGCGCAAGGACGGCAGCTTTGCCCGCCTTCCCCTGACCGTTCAGGTCCAGGACGATGGCCCCGGCATCCCGCCAGATATTGCCACCGATATCTTCGAACCCTTCGTCTCGGGCCGCGAAAACGGCACGGGACTGGGGCTCGCGCTCATCTCCAAGATCATTTCCGACCATGACGGCTGGATTTCGGTCGACAGCGCCCCCGGTCGCACGGTGTTTCGTGTGTCTTTGCCGGTCGCCCCCAAAGAGCTCAAGGAAAAGAAGGACTAAGCCATGGACGGCACTGTTCTTGTCGCCGACGATGATCGCACCATCCGCACGGTGCTGACCCAAGCGTTCACGCGGGCAGGGTGCAAGGTGCATGCGACCTCGTCGCTGATGACGCTGATGCGCTGGGTGGAAGAGGGCAAGGGGGATCTGGTGATTTCCGATGTCATCATGCCCGATGGCAACGGACTGCAAGCCCTGCCGCAAATCGCCCGCCTGCGCCCCGGTCTGCCGGTGATTGTGATTTCTGCCCAAAACACCATCATGACCGCCATTCAGGCCACCGAGGCCGAGGCGTTTGACTATCTGCCCAAACCCTTTGACCTGCCCGATCTGATGAAACGCTCGGCCCGTGCGTTGGAGCAAAAGCGACTGGCGCCCAAGGTGGCTGCGCCGCGGCCTGTGGTTGAAGACTTGCCACTGGTGGGCCGCACGCCCGCGATGCAGGCGCTGTATCGGTTGGTGGCGCGGGTGATGAATGCTGATCTTCCAGTGCTGATCACTGGCGAATCTGGCACCGGAAAATCGCTGATTGCCCGCGCGATTCATGATTTCTCAGACCGCCGCGCCCAACCCTTTGTTGTGGCCCAGTCGGCCGATCTGGGCGGTGTGGAAGGCATCTCTACGCTTCTGGCACGCAGCAAGGGCGGGTCCTTGGTGCTGGACGAGGTGGCTGATTTTGATGCCGACGCGCAGGCGCGTCTTGTGCGGATGCTGGATGTGATGGGCGAACAGGGCCCGCGCATCATGTCCACCTCGCAAACTGACCTTGCCGCCGGGCTGGAAGCGGGCAGTTTTCGCAAGGATCTGTACTATCGGCTTTCGGGCGTCATTCTGGCGGTCCCAGCGTTGCGCGAGCGGGTCGAGGACATTCCGCTTTTGTCCGAACACGTGCTGGCGCGGGGCGAGCGGGAGATTGGTGGGGTGGTGCGACAGTTGTCACAAGACGCCAAGGCCTTTGTGCGCGCCCATCCTTGGCCAGGCAATGTGCGCCAGTTGGAAAATACCCTGCGCCGTCTGATGGTCACCGCGTCCGAGCCCGAAATCTCGCGCGCCGAGATTGAGGGCGCCCTTGGTCAGGCGCAGGCCAGTGCGGCCCCTGCGGGCGCGATGGAGGGTGAAAAGCTGGCCCAATCGGTCGCACGGCACCTGCAGCGCTACTTTGATCTGCACGGCGGACAACTGCCGCCTGCGGGGGTCTATGACCGGGTTTTGCGCGAAATCGAGATCCCGCTGATCGAGATTGCCTTGGATGCCACAGCGGGCAATCAGGCAAAATGTGCCGATCTTTTGGGGATCAACCGCAATACCTTGAGAAAAAAGATCACCGAACTCGATATCCGCGTGACACGCCGCCGCAAGTTGATGTAAATCAGCCACAGATATGTGTTCACCGTGCGCTAGGCGGTTTGGACACATGACTGTGGCGGGTATGGCACAGCCTGCCTGCTTTTGGGGGTGGTTCGGCGTGGCGTCAAGTTCCTATCGCAGCGCGACTTGGGTGAGGTTGTCTCGCCTTCGCCGGGCGCGGGCGATTCAAGGTGCCTTCAGTTTTGGTCTGGTGTTTCTTGGCCCGCTTTTGGCGGTCATCACCTTTTTGGCCATGGGCCCCTATGACCTTGGAGCCAGTTCCAGCCTTTTGCGGCTGATCCTGTTGGGCGACCTTGTCTATGTGCTTTTGGTGGCGGCGCTGATCCTCAGCCGGGTAATCCGAATGATCGCAGATCGCCGCAGCCAATCGGCCGGATCGCGGCTGCACCTGCGCCTGACGGGCGTCTTTGCCTTTGTCGCGCTGGTCCCGACGATTCTGGTCGCGGTGTTTGCGGTTTTGAACCTGAACATCGGACTTGAGGGTTGGTTTTCAGAGCGCGTTCGCAATGTGGTGGGCGCGTCGCTCTCGGCGGCCGAGGCTTATGAGAAGGAACAGAGCGACGCGCTGACCGAAGATGCGGCCGTCTTTGCCGGGATCATGAATGTCACCCGCCAATCGCAGTTTTTCATGGATGAGGGCGATATCCGCCAAGTGCTAAGCCAAGGCCAGCAGGCCATCCAGCGTGGCCTGCGTGAGGTGTATCTGATCGACGGTTCAGGGGCGCTGCAAACGCGGGGTGAGCGCAGCTATCTTTTTGATTTCGAAGCACCCTCGGCTGAGGAAATGCAGCGCGCCGCCTCTGGTGTCACTGTGGTGATCGAAGATTGGCTGAACAACGAGTTCCGCGCTCTTGTCCGGTTGGAAGCCTTCCCTGACCGCTATCTTTACATCAGCCGCAATGTCGACGGTCAGCTTTTGTCGCTTTTGGATGACACAAAGGAAACCGTTTCGCTTTATCAGCAGCTTGAGGCGGATCGTGGGCGCGTTTTGTTCAACTTTGGCCTGCTTTATCTGGGCTTTGCGCTGATTCTGGTTCTGGCTGCGATTTGGCTGGGCCTGTGGTTCGCCGAAAAGCTCAGCCGCCCTGTGGGACGGTTGGCCAGTGCGGCGATGCGGGTTGGCGAAGGTGATCTGGATGTGCAGGTCATTGAAGAAGATGGTGACGACGAGATCACCACTTTGGGGCGTGTTTTCAACCAGATGACGCAGCAACTTAAAGTGCAGCGCGATGCGCTTTTGGACAGCAATCGCCAGACCGAGCAGCGCCGACGCCTGTTTGATTCTGTCTTGTCGAATGTCACTGCCGGGGTGATCGGTCTGGATGCCGATGGCCGGGTTGATTTCGCCAACCGTGCGGCTGAACGTCTTTTAGACGTGGGTCTTGGTGCGCATGACGTGCCCTTGGGCCTGGCCGTGCCCGAGTTTGCCCCGCTTTTGGACCGCCTGCGCGACAGTGTGCAGGCGGCGGTGCAAGAAGAGGTACGGCTGACGCGGGCGGGCAAATTGGAAAGCCTTTTGGTGCGTGTCTCGCGCCGGGCCACCGAAGGCGGGCGTCTTGAAGGCTATGTCGTCGCTTTCGACGATGTGACCGATCTCGTCTCGGCCCAACGCATGGCCGCTTGGGGCGATGTCGCGCGCCGCATTGCCCATGAGATCAAGAACCCACTGACACCGATCCAGCTTTCTGCGGAACGGATCAAGCGCAAGTTTCGCAGCCAGGTGCAAGAACCCGAGGATCTTGAGCAATATACCGATGTCATCATACGTCAGACCAACGATCTGCGCCGCATTGTCGATGAGTTCTCCAAATTCGCCCGCATGCCCGAGCCGGATCGCCGCGAAGGCGATCTGGTGGATCTGGTCCGCGCCGCCGTGATGCTGCAGGAAAACGGCCAGCCGGGGGTGCGATTTGTCACCAGCTTGCCCAAGTTGCCCGCAATGCTGGAGTTTGATGGCACCATGATTGGCCAGGCGCTGACCAATCTTATCAAGAACGCCGGCGAGGCGACCGAAGGGCTGATCGAAAAGGGTGCGCCAAAGGGCTATAAACCCGAAATCAGGGTCGAGATGGTGGTGAACGAGGATCAGGCCGAGATCCGGATCCTTGACAACGGCATCGGCCTGCCACCCGACCGCGCCCGGCTGTTTGAACCCTATGTCACCACCCGCGAAAAGGGCACCGGCCTTGGCCTGCCTATCGTGAAGAAAATCATTGAAGAACACGGCGGCACGCTCTTGCTGCAAGACGCGCCGCTGTTTGACGGCAACGCCCATGCGGGCGCGATGGCAGTCATTCAACTGCCCCGTGCCCCACGCGCCCAAAGCGGCAGGGCAAACAGGCTGCCCCCTGCGGGCAAGGAGGACTGATGACCAGCATTCTCATCACAGATGATGAAAAAGACATTCGCGAATTGATCGGCGATATTCTAAAGGACGAAGGCTATACCGTAAGGCTGGCCTCAAATTCCGACGAGTGTATGGCCGAGATCAACGCCGAGCCCCCGGCGCTGATGATCTTGGATATCTGGCTGAAAGACAGCCGGATGGACGGGATCGACATTCTGAAAACCGTCAAGCGAGATAACCCGGACATCCCGGTGGTGATCATCTCGGGCCATGGCAACATTGAAATTGCGGTCGCGGCGATCAAGCAGGGGGCTTATGACTTTATTGAAAAGCCCTTCAACATCGACCAGTTGATGGTTGTGGTGGCCCGCGCGATGGAGGCCAGCCGCCTGCGCCGCGAGAATGCCGACCTGCGCCGCCGCGATCTCAGCTCGACCGAGATGTTGGGGGCAAGTTCGGCCTTTAAGGCGCTTAAATCTCATCTCGAAAAGGTCACCAAATCGAACGGGCGCGTCATGCTTACCGGTCCGGCCGGATCGGGCAAAGAGATGGCTGCGCGCTTTATCCATCAGCATTCGAACCGCGCTTCGGCGGCCTTTGTCACCGTCTCCTCCGCCACGATCGAGCCGGAGCGGATGGAAGAGGTGCTTTTCGGACGAGAAACCTCGGAACGCGGCGTCGAGAAAGGCCTTTTGGAACAGGCTCATGGCGGGGTGGTCTATTTCGACGAGGTGGCCGACATGCCGCTGGGTACACAGTCGAAGATCCTGCGCGTGCTGACCGAGCAGCAGTTTACCCGTGTCGCGGGCAACGACAAGGTGCGCGTTGATCTGCGCGTCATCTCCTCGACCACCCGCGATCTGCGCCGCGAAATCGGCGCTGGCCGCTTCCGGCAGGAGCTGTTTGATCGGCTGAATGTCGTGCCGATCGCCGTGCCCAGCCTTGAAGAACGTCGCGAGGATATTCCCGAACTGACGGGCTATTTCATCGATTTGTTCCATCGCACCCAAGGCCTGCCTATGCGCACCCTGTCGACTGAGGCCGAGGCGCTTTTGCAGACCATGCAATGGCCGGGTAATGTGCGCCAATTGCGCAACGTGATTGAACGTGTGTTGATCCTTGGCGACGGCACCGGCCCGATTGAGACGCGCGAACTGCCGGGGCAGGACCCCAGCCCTGATGCGGGCGGGCGGATGGTTCTGGGCGGCGCCATGGCGACGCTGCCCTTGCGCGAGGCGCGCGAGGTGTTTGAACGCGAATACCTCATCACCCAGATCAACCGCTTTGGCGGCAACATCAGCCGCACCGCCGGTTTTGTCGGGATGGAACGCTCGGCACTCCATCGCAAGCTGAAATCCTTGGGCGTGGTGGGGGGCCACAAGAACGGCACAGGTGCGGATGGCGACGAGGAGTAGGGGCGCAGCGCCTTTGCCTCGCGCCGTTCAGGCGTACCTGAACAGCGCGACCAATCGCCCGCCCGTGCCGCGACGCATGTCGATCAGGGCCGTGCCGCTGCAACCTTGACCCCCGGCCCATCCCGTGCCAATCCATCGGACAGCCCAAGCAGAGGTGTTCCATGAAAGTCATCATATGCGGCGCGGGGCAGGTGGGTTGGCAGATTGCCCGCCACCTTTCGGGCGAAAAGAACGATGTAACCGTTGTCGACAACAATGCCGATCTGGTGCGCCGTGCCTCGGAAACCTTGGACGTTCAAGGGGTTGCGGGCTTTGCCAGCTACCCGGATGTCTTGGAAAAGGCCGGCGCGCGTGATGCCGATATGATCATCGCCGCCACCCATTCCGACGAGGTGAACATGGTCACCTGTCAGGTCGCTCATTCCATCTTTTCGGTGCCGCGCAAGATTGCGCGCCTGCGCAGTCAGTCCTATCTCGACGCGATATACTCCGACCTTTATCGCCGCGATCACTTGCCCATCGACGTGGTGATCAGCCCCGAGCGCGAGGTGGCCGAGGCCGCCTTGCAGCGTCTTGCCGCACCTGCCGCCTTTGACACCGAAAGCTTCATGAACGGCCGAGCCCAGCTTTTGGGCATTGCCCTGACCGAAGAATGTCCGGTCCTGATGACGCCTCTGCGGCAGTTGAATGAGCTGTTTCCGTCCCTGCGCGCGATGGTCGTGGGCGTGCGCCGGGGCGAGGGCAAGCTTTTTGCTCCTTCGCCGATGGATATCTTGATGGCAGGCGACAGGATTTATGTCTTCACCCATATCGAGGATGTGAACCGCACGCTTGAAGTCTTTGGAAAGCGGACAAAAAAGCAAGAACGCGTGATCATTATCGGCGGGGGTAATGTCGGCCTTGCCGTGGCCCGCGCGCTGGAGGCGCGGACCGACCGGATCCGTGCCAAGATCATCGAGCGAAGCCGCAGCCGCGCTGAATTCGCCGCTGACAATCTGACGCGCACCATCGTTCTGAACGGCGACGGCATGGATATGGATATTCTGGCCGAAGCGGCGATTGAGCGCGCCGATGCGGTTTTGGCGGTTACCGACGACGACAAGACCAACCTTCTGGTGGCCGTGCGTGCCAAACAGGCAGGGTGCCCGATGGCGATTGCGCTGGTCAACGATCCCACGCTTGCGCCCCTGATGGGGGCATTGGACATTGACGCCTATATCAACCCGCGCGCCACCACCGTCTCGTCGATCTTGCGACATATCCGGCATGGCAAGGTGCGCGCGGTCTATTCCATTGGCGATGCCGAGGCCGAGCTTGTCGAGGCGCAGGTTCTGGCCACCTCGCCCTTGGCGGGCAAACTGGTGCGCGATGTCGATTTCCCCGAAGGCGTTCTGGTTGGTGCCGTGATGAAGGGGGACAAGGTGTTGAAACCTTCCGGCGATCTGCGCATCGAAGCGGGGGATGTGATCGCGCTTTTTACCATGGCCGGGGACCGGCCCGAGGTCGAGCGCCTGCTGCAGGTCTCGGTCGACTTTTTCTGACGGGGCCGGACAATGCTGCGCCGCCTTCTTGATCTGCCGCTTTTGGTCATCCTGATTGGGTTGGCGGGGCTGGCCATGCTGGTGCCGGCGGGCCATGCCTTTGCGTTCCGCAATCACGAGCTGGCGCGCAGCTTTGTCTATATGGCGCTTTTGGTCCTGATCTTTGCCGGTATGCTGGGGTTGGCGCGCGCCAATTCCGTGCCGCGCAACGTGGCGCGCAACCATCTGATTTCCTTGGCCTTCGCCTATGCAATCTTGCCGCCGATCCTGGCACTGCCCTTGGTGCAACGAGCAGCCGGTGGGGCGGATTTCACAGCCGCGATGTTTGAGATGCTTTCCGCTTTCACCACCACCGGCGCGCCCGTGCTTGCGGGGCCTCTCGACCCCTCGGTGCATCTGTGGCGGGCACTTGTCGGCTGGTTGGGTGGGCTTTTTGCGTTGGTTATGGTGTTTTCAGTGCTGGCGCCGCTTAACTTGGGCGGGGTTGAGGTGGAAACCGGCCGCATCCCCGGTCGCGCCAGCCCCGCCATGCAGCAGATCACCCGCATTGCCGATCCGTCTGAACGCATGGCGCGCTTTGCCGCGGGCATCTTCCCATTTTACAGTGGCCTGACGTTGCTGCTGTGGGGCGTGCTTGTGATGGCTGGTGAAAGTGGCTTTGTTGCGCTGTGTCATGCGATGGGGGTAATCTCTACGTCGGGCATCAGCCCGCTGCCCGGTGGCACCGCAGAGGGTCAGGGCGGCTTTTTGGCCGAGGCGGCGATGGCGCTTGTGCTGGTCATGGCGCTGAGCCGACGACCTTTGCTGCGCCTCTTGCGGCAGGGCGGCACGGTCCAGATATGGCGCGATCCGGAACTTGGGTTGGCCGGGATCATCATCGGGGTTGTGGTGCTGGGGCTCTTTCTTCTTGGGCTTTATGGCACGCTGACCGGCCTGCAAGACCACGGGTTTTTGCAAGCGATTGGCGTCCTTTGGGCGCTGGTCTTTACATGCCTCTCGTTCCTGACCACCGCAGGTTATGTCTCAAGCTTTTGGGAGCTTTGGCCAGGCTGGTCGGGCCTGACCTCGCCAGATCTGCTTTTGTGGGCGCTGGCAATCGTCGGGGGTGGGGTGGCCACCACAGCGGGTGGGGTCAAACTTATGCGGGTCTATGCGCTTTTGCGCTTTGGCGAGCAGGAGCTTGACCGGGTAATCCACCCTTCGGCTGTGGCGCGTAGCCGCGGCAATGCCACCATCTCACGCGCGGCATCCGTTCAAGGCGCGTCGATGGCATGGGTGTTTTTCATGATCTTCGGTCTCTCGATTGCGGCCTTTGTCGCAGCACTGACTGTGCTGGGGGTCAGCTTTGAGGAAAGCCTGGTGCTGACACTTTCGGCGCTGACCACCACCGGCCCGCTTGTCCAGCAGTCGGGCGGCATTGATGCAAGCTATGGCGGGCAGAGCGGTCTTGTTCAGGTGGTCTTGGGTTTGGCCATGGTGGTGGGCCGACTTGAGGCGCTGGCAATTTTGGCAATTTTGCTGCCCGAGAACCTTCGCCGGTAAGCCGCGCGCCACCCAAGCTGGCGGAAACTCTGCAAAAATACGCAATTCTTAAAAGCGTATTTTCTGTTTTTGGGCTGGAATCTGCCTGCGCGTCGGGCAATAGTTGATCTGTCGGGTTGTGTTGACAGCCGGATGCGGGTAGCGCGACAAAAAACAAGGACAATAAGCCAATGGCCGCCGATAAACAGAATTTGCAGGATGCCTTTCTCAATCAGGTTCGGAAGTCCAAGGTTCCGGTCACCATTTTTCTTATCAACGGTGTAAAGCTGCAGGGCGTGATCACCTGGTTCGACAATTTTTGCGTGCTGTTGCGCCGCGATGGACAGTCGCAGCTTGTCTACAAACATGCCATTTCCACCATAATGCCCGGCGGGCCTTTGAACCTGTATGAGGGCGAAGACTGACCCCAGATCTTCCCAAGGAAGAATTCGACGATGACCCGCTGTCGCAGGACGGCGGGATTGATTCTTATGAAACCGCCAAACCCTTAACCCGCGCCTATGTGCTGCACCCTGATCTGAAATCAGCCCGCACGCGGCGCCTGGCAGAACATGGGCTGGCCGAGGCTGTCAGCCTTGCCGCCGCCTTGCCGAACCTTGAGGTCTTGGGCGCCGAAGTGGTTCGTCTGCCCAAGCTGCATCCTGGCATGCTGTTTGGCACGGGTAAGGTGGATGAGTTGACGGCCCGGCTCAAGGCTTTGAAGGTTGACCTGGTGCTGGTCGATGGTCCGGTGACCCCGGTGCAGCAGCGCAATCTGGAAAAGGAATGGGGCGTCAAGCTTTTGGACCGGACCGGTCTGATCTTGGAGATTTTCGCCGACCGCGCGCGCACGCGTGAAGGCGTCTTGCAGGTGGAACTGGCCGCGCTCTCCTATCAACGTACCCGTCTGGTGCGCGCCTGGACCCACCTTGAACGTCAGCGTGGTGGCTTCGGTTTTGTCGGCGGCCCGGGGGAGACCCAGATCGAAGCCGACCGCCGCGCGATTGACGATCAGGTGATCCGGCTCAAGCGCCAACTCGACAAGGTGGTGAAGACCCGCGAGTTGCATCGCGCCTCGCGCCGGAAAGTGCCGTTTCCGCTGGTGGCGTTGGTGGGCTATACCAACGCTGGAAAATCGACGCTCTTCAACCGGATGACGGGGGCGGATGTCTTGGCCAAGGACATGCTCTTTGCCACGCTGGACCCCACGATGCGCGGCGTGGTCTTGCCAGATGAAAAGGGCGGGCCCGGTTCTAAAGAAGGCGCGGGGCGCAAGGTGATTGCGTCCGACACCGTGGGCTTCATCTCGGATCTGCCGACGCAACTGGTCGCCGCCTTCCGCGCTACGCTGGAAGAAGTGTTGGAGGCCGATCTCATCTTGCATGTGCGCGACATCAGCCACCCTGAAACCATGGAACAGGCTGCCGATGTGACGGACATTCTGACCAGCCTCAAGGTCAACCCCAAGGTCCCGGTGATTGAGGTCTGGAACAAGCTTGATCTGGTGGACGCAAGCCAGCATGAGGCGCTTTTGCAGCAAGCTCTGAACCGGGCAGGGGTTTTCCCTGTCTCGGCCCTGACCGGTGTGGGGATTGACCGGTTGTTGGCTGCAATCGGCACGGTCTTTGGCGAGGAAAAAACGCAAGAGCGTCTAGATCTGCCCTTCTCCGCCGGTAAGGCGCGGGCTTGGCTGCACGGCGAAGGCGTGATCGAGGTGGAAGAGATGGGCGACGCTGGCTGGCAGATCGACGTTCTCTGGACTGCCCGCCAGCACAAACGCTTTCGCGAGCTGTAACGCTGGCATATCTGCCCCGGGGCGTTACCTTTTATTGCCCCTGTGGCGTCAGGACCGTCACGCCCACAGCCGCCGCGCGGGCCAATGCGGGGTCAAGGCTCATCGGAATGTACTCGCCGCGCCGCCACAGCTCGGACAGGTCATCATAAAACCGTGACAAGGGATGGCCCGACTGGCCAGTCGACAAGATGAACACCGAACTGTCGGGATCGGCGAAATCATAAACCCCGCGATAGGCCCCGGCATGTACGTTCCAGTACGGCTCGGGTCCTTTGCCCTTGGTGCGTCCGCGCATCAAGGTGGTGTCGCCGCCGCTTGAGGATTGGCGGATGTTCACGAAGAAGCGCAGACCAGGTACTTCGCCCAGAACCGGATGGTCATGGGTCGCTTGATGCGCATCTCCCCAGCGCCAGCTTTCCAGATTGGGGCCCCAGCGTTCCAATAGCCCCAAAAGCGCCTCATCCAGCGCGATGCGGGCAATGTCGGTGCAGGTCTCAACCGCCGCTGACTGGATCACATCACACCAGACCGAGGCTCCGTCGATGTTCTTATAGACCCGCTCCAGAAACAGCGGTTCAGGATGGGTAAAGCCATCAGCCAAGGGGCCGATCTCATCGCGCGACAGCCGGTCCTGCAGGGCGCGCAACCACGCCTCGGCGATCAGGGGTTCGGGCATATGCTCGTTCATCTCGCCGTTCCATTCAGCCAAAAGCGCCAGCGCGCGCTGGCGCAAGCGTTCGGGCGTGCCCTCGGGGGCAGGTTCCCCGGTGAACCACAGATCTGCGCCGATCAAGGGCAGAATGTTGCGGGCCGTGGGTGACACGGTATCGAGTTGCGCCTCAATGAAGCTGTCGCGGGTATGCACCTCGCGCGCGGTCATCAGCGCCAGCCAGCGCTGCACGCGCTGGGTATCGCCCCAATCAAAGGACACATGGTCGGGGAAGGGCCGGTTCACCGTCTTGTTGTTGGTGTTGCCGACGATGCCGCTCGGGGGGCTCGTCACGCTGGGGTTGGTGGCATAGGGTTGTACGCCCGTCCAGCGGTTCTTGCCCTCCCATCCCGGAGCGGGCATCCGGCCTTGGGTGGCATGAGAGGCATCGCGCAAGGGCACCGCGCCAATCGTCTGCAGCGCAATTGACGACTGATCAGCCAGCGTCAGGTTCTGGCTTGGGGCCACGAACAATTCCCCCGCCGCCATGGCCTTGGCCACCGATTGCGCCGTCATGAGCCGCAGCCCCGCCATCATCGAGGTGTCTGCCCCCGAAAGCGCGGTCCATTGCAGCGCTGCCACCGTGCCGGGGGGCGTGACCGAGGCCAGATCGTAATGGCTGCCCGGCAGGATCGGGCCGCTCTCGCTCCACCTTTGGGTGATGGTGATCGGTGCCTCATCCTTGATGGTGATGATCGTATGAGAAGTGCGAAACGGCTTTGGCCCTTCGGGTGTCAGATATTCCTCGGGGTTGTCAGGATTGACCTTTTCGATCACCACATCCTGATCATCCACATAGGCCGAGGTCAGGCCCCAGCCCAGCTTATCAGACCGCCCGACCAGCATCAGGGGCATGCCCGGTATCGTGCCGCCAATCACGCCGCCCGTGGGCAGCTCAAGCCGCGCCAGATACCAGATCGATGGCGCGGTTAAACCCAGATGCGGGTCATTGGCCAACAAGCTGCCACCGGCTGCCGAGCGGCTGGGCAAGGCAGCAAAGGCGTTCGAGGCACCGGCAAATGCGCGCGAGACAAAGGGCGACAAAGGATCGTCAAGATAGGCCATCGCGCTGGGGTTCGGCGTGGCATAGGGGCCTTGCATCAGGCTGGCATAGGGGGGCAGGGCGGCAATTTCCTGCGTCGGGTCGTCAGGCAGAATATCGGCCAGACGCGGCGGGGTCAGGATTTGCGACAGTTGCGCGCGCTCGACCTCGGTCTGCAGATGCGACGACATCTGCAGCGCCATCAGCTTGACGATGGCAATGGAATCGGCCGGAGCCCAAGCCGAAATTTTGTTGGAAAAGAAAAAGAACTCCGGCGCGCCACGGCCACGTGCGCCCGTGTTGACCTCGGTGATCCACGCGTTCACACCGGCCGAATAGGCCTCTAGGACAGTTTTGGTGCGCGTGTCTTGCGCGGCAACCGACTGCAGCGACAACTCATACAGATCCAGCCGCCGCAACAGCTCGTCAGTCTTTACGGTCCTGCTGCCAAAGATCTCGGACAGTTTCCCCTGCGCCGTGCGCCGCAGCATCGTCATCTGCCACAATCGGTCTTGGGCATGTGCAAAGCCCAAGGCATAAAACACATCTGCCTCGTTGCTTCCAAAGATATGGGGCACATTGGCATTGTTGCGCACAATCTCGACCGGGGCCGAAATGCCCTCCATCGTGAAGCTTTCCGAATAGTCAGGCAAAGAGCGTGACAGGATGTAATAGGCCATCCAGCCTGCCAGCAGGACCAAAACCACAAGGCCGGTAAACAGGCGCAAGGTCCAACGAAAGGCAATCAACATACGAGCAATCCTTGGGGCAATCCGGGGGGCCAGTCCTTGACGACATGGCCCGGATGCAGTCCTAGTGCATCGGCACGCGATCGGCAATATTACGGGGGGAGCATCATGGCAAAACTGGCGTTTCTGGGTCTTGGTGTCATGGGCTTTCCAATGGCGCGGCATCTGGCAACCAAGGGCCATGTGGTGACGGTCTATAACCGCAACCTGGTCAAGGCCGCTGCATGGGTGGAACAAAACGGTGGGGCGTCTGCGCCCACCCCGCGTGAGGCAGCTTTGGGCGCCGATTTCGTGATGGCCTGCGTCGGCAATGACGATGATCTGCGTCAGGTTTGCCTTGGTCCGGCCGGAGCCTTTGCCGGCATGGCCAAAGGCGCGATCTTTGTCGATCACACCACGGTCTCGGCCCAAGTCACCCGCGAATTGGCGGCACTTGCGGCGACCCAAGGCGTTGGCTTTGTCGATGCGCCGGTGTCGGGGGGGCAAGCTGGGGCGGAAAATGGTGCCTTGTCCATCATGTGCGGCGGGCCAGAGGCAGACTATGCTGCGGCCGAGCCGGTCATGGCGGCCTATGCCCGGATCTGCCGCCGCTTGGGCGAAACCGGGGCCGGGCAACTGGCCAAGATGATGAACCAAATTTGCATCGCAGGCCTGATGCAGGGCCTGTCAGAGGCGCTGGCCTTTGGTCAAAAGGCGGGGCTTGATGGGGCTGCCGTGGTTGAGGTGATTTCCCAAGGGGCTGCTGGCAGCTGGCAAATGGTCAACCGCCACAAGACCATGCTCGCCGACACCTTCGAGTTCGGCTTTGCGGTGGATTGGATGCGAAAGGATCTGAAAATCTGTCTGGAAACCGCCGACCAGATCGGCGCGGCCTTACCGGTCACCGCTCTTGTCGATCAGTTCTACAAGGATGTGCAACTGATGGGCGGCGGGCGGGGCGATACCTCGAGCCTGATCCGACGACTGCGGTAGCGGGCGCTCAAACCCCTTCCAGAAAGTCAAAGCGCAGTTTGATGTCTTTGTTGCTGCGCCATTTCTCGATCTCTTTCCACGCCGATCTCACCTCGACGCGCGAGTCGTTGGCACCGTGGACGCAGCGCAGATACATCATGTTGCCAAAGCCAATCAGCTTGTGTTCGTGCTTTTTGGGGAATTTGCGATGCGACACCGACAGTATGTTCTGCTTGGCAACCGGACTGCACATCGTAAGCCCCAAGTTGATGAACGGATAGTTGTGCTTGTACATCCTGAGCCTGGCTTGAGAGAAATCGATGATATCTAAGGCATAGCCTTTGGAAAATGACAAAAAATGATAGTCATTCGGCCCCGGTGGCGTCAGGGCGGCCAGTCGCGTCCGCATATCTTGGATGAAGTCCACGGCCAGTCCGTCATCGTCATCCAGCGGCATGTGAATACAGCGCCCCGACGCGGATCCTTTGGCATCGGCTCGCGCTTCGAGAAAGCGGCGCAGATAGACAGCCGCCACGCCTTGGGCGCGCTGACAGATCGAAAATTTGTCGGGCGGCAGAGCGGCCAGACAGCGCTTGCGCAGATCTTTCAGCGCCCAGCGTGGCAAGGCGTTGGCGGTCAGGATGAACAGGTGGAAATTCTGATCGGTCTGCGCCGCCAAAGATGCCAGTGGAAAAGCCGACAGCAGTTCCAAACGAAAGCGCAGGCGTGGCTCATTGAACAGAGCGTCGGGGTCACGGGAAAAATCGCTTTTCCAACCCGATTTGCCGAAAAAAGAAAAGCGCGTGACGACGATCACTTCTTCTTTGGCAACAAAGTCAGACCAATCAGCTGCTTCCATTCAAACCACACGAAAAAACACAGCCTGTCGCATACACGACCCACGGTTGCACGATATCAACTTAGGGAAAATCTGAAAAACCTGCCGCCTTCGGTGTGATGTGGTAGGCTGTGGGCATCGAGCGAAGGAGACCGTGCTCATGCCCAAACAGCCCGCCATCCCCGGACTTCGTGACGCGATGAAGAAGAA
>JBILYK010000152.1:0-4296 GCA_044377735.1 Paracoccaceae bacterium | reverse complement strand
CAGGCGGCTCAATCAGCGCGAAAATCACTGGAAACGGTGCCTGTCTGGCCCCATAGTGCCCTCAAGCGGCAATGTCGGCGCAGCCGAAGCCGTTGATCAGACCTTCCTTAACGGTGAGAAACGATGTTTTTTCGTGTTCGAGTAAACATGAAACCTCTTATCGTATGGATGGAATACTAATCGAAAAAACAGAAAGCGCTATTTTTGCGCCTCGTAATGGAGAACAAGTAGAGTTGGGCGGTGAAGACTACTATGTTATCGAGGAATTGATTGATGGGCAGTGGCAACAATATCCTTTATCAAAAGTGGACCGTCTTTCTGAAGATCCGTACAAAACTGCAAGGGATTTTGATTTGACCGGTAACTGGCAATTGATCAGGGAATACAACTATAGTTTCAATTTTGAACTTAGGAGATTAAGCTTGAAAATGAGCACTCAGATTGTGCAGGATAATCAAGTTATCAATCAAATGCACGAGGCTAGTACTAGTAGTTGTGAAGCTGTGAATTAGGATGGCGAACATTCTTCATAAACCTTTGCCGAGATCACAAATGCTGTCCTTCTAAGTTGGTGAGTCCACAATCTGCATCTAATATTTTTGTGACCTTGCTGAACTAGCGTACTAGATAACAACCATTGCTTGACAGGCGCGAACAGGGAGAAAAGTCTGTGTATAATTTTGGATTTACTGCCCCTTTAAAAATGTTCGCACTCGTCGTTCCATTATCCTTCTTGTGGCAAGTGAGCCAAGCTCAGGCACAATCTGCGGAGACCACCCAGTACTGCCTGATCAAGATAAACGGGAAAATCTTCGACTCTGAACCATGCGACATGGATTATGATAGCGGGGGTGTAGTTAATTTTGGCCACCTCGATGAACAAAACTATGCCGGGTACTGGGTCTATCTCCTCGACAACAAAGACGGGACCTTTGAAGGCTACTGGAACGATGAATACGGGGCATCTCGGGCACATGCAAAGCTGGGCACCTTAACGCTTGAAGAACGTGCTGTTGGCGAATGCTTCTCGGGCGACGACGTTCTCTTGTGTCGAAACATCCCGGCTGACACCCCCATCTACTATGTGGAACATCGAGACCCTGATGAAGGTGGGCCCAAGCTATTGGCCTACTTGAATGGGCTTGAGTATCAGCTCACGCACCCGGCTTGGGAGTATGATGCGCCATTTGAAGTCAACGAGAATGCCGACTTTGATGGCGATGGCAGGCTGGATACTCTTATCTCGCTGACCAACGGTGGCAATTGCTGCCCAGACAGCATCTCAGTCGTGTCTTATCGTGGTGATGGGTTTTTCACGTTTCTTGACGAGGAACCGCTTCCCGGTGCCTGGGGTGGCCATGAGGTGGTGACTGAGCAAGGCAGGTCTATCATTCGAATGCACGATACACCGACCGGAAGCGGCAACACCAGCAGGCAACGTGGGCAGCGAGATTATGCATTCTCAGGGGGGAGCATGGAACTTATTGCGGAGCGGCTAGAGCATTCATCACCTACTGAAGTTGTAGGTCTAACTCTCGAAGATGTGAAGTTTGCAGACGGAGGACAGAAATCCGTGTCTTTCGACATAAACAACGATGGTACACAGGATGAGGTCAGTTGCACGTACTGGGAAAGGTGGGGCATCTTGAACTGTAAGGCGGTAATCTCAGGTGTTGCGAACCCAGTTGAAATGCAGTGTGATCATATCTCAGTGACGGTCACAGTAGCGGGACCAAGTCGCGCTCATCGGTTATTTTGTGGTTTGAAAATCGTGCAGTACTGAGCGCCAAGGCGAGCTTTGGGCAATGTAGGAAATTTCGGTTCTGCGGATTTAAGGCGGCAGCGATGGAGTTGGAAATCCGGAGAAACATGAGCTAACAGGGACTTAAACATTTATCTTTAAAGTGCTTGATCTTGATCGCCTTTCTTGTGTTCTCCTCGACCATAGCTGATCAGACGGACAAGCGTGCCGCATTGACCCAAAACTCAGAATAGGAAAGAGACGCTGATGAGCCATGTTGAAATAGTCAAGCCTCAGTTCATACAAATGCATTGGAGCGATCTTGTTCCAGTGAGAGTCATGCATGTGTATTGCTTAGGAGGCTGGGCCAAACTAAGTTGTGGGGGGATGAATGTAGACGCTGCAAAGGAAGCATTTTCGGGCAGGCCCAAGAAAGGATTTTTCTCTTACGCTTCGGTCCCAACCGGCCCTGAAGTATTGCTCTTTGGCTTCGATGCCATAAACTTTTCGGGATTTAGTGTAGAAAATGAAGGTCGTTCGGTGTACTTCAAAGCGACAAAGATTTTGCCTGCAGCTCCATACTTCAGCTACCCATCTGATTTCTTTCTCAAACAAATCGAAAAATACAACGCCCTTCATGATCGTTACAGCTCTTAGTCCACTTCCGTAACTTGGCCCTGATAGCCACCTTCAAGGCAGGAGATAAGCGGAAGACTGAGCACACCCACCTGTTCCTACCGAAGGGGTATGATGGTGATCCTGTTGTAGCTCTATACTCACCATGGACTGAACAGGAAGTGCTAGACCACCTCGAGAAGGGCTGGGGCAAAGGGGCTGTGTTCGACCTCAGGCTCAGCTTTCTGTACCGATCACAGGCCGGGGCTTGGGTAGACCGTTATTGTTACAGGTCCCTATTAGATACCAATAGCAAGTTGTAACAATAAGCCCTAGAGCACCTTCACGGCACCCAAGGCTCGGCCTCGAGTAGTGTCACCAAGGTCCTTAACCGTCTTCCCGAAATCTCAAATACCCCTCGCTGGCAGAGCCTATGTATATGATCTGGATAGCCCCCACTGGCCCATGCCCACCCCCTCACCACTATCGATAACAGTATTCTGAGAAGGGTTGGTTTCGCTGAGGGTGAACACATTCAGGCTTGGCCAAAGTTGACCAAAATACTGACCAGAATGCGCCTCCTTGCATCGAACTTTGCTTGCCGCTATCTATAAATATCAGAGGGTTAGCGGGATGCTGGCGGATCAGGACGGAACACAACTCACTATCGATCCGCCATTTACTGTTTCAAACGACGGTAAAAATCAGAGTATCCCGTTGATAACCCTCGATAATTCCTGCCCTGACCGGGTATGGGTAGCTTGGGGTTTGTGGCTGTTGTTCCTCGCCCTTAGTCAACCGCTCTTTTAACCCATTGATGTAGAACGACTAAAGGGTATCCGCTCCCATATCCATGCCCCACCCCTGCTGTCGTCCATCCCCCTATTTGGTCAACAATATCGCTGGGGCACTCAACGGCTCTCAATCTGTCCCGCATCGAATGCCGAAAGCTGTGCATGGTGCATCCATCTGGCACGAACTGTTGCAACCATTTGTTCAAGGCTGCACTGGCTGAGTTGGTTCCAGTTGTCTCGCCTGTGTTGTATCTCGGGAAAGCGTAGGGCGATGAGGTAGACGTTGCTACTATGCGTTTTGCCGCCCACAGGGATTGTCCTGCTAAGGGGACCAGTCGTTCGCTGCTGGTAGTCTTCAGCCCTCGCCACGGATGCCTTACCAGCTTGATGTGCGGTGTTTCCCCTTCTAGGTCGATAAAGTCTGTCAGTGCCAATCCTGCCGCCTCTCCCAGCCGCATACCGGTATCTGAGACGAGGGCAATCAAATGACGAATATCATCATCAAGGGTGCCGCAGGCTGCCTGAACGGTCCGAATGCTATGTGTTGGGATTGGCTTGCGGACTTCCACCCCAGCCTGTCTGTCGTGATAAACACCAATGAATGGGTTCTTTACCTCAAGCGCCAATTCGGAGACGGCACAGTTGATCACGGCTTTCACATACGAAAAGTTTCTGGTGACCGACGAGCCCGTTAAGCCCTTTTCGACCAACACATTTCTGAACTTCAAAGCATCCGACCGATCAAAGGCTGCTAGTGGTTTGTTGGTACAAGCATCGATGACATAGCCACAGGCACGACGTGCTGCCACTTCGAAGGACTTGGGTCGCCCTTTACCCTTCTGTGTCAGGTAAACATCCAAGGCATCCAATAGGCTGGGACCAAAAATGATGGGTTTGATTTGGCTGGAATGGTTGCCGCCTTGTTGCCTCAAGGGTTCAGCCACTTGTTTGACGATCTTCAAGCCAAAGACATCTGCATGAACAAGCCGCAACTGCGCCCAGTACGCCTCAAGCTTGGCCGAGGCCGATAACGACAACATCCGAGCCTTTTGACTGGACCTCGTCCTCAGAGCCTTAACGATCCTTGGGTAGGTGTAATGGCGCAGAAGGTCAGATGGAACCCGTCGAGAGTAGTAGAAGTAACCA
>JBILYK010000138.1:0-4317 GCA_044377735.1 Paracoccaceae bacterium | reverse complement strand
CAGACCGCCGTTGCCCGCTGGCAAGCTGGGGAAAGCCTTGCCCAAACCGCTGCGGCGCTATGTTCGGCACTGACGCCGGAGGAAAAGCTGTCGATGCTGGACGGCGACCTTAACTTTTGGGAGGGCCGCATCCGGGCGCTGACGCTGGGGCAAAGCAACCGGACTTGCCCGGCGGCGGTGATCCCTCGGCTCGGCATTCCGGGGTTTGAATTCCTCGACGGTCCGCGTGGCGTGGGCCTTGGCACCGCCACCTGCTTTCCCGTCAGCATGGCGCGTGGTGCCAGCTTCGATCCCGCGCTCGAAAACGCCATTGGCGAGGCCATCGGCAAGGAATTGCGGGTGCGCGGCGGCACTCTGTTCGGCGGGGTCTGCATCAACCTGTTGCGCCATCCCGCCTGGGGACGTGCGCAAGAAACCTATGGCGAAGACCCGCATCATGTCGGCGAAATGGGCGCGGCGCTGAGCGAGGGCGTACAACGTCACGCCATGGCCTGCGCGAAGCATTTCGCGCTGAATTCGATGGAAACGTCCCGCCACAGGGTCGATGTAACCTGCGACGAGCGCGCCCTGCATGAGGTCTATCTGCCGCACTTCCGCCGGGTGGTGGAAAGCGGCGTGGCCACTGTCATGTCAGCCTATAACAGCGTCAACGGCGAGTGGTGCGGACACTCACGGCATCTGCTGACCGAGATTCTCAAAGACGAGTGGGGCTTTGACGGCACCGTCATCACCGACTTCATCTTTGGCATCCGCGATGCGGCCGCATCGCTGAAAGCCGGGGTTGATATCGAAATGCCCTACCGGATGATCCGCTGGCAGCACCTGCCGGGCGAGATTGCCGAGGGCCGCGTGACTTGGGGCGAGGTGGATGCCACGGTCGAACGCATCCTGCGCACCTTGATGCGTTTCGAACATCTTCGTCAGCAGCCAATGCCTGATGCAGCCGTCGTCGCCGGCCCGGCGCACGCCGCGCTTGCCCTGAAATCGGCTCACGAATCCATCGTGCTGCTGGAGAACAGGGGTGGACGAGTTATTCATGAAGCTCCCGCCGCTCACATCCCTGCGTTCATTTGAAGCCGTCGCGCGCGTGCAAAGTGTGACGCGTGCAGCCGAAGAACTTTGTGTGTCTCATTCGGCGGTGAGCCATCAGATCCGCAAGCTTGAGGAATGGCTCGGCCTTCCGCTCCTGGAACGCAGCGGGCGCGGCATACGGCTGACGGAAGCGGGCGAACGGTACAAGACCAAGGTCTGCGAAGCGTTCGAGATCATACATGCCGAGACAGCCCTCCTGCGCCAGCGCAACGCCACGCCTCTGGTCCACGTCTCCTGTCTGCCGATGTTCGCGGTGGCCTGGCTGATGCCGCAGATGCACGACTTCTGGGGGAAGTTTCCCGATGTCCAGGTCGCCATCCAGTATGCAAGGGCCGCGACGGCATTGAACCCCGCATCCGTGGACGTGGCGATCGAGCATGGAGATCCCAGCGACTTTCCCGACTTTGTGGCGGTGCCGCTGCTGGACGGGACCACCGTGCCAGTCGCCTCGCCGGAATATTTGCAACGCAACAACTACCAGGATCCCGCGGATCTGGAACGTCTGAACCTTCTGCACGACGAAGACAGGAGGTTCTGGCGGCTCTGGCTTGAGAAGATATCATCGGACTACGAGGTCAGCCCGCACTTGGCAGAGCAAGGGGGGATGATCTTTCCTGACGGCAACCTCACCCTTGCGGCCTGCCTGGCCGGCGAAGGTGTCGCCTTGCTGCCGCGCAGCGTCGTTCTGTCCCAGTTGAGGGCCAAAGCCCTTGTTTCGCTATCGACTGTGGCTATCCAGGAAGAGAAATCCTACCTTCTCCTGACGCCAAAATACCGGCCGGTTTCCCGGAGCGCCCTATCCTTCGCACACTGGATCCAGTCCTTGTCCGGCACGACCAAGATCGGCGTGCCGGTCGCGCGCGGCTGAGGACGCCCCGGCTGCGATTGGCGCGCGAAGCGCGCAATCCTCCGGGAGCCTGCGAGCCGATTTTGTCAATACCGCAGGTCCCGTAACCTCGTATCAGTCTGTTTTACTCACCTTAACCCGGCCAAGTTTCACTTGTGTCAACGGGCCGAAAGTCCGTTAGCTCTGCGCATGCTTCGCGGGGCCAGATGCTTTGCATCAGTGAGGTGTTCGCATTTCTGGAGACACCCGCACGCAGCCCTGGAGCGGAATTCACGGACCCGGGTTTCGCAATCTGCCATTTCGACCATCGGAGACCGACATGAACCTTGAGCCCTTCATCACTTGTGCCGTGACAGGCGGCGGCGACTTTGCTGGCAAGAGTCCACATGTACCGGTCACTCCGGCGGAAATCGCTGACAGCGCGTTGGAAGCACATGAAGCCGGCGCCGCAATCGTGCACCTGCACGTCCGTGACCCCGAGACAAAACAGGGAAGCCGCGACCCCGGGCTTTTCCGCGAACTGGTCACAATGATAAGGGAACGCAACACCGAGGTTATCCTCAACCTGACCGGCGGGATGGGCGGGGAGATCCTTTTCGGGTCCGAGGCGGCGCCGCTGCCACCGGCTCAGGGGACCGACTTCGTCGGGCCCATTGAACGCATGGAACACATTCTCGAACTCAAGCCCGAGCTCGCGAGCCTCGACACGGGCTCGGTGAACTTTGACGACGCCCTCTATGCCACCACGCCGACCTGGCTGCGGGCCATGGCCGACAGCTATAAAGCCGCATCGGTCCGCCCTGAAATCGAGGTTTTCGAACTCGGGCATATCGAACTGGCCAAGCAGCTGATCAAGGAAGGCCGGATCGCTGAGCCTGCACTGTTTCAACTGTGCCTCGGCATCAAGTACGGCGCACCAGCCACGCCCGATGCCATGATGGCAATGCGCAACGCTCTGCCGTCGGGCTCGGTCTGGGCCGGGTTCGGGTTGGGCGCCATGCAGCTGCCGATGGCGGCGCAGGCGGTGCTCATGGGGGGCAATATCCGCGTTGGCTTGGAAGACAACCTCTACCTGAAGCGCGGGGTCCTCGCGACCAATGCGCAGCTGGTCGCGAAGGCACGCCAGATTGTCGAGGAGATGGGAGCGAAGGTACGCACCGCCTCGGAAACCCGCGCCTTGCTGAAGCTGAAACCTGCTGGCCAGTGAAGATCGATTGGGGCGTTGCAGCGCATGAGCGTTGCAACGCCAACACAAACGGGCGTGCCCTAGACCACCAGGCTGCCGCCGTCTATGGGCAGCGCAATTCCAGTGATCGACCTGGCCGCCTCACTGCACAGGAACAAGACCCCGGCCGCGACTTCTTCCGGTTCCACGAACCTGCGCGTGGGTATATCCGTAACGAAATAGTTCCGTGCGGCCTCCTCGAATGAATATTCCAACTCCGCCGCTTTCGCCGCGACCTGTTTCGCGACAAGTGGCGTCAGGACCCAGGCTGGACAAACCGCATTGCAGGTGATCCCCAGAAGGGCGCCCTCGAGAGCGGTTTCCCGCGTCAGTCCAAGGATGCCATGTTTGGTTGCGACGTAGGCAGCCTTGCGGGTTTCGGCGGTGAGGGCCAGCGTAGAGGCGGTGTTGACGATGCGGCCCCAGCCGCGTTCTTTCATCTGGGGCCAGACCGCTCGGGTGGTCGCGAAGGCCGCGGTGAGATTGACAGCGAGCAGACGATGCCATTGTTCGTCGGAAAACTCGTCGATGGCGGCGACGTGCTGAGTTCCGGCGTTGTTGACGAGGATATCCACCCTCCCGAACCGGGCGGTTGCGGCCGAAACCAGATCGCTTGCTTCGGTCAAATCCGAAAGATCATGGGCGAAGTGTTCGGCCCTCCGCCCGGTGTCGCTGGTAATCCCGTCCAGAATTTCGGAAATCTCGTCGTCCCGCGCGAAGCCGTTCAGCGCGACATCCGCCCCATTCTTTGCCAGCAGGTACGCGATCGAGAGTCCAATTCCGCTGGTCGAGCCGGTCACCAGGGCAACCTTTCCGTTAAGCGGTACGGTGATACTCATGGGACGGCCCTTCCATTGACGACTGGTTCAGGTCCGAGGAAAGGGCGCGGCGCTCTTCGTTTCAAGTGAATCCCGACCCGTAAACCGTGAACAGAATTCACCAGCGCCATGGCCTGAAGCCTCTGGACCGGATCGGTTGCAGTGACGCAGCTCAGAGTTGGGAGGGAGAGTGTCCATGATCTGCGCTGACTTCATTCGAAAAACTTTCGCACATATCGTAAGCGGTGGCTGGGCACCACGGTTAGCTTAGCTTGACGGCTTGAAGTTCCATGGCAGCAGATCGTCGAGGCGGCTTTGCGGATGGCCGTTTGCGA
>JBILYK010000156.1:0-4324 GCA_044377735.1 Paracoccaceae bacterium | reverse complement strand
AAGCAGGATCATCTCGCTCATGGCAGCACCCCCTCTGGTGCCGCAAGTGAATCAGTGAATTGCTTAACCGGCAAGAAGATTAATGGGTCCAGAGCCTAAAGCGCCTCATTCGGGATTGGCCCAGTGCTGCGCAGGTGGAGCGGCCACAAAGACTGCGGCTGACGAGCGATCAGCCCAGCTTCCCTCGCCAAACACTGCGACGATGGTGGGCGTTCAGCATGTTCAGCTCGGTCTGCGTCAACCCGTAGGGATCACGTTCAAACTGCTCCTTCAGTGGAAGGATGATGTAGATGAAGTGGATGATGTCCTGATCGCTCATAAAAGGCTTAACGACAGGTTTCCGGTAAGTTTAAGCCGCCATCTACAGGATAAGTGAAAGCACACACCTCAACGAGATGGCTAATGCGCACCTTGCGTGGCAACGAGCGGGAAACAACCTTAGAACACTTCATAACTTTTCGCGACCAAAACGAAAGGCGCCCTTGGGAGCCTAAATCATTGATATATGGAGGATTTTTGGCTCCGGCGGTAGGGATCGAACCTACGACCAATTGATTAACAGTTATAGTGGTTGTCATATAAAACAACAGGTTATACGGTACGTTATATGTCGGCTTTATAACTACAGCATCTCAAACTTCCATGACCAACGTTCCATCAGCGATCAATCTTTACAAGGGCTTATCGATCTACAAGGTCGGTGGTTCATCGAAGTGGTACGTTCGGATTTGGGATCGTCGGACCAAGAAATATCTGGTCAAGTCGACGGGCGAGGATAGCTCGATCAAGGCACGGGCTGCGGCTCAGGAACTGGCGCTTTCGTTGCTCAGGTCAGAGCCCTTGATCGAGAGCCGCTACACCTTCCGACACTTCGCATTGAAGCTGCTTCATAAGGCAAGACTACAGGGCAAGTCGGGGGACCGTAGTGATGGCTATGTGAAATCCATCCATTGGGCGATCCAGAACGAGGATTGGGGGCTGCTACGGCATTTTGGCGAAATGGACGTCAGAACCCTCAAGACCAATACCTATCAGGACTACATCACCCAGCTTGAGAAGAAGCGTCCTGACCTGTCGTCGTCGAGCAAGAACACGTTGATGGCAGCATTCCGAAATGTCTTGAAGATTGCTCGGGATGAAGGCGTCATCGACAATGTCCCCGCAACACCCAGGGCTAGGGTGAAGGACAATCCTCGCCCATTCTTTAGGTTTGCTCCCTTGGTGGCGAAGGAAGACGACGCTTATCAAAAGCTGCTGAAGGCTGTGAAGCAGATGGACGGGCAGGGCGTTCAGGTTCGAGGGTTTGCTGTCGATGAGGAGTTCTACGACCTGCTGCTGTTTCTGACCCATTCCTTTGTCAGACCGATCATGTCTGAGCTTTATGCCATTCGGCATTCAGACGTCACGATTGCGGATGATCCAAGGCGCTTGATCGTGACGGTTCGAGATGGAAAGACGGGTTTTCGGGCAGCCAACACGATGGAAGCCGCTGTGTCGGTCTATGAGCGGATCAAGAAGCGCTATCCATCTGCCAAACCTGAGGATTACATCTTCTATCCGCAGTGGAACAACAGAACCACGGCATCGGGCATGGTTCAGCGGTTGTTTAACGAGGTTCTGAGGGTATCAGGACTGGAGACTGATGCGGTAACGGGCAAAGCGCACACGCTTTATTCTTTGCGCCATACGGCGATCTGTATGCGGATCATCAACAGCGAGGGAAAGGTGAACATCTTCAACCTTGCCAAAAATGCTGGGACGTCGGTAGATCAGATCGAACGGTTCTACGCACGGTTCCTGCCGCTCTCGAAGGAAATGGCAAAGAACCTGCAAAGCTTTGGGGAGTGATCAAAACCGTTGTCTGGTTGTGTAGACCATCGGACAGCGGACCCATCATAACGATGGGAGAATTCCATGGCTACCAAACCAATTTTTGTATTCGTCGACGTCAAAGAACGTCCCAAACAGAATTCCATGGCGATCAAACGGCAGAGATTGATCGAAGGGCTAACAAAACAGGCAGTTGAGGTCGCACGGTGCGCAGAAGGGCGCTGGTCGCCGAGAATGTGGTTCTGGGCGGATGAGAGCGGCAAGTTCTATCTCGAAGTTCGTTATGCCAAGAAGCCCCTGCCAATCAGCGAGGGCAAGTCAACGATCCTGTGTCAATCGTTGGAAGACGTGGCAGCGAAGATCGATCAGTTGAAGGCTATGGTGAGGGCAGGGGAGCTTGACCAACAAATTGAAACCGCCTCGGAAGCGATCCGTGGTCGGTTCAAGAAGTCGAGGTGAGTTCAAGTCATCGGTGTGCAATTCTAAAACCCAAAGTGTTCAACAAGTTAGACTTGGCTGACACTGCTTTGCGTTGAGCCTGGCCAATCGACTGTGCCTATGGTGGCGAACCAAACAAGCGCTGAAAGCCATCGTCACATTCGGGCTTTTGCGCAGAAGCGAAGCCCCGTCTTAGCTAATGAGTCGTTG
Organism: Paracoccaceae bacterium; assembly: GCA_044377735.1. Lineage (GTDB taxonomy): Bacteria > Pseudomonadota > Alphaproteobacteria > Rhodobacterales > Rhodobacteraceae > Tabrizicola_A. Next base: position 1,846 of record JBILYK010000156.1, on the reverse strand, counting down.
CAGTGTTCGCCTTTTCACGAAATAGTGTTGACGGGGGCAGCATTGTTTAAGGCAGTGCCCTCTTTTGCGCCATAGCTGCTTTGCAGCAATATAAGGTGAACAACATGAATAAAAAGATACTCTTAGCTGGAGCTTTCTGTGCTCTTGCCACTCAGAGCGCTTACGCAGGTGGTGTTGCTGAGCCGACCATGGAGCAAGAAGTAGTTGTAGCGGAGACCACTGCATCTTCGGGCGGAGTTCTGCTGCCTTTGCTTCTACTTGTGCTAATCGCAGTTGCTGTTTCTGGGACCAGTAGTGTCCCCGCACCAACCTGACGGTGCTTCTGAGGCAATCCGCACCCGCTTCAAGAAGTCGAAGTAATCAGATCAACCCTGCTGCTGTCGCAAAGCTCAGCACCGTGGCAGGGTACCATTTTGTTGCCTTAGGCGTTTTGACATTCGCATCGTTCAGCCGACGAGCCGTTTCAGATGCTGAAGGTGACTGATCCCAAACCTGTTTGAACGCTGTCAGATTTGATTCAACAAAATCATACTTTTGCTGTTTGCGGACCTTGGCAAGTGCCATGGCATTGATACCCAGCACCGTTCCCCGCTTCTTTGCCTCGGCAAGGGCTGCTCGGGTTCGTTCCGAGATCTGGCGGCGCTCTTCCTCTGCAAAACAAGCCAGAAGGTGCAGGAAGAACGTGCTGACGTTGGGATACTCGCAAACAACCAGTTCGATCCCTTGGTCGATGATCCCTGAGATGAACGACACCTTGCGAGAGAAGCGGTCAAGCTTTGGGATCAACAGCTTTGCCTTGGTCTTTTTGACGAGGCTGATTGCCTTCCACAGCTCTGGGCGTTTGTCATTCTTGCCAGACTCGATCTCCGTGAATTCGGCTGTGATCGTGTCGGTTGGCTGGATGAAGCGATCAACCATCGACCGCTGGGCATCCAACCCTAATCCTGATCGACCCTGACGCTCGGTCGATACCCGATAATAGACCACATATTCGACCAACTTCTTGCCCCCGTAACCGACAAACCAACATTTGATGGTTACGGCATCAATGGGTCTGAGGGATTTGGCAACGATTAACCTGCCTTAGACCTCACACTTGTCATCAACTGTTGGTCGCTCGTGACAATAGCGATCCCTAACCCGTTCAGGTAGGCTAGGAGCTTGTTCTGTTGACCTATCAACTGGTTTTGCATGGCTGGGTCACGTTCACGCTCGATCTGGTTGGATAGGTTTCGAACCTTTAGCACCAGACCTGCTGTCACAGCCTTCGTCCATAACGGGTAGCTACCCTCGTTCAGGAATGTCTTGAACGTCTTCATGACCGTATCACAATCACGGACAACGAACCTTGGCGACTGTAACGCTCCAAAGCCTTGTTAACAGTCTTTACGTCTTCGGCTGCCAGAACCTCAAACACTTCTAGCTTTGGGTTCTGTAACGCTATGATCGACCTTGCTAGCGAATGCTTGTTAGATGGCTTTTGAATGTTTGAAATCATATCTTGAACCTCTCTTCCCAATCGTAATCGCCATCAAACATTATGCTAACAGGCTGATCGAACTCTTGGAGGGGCTTTGGGGCTTTAACAGGCTGGGAATGGCTCTTGATCAGCTCTTGAATACGTTTGCTGTCTTCAAGGTTCTTTAGCTCTTGTCTGCAGTACAGGTCTAACAGTCTGTTCAGGATAGATGTTCTTGAAATATGTTTGTAGGTGGCTATTAGGGAAGGTCTGATCAACGGCTTCGGCTGCGCCGACATTGCCGCTTGAGGGCACTATGGGGCCAGACAGGCACCGTTTCCAGTGATTTTCGCGCTGATTGAGCCGCCTGAGCGGCGTCGATGCCGA
>JBILYK010000075.1:0-16746 GCA_044377735.1 Paracoccaceae bacterium | reverse complement strand
GGCGTCATGGGGGTGGAGTTGTTTGTGACGGATCAGGGGCTGTTGGTGAACGAGATCGCGCCGAGGGTGCATAACTCCGGCCATTGGACGCAGAACGGCTGCGCGGTGGATCAGTTCGAGCAGCATATCCGCGCGGTGGTGGGCCTGCCTTTGGGCGATGGGGCGCGCCATTCGGATGTGGTGATGGAAAACCTGATTGGCGATGATGTCGACAAGGTTCCGGCCATTCTGAAAGAGCGTCATGCGGCGCTGCATTTGTATGGCAAGGCCGAGGCGCGGCCGGGCCGCAAGATGGGCCATGTGAACCGGGTGCAGGTCAAGGGCTGAGGGCCTTGCGGGGCGGCTCATCGTCGCCTTCGGCGCTCTTCGCGGGTGGGAAAGGCGGTTTAACGTCGCCATCGGTGCGCTTCGCGAGTGGGAAAGGCGGCTTATCGTCGCCTTCGGTGCGCTTCGCAGGTGGGAAAGGCGGCTTATCGTCGCCTTGGGTGCGCTTCGCGGGTGGGAAAGGCGGCTTATCGTCGCCTTGGGTGCGCTTCGCGGGGCCTTGCGACGCGCGAGGGAACCGACGCAAGGAGCGATCTTAGCGTTTCAGCGATGCCACCAGCCGCATGACGGCGGCGGGCATGGTCAGGCCCGCTTCGAACTGGCCCTCGCGCAGGAAAGCCAGCACTTGCGAAATGACCAAAGGGTTGTTCATCAAGAACGTATGACTGACCGGCAGCGTGAGATGCGCCGCCCCTTCCAGCCGGGTTGAGGCGACCGAGACCTTGCCGTCATTCGGCCCCGGAATAAGCCCGCCCATGAAGGGGTTGAGCGGCACCGATCCGGCGATCACGCCCACCTCATATTCCGGCAGGCCAAGGCGGTTGGGATAAGAGCCCGGCCCGGTGCCAAGCTCCATCCCCGCCGGGCCCATCAGCCATTGAAAGGCGCCAAGGTCGCCAAAGCGGTCGACGAGTTCCGACCCGCCGTTGGGGGGCGCCAGCATCACCATCCGCCCCATCAGCGCCGGGCGATTTTCGGCAAGCCAGGCCCGCGCCAGAATGCCGCCCAAGGAATGGGTGACGAAATGCACGCGCCGCGCGCCACAGGCGGCCACCCGGCGGCCCACGCCGGCGACGAGATCGGCGATGGGGGCGCGGTTGGAGGGGTAGCCGTGGTTCATCACCCCGTAGCCGGCCTGCATCAGCGCCTCTTGCATCACCCGCAAGGATTGGGGCGTGCGGCTGAGGCCGTGAAGCAGGATCACCACCTCATCCCCTGCGCCGGGCTTTGCCAAGATCTTCATGGATGCGTTTCCTTTGCTCCAGCCTACGCCCGGATGGGGTGGCTTGAAAGGGTGGACATCGCCCGGTCAGCCCGTAAAGTCGGGACCATGGCCACCCGCACGCCCCGACTTGCTGCCCGCGCGCTGATCTTGCATCAGGATCGGTTGCTTTTGGTCAACGCCTTTCCGGGGGGCAAGTCGGATCTGTGGTGCGCGCCGGGGGGTGGGGTGGAGAGCGGATCGTCGCTGCCCGACAACCTGATGCGCGAGGTCTATGAGGAATGCGGGTTGCGCGTGGCGGTGGGTGCGCCTGCGCTGGTGAACGAGTTTCACGACCCGCGCAGCGGTTTTCATCAGGTGGATCTGTTCTTTCGCTGCACGATCCTGTCGGGCAGGCTGGATGCCGCGTGGCGCGACCCTGAGGGGGTGGTGACCGAGCGGCGGTTCTTTGCCCGCGCCGATCTCGAGATGGGCCGCATCCGGTTCAAGCCGGACAGTTTGGCGGAGGTGGCGTGGGGGACGGGCTGTCATTATGACCCGCTGGAGCCTTTGGTGCTATGAGCCGGGCCTTTGTGAAAGAGGGCACGGGCGAGTTGGAGCCTTTGCCCGATCTGCCGATTTCGCCACATCCGAATTATGTGACGCCGCGCGGGTTGGCGGCGCTGCGCGCCCGGCTTTTGGCGCGGCAGGGTGAGCTTGCAGCGCTGCGCGGGCGGGCCGAGCGGTTGGACAAGCTGCCCGAGGCGGCGGCGGAGCGCGACATTCGCTATCTTGAGGCGCGGCTGAGGTCGGCGATCGTGGTGGATGCGGGCGCGCAGGACTGTGCAGAGGTGCGCTTTGGGTTGCGGGTGACGGTGGTGGATGAGGCCGGGGTGCGGGCGGTCTATGAGATCACCGGCGAGGATGAGGCGGAAGCGGCCCTTGGCCGCATTGCCCCCCAGTCGCCGCTGGCACGCGCTTTGATGGGGGCGGTGGTGGGCGATGAGGTGATCTGGCGCAAGCCGACGGGGGCGGTGGCGCTGGAGATTGTGGCGATTGGTCATGCTGATCCGCGCGCTTGATCCTGTGGCCGATCTGGATGCGGTGGAAGGGCTTTATGCCCGCGCCGCGGATTACTGGATTTTGGCCGACCGCCGCGCGCCGGACCGTCAGAAGGCGTGCGACTTTTTCACCGACACGCCGCCCGGCTGTGACCCCATGCTGTCGCATCGGTTGGGGGTGTTTGTAGACGGGCGTTTGATGGGGGTGGCGGAGTTGTCCTTTGGCTTTCCAGCCTTGGGGGATGCCTATCTGGGCTTGCAGATCCTTGCGCCTGAGGCGCGGGGACGCGGGCTTGGCCGGGGTGTTTTGGCCGAGGTGGAGGCGCGCGCCCGGGCGGCGGGGGCTGGGGTGCTGTATCTGGCGGTTTTGGCCGATAACCCGCGTGGCTGGGCGTTTTGGGCGCGGGAGGGGTTTCGGGACACCGGGGTCAGTCGACACGATGCCGAAACCGGGCATGTGCTGCACCGGCTGCGCAAGGGTCTGTAGCCCGCGCATGGGGGGTGCCGGGGGGATTTGAGTATTTATGCCAAGATGAAAGGGCGGGTCAGAGGCCCTGAAAGGCGGCGGGATAGATCAAGGTTGCCTCGGGGATGTCGTCGCCGGGGCGGGCGATGAGGGTGTGGTTCGCCCCATAGGGCGAGGTCAGCCACGCCGCGCGGGGGTGGGAAAAGCCGCAGCGGGTGTAGAAGCTGGGTTTGCCGAGCACCACGAGGGTTTGGCCCTTGATCGCCGCGAGTTTTGCCACCCCGGTCACGAACCGTGTACCCCAGCGTTGGCCTTGCCAGTCGGGGGCTATGGCCACCGGGGCGAGCGCCAGCCAGCCTGCGGGCGCGGTGAGGCGGGAGAGGGCGAGGTATCCGGCCAACCCTGTGCCCCATGGCAGCACCATTTCCAACTCTATCTGCCCTGCGGCGCGCAGGGCGCGGATCAAGGTGGCCTCCCGAGGGCTGGCACAGGCGGCTTTGAGGAGGGCTTCGGCCATTTCTTCTTCGCCAGCGCGCAAGGGGCGCATGAAGTCGGGGCCTGCGGGCATGGGGGCGTCTTTCCGGGCTCAGGTTTCGGGGGATCAGATTTGGGTATCAGGTTTGGGTATCAGGTTTCGGGTGGTATCAGGTTTCGGGGGTATCGGTGTCAGTCTCGCCGCGCGACAGCCGTCCTCGGGCATCTGTGGCCAGAATTTGGTATTTGCGCCGGAACTCGGCAAGGCGGTCTTCATCGAGTTCTTCTAGATCGAGAAGCGCATTGTGGGCGCCTTGGGTGGCGCGGATCAACTCATCAAGCTTGATTTGGATGGCGGCCGTATCGCGGTTTTGGGTGTTTTGGATCAAGAACACCATCAGGAAGGTGATGATGGTGGTGCCGGTATTGATGACCAGTTGCCATGTGTCGGAAAAGCCGAAGATCGGCCCGGTGAAGATCCAGGCGGCGATGACGCAGAGGGCCAGCAGAAAGGTGCTTTGACGACCGCACCAATGCGCGATTTTCTTGGCGATGCTGCCATATGCGTCGGCCATAATGCCTGTCCTAACATGGTGGTCAGAATGAAAAAGGGCGGCCACTGGGGCCGCCCTTTTCTTATCATGCCGGTTGGCAGATTACATCATGCAAGCATGATTACATCATGCCGTCCATGCCGCCCATGCCGCCCATGCCGCCGCCAGCGCCACCGGCCGACTTGTCGGCCGGACGGTCTGCGATCATGCATTCGGTGGTGATGAGGAGCGAGGCCACCGAAGCGGCATCTTCCAGAGCGGTGCGGGTCACTTTGGCCGGGTCGATGACGCCGAACTTGAACATGTCGCCATATTCTTCGGTCTGGGCGTTGAAGCCAAAGTTCAGGTCGGTCGATTCACGGACCTTGCCAGCCACGACAGCGCCGTCGACGCCCGCGTTCTGGGCGATCTGACGCAGCGGAGCTTCCAAAGCGCGGCGGACGATGTTGATGCCGTTGGTCTGATCGGGGTTTGCACCCGTCATGCCTTCGAGCACCTTGCCAGCCTGGATCAAAGCGACGCCGCCGCCGACCACGATGCCTTCTTGAACGGCCGCGCGGGTGGCGTTCAGCGCGTCATCAACGCGATCTTTACGCTCTTTGACTTCAACTTCGGTCATGCCGCCCACTTTGATGACAGCAACGCCGCCAGCCAGTTTGGCCACACGCTCTTGCAGCTTTTCACGGTCGTAATCGCTGGTGGTGTCTTCGATCTGCTGACGGATCTGCGACACGCGCGCTTCGATTTCAGCCTTGACGCCTGCGCCATCAACGATGGTGGTGTGGTCTTTGGTGATCGAAACTTTCTTGGCTTTGCCCAGCATGTCGATCGTGACCGACTCCAGCTTCATGCCCAGATCGTCCGAGATCACCTGACCGCCGGTCAGAACAGCAATGTCCTGCAGCATGGCCTTGCGGCGATCCCCAAAGCCCGGAGCTTTGACAGCCGCGATTTTCAACCCGCCGCGCAGTTTGTTGACGACCAGCGTGGCCAGAGCCTCGCCTTCAACGTCTTCCGAGATGATCAGCAGCGGGCGCTGCGACTGGATCACCGATTCCAGCAAGGGAACCATCGGCTGCAGCGACGACAGTTTCTTTTCGTGCAGCAGGATCAGAACGTCTTCCAATTCGACGATCATCTTGTCGGCATTGGTGACGAAATAGGGCGACAGATACCCACGGTCGAACTGCATGCCTTCGACAACGGTGGTTTCGGTCTCAAGACCCTTGTTTTCTTCGACGGTGATCACACCCTCGTTGCCGACTTTCTGCATCGCATCAGCAATCTGGCGGCCGATTTCGGCTTCGCCGTTGGCCGAGATGGTGCCGACTTGGGCGACTTCGGCCGAGTCCTTGACGGGACGCGAGGCGGCCTTGATGGCAGCCACGACTTTGGTGGTGGCCATGTCGATGCCGCGCTTGAGGTCCATCGGGTTCATGCCCGCGGCCACGGCCTTCATGCCTTCTTTGACGATGGCTTGGGCCAGAACGGTGGCGGTGGTGGTGCCGTCGCCCGCTTCGTCATTGGTGCGGGAAGCGACTTCCTTCACCATTTGCGCGCCCATGTTTTCGAACTTGTCGAGCAGTTCGATTTCCTTGGCAACTGTCACACCGTCTTTGGTGATGCGCGGTGCGCCAAAGGATTTGTCGATCACCACGTTGCGGCCTTTGGGGCCGAGGGTGACTTTCACAGCATCCGCAAGAATGTTCACGCCGCGCAGCATGCGGTCGCGGGCGTCGGTGTCAAAACGTACTTCTTTCGCTCCCATCGGGGAAACTCCTGTCTAAGATGTTGAAAAGGAAAGCGGTCCGCAGGGTGCGCTTTTGCGCACCGCCGGGTCCTTAGGAGATGACCCCGAGGATATCGCTTTCCTTCATGATCAGCAGATCTTCGCCGTCAAGTTTGACTTCGGTGCCCGACCATTTGCCGAACAGGATCTTGTCGCCGGCCTTGACCGACGGGGCGATCAGTTCGCCCGAATCCTTGCGTGCGCCCGGGCCTGCCGAGACGACCATGCCCTCTGCGGGCTTTTCCTTGGCGGAATCGGGGATGATCAGCCCGCCCTTGGTTTTATCTTCGCCTTCGATGCGACGGACCAAAACGCGGTCATGAAGCGGTGTGAATGCCATCTGGTAACACTCCCTTAGGTTTCCAGGTTTGATTGGGATTAGCACTCAACAACAGTGAGTGCTAACGAGGCTTGAGTTAGGCACTTGGAGGGCCGATGTCAACGGCAGGGATGTGAATTTTTCTTGACGCAGGTGCCCGGCTTTGCGCTTGGCCGGTGGGGCGGGGCGTGCCAGTCTGAGGGAATTGGTGTCTTTCGATTTGAGTGAGCGATTGATGTTGCAAGGTTTTGCGCGGATGGCGGCTGTCGCTTGGCTGTATGTTTCGGTGATTGCAGGGTTTTTGGGCCTTGCCGGGCCGGTGTTTGCCAGTTGCGCGGGCAGCAACCTGATTGCGGCCATGCCGCAAGCTGAGCGGCAGGCGCTGTTTGCGCGCGCCCATGTGGTGCCCTTTGCCCAAGGGAACCTGTGGCGCGCCACGCGGGGTGGGCAAGAGATCACCCTGATCGGCACGCTGCATATGGACGATTCGCGCCATGATGCGACCATGGCCGCACTGGGCCCGGCGCTGGACGGGGCGCGGGTGGTGTTGGTGGAGGCGGGACCCGAGGAAATGGCCGCGCTGCAAAGCCGTTTGGCGCGCGAGCCGGAGTTGATGGTAAAGACCGAAGGCCCCACCCTGCCCGAGCGCCTGTCGCCAGAGCTTTGGGACAAGCTGTCAGAGGCGGTTCGAGCGCGGGGCATGCCGCCTTTCATGGCGGCCAAGTTGCAGCCTTGGTATCTGTCGATGATCCTGTCGATCCCGCCCTGCGCCTTGGAGGCGATGGGCGAGGATCGCGGCCTTGATGCGCGGGTGATCGAGGCGGCCGAGGCGCGCGGCCTGCCGGTGCAGGCGTTAGAACCCTATGACACGGTGTTTTCGGTGTTCGACAAGATGTCGGATGCGGAGCAACTGTCGATGATCACCTCAAGCCTTGCGATGGAGGATCGGTCCGAGGACATGTCCTCGACGATGATCGACAGCTATTTTGATGAAGAGGCGCGGGTGATCTGGGAGTTCAGCCGCGCGGTGGCGCTGACGGTCGAAGGCTATAGCGCCGAGCGGGTGGACCGCGAATTCGCCCTGATGGAAGCGGCGCTGATGGTGCGGCGCAACCAAGACTGGATCCCGGTCTTGACACGGGCGGCTGCCGATGGTCCGGTGCTGGCGGCCTTTGGGGCGCTGCACCTGTCGGGCGATCAAGGGGTTTTGGCACTGTTGCAGGCCGAAGGTTACACGCTGGAAAGGCTGCCATTTCGATGACCCCTGCCAAAGACCTGTCCAGCCAGCGGCTGATCCGTCTGACCGTGCTGGATTTTGGCCTGTTTGACGTGGGCCCCGGCCATCGGCTGATCGGGATCCCGGGGTTTTTGCTGGAAACCGAAGATGGGCAGGGCGAGAGCGCGAAGATCCTGTTCGACACCGGCTTTCCGCCCGAATACCTTACTGATTTTGAGGCCACCGCGGCGCGCGATGGGTTGGATCGGTTTGGCACCTTTGTCGCGTTTGGCCCGGAAAACACCGCCGAGGGCCAGTTGGCCGTGCTGGGTCTGACGCCTGCCGACATCACCCATGTCATCCTGAGCCATGGCCATATTGACCATGTGGGCAGCCTGCCCCTTTTTGCCCATGCTCAGATCATCCTGACCGAGGTGGAACGCGCCGACCCCAAGCCTTGCTATTTCTTTGACGTGCAGCCCATCGACTGGCCAAAGGCGCGGTACCGCACCATCAAGGGTGAGCAGATGCTGTGCGACGGCGTGACGCTGATCCCCACCCCCGGCCATACGGCGGGGCATCTGTCGGCGCTGCTGGCGCTGCCTGACGGACGCCAAGTGATCCTCGCCGCCGATGCGATCAACCGGATTTCCGAGGCCGATGAAGGCTTTGCCGATGCCAAAGATCCTGCCCGTGCCTTGGAAAGCTATCATCTGCTGATGGCACGCGCCAAAGCCTCTGGCGCAACGGTGATTTACGGCCATGAGCCAAGCCAATGGGCGCACCTGCCCAAAGCGCCAGTGGCTTTGTGATGGACCGCAACGCGCTGATCCTTCTGTTCGGGGCCACCCTTGCGTGGAGCACGTCGGGCCTGTTCGCGCGGTCGATCCCGCTGGATACCCCGACCGTGATCTTGTGGCGCGGGCTGTTTGGTGCGGCGGGTCTGGTGCTGACGCTTTTGTGGATGAAAGGCCCCGCCGGATTTGCCGATTTCACCCGGCTGGGGCGGGCGGGTTGGCTTTATGCGCTGATGTCCGGCATCGGGATGCTGTTCTTTGTCGGCGCGCTGAAGGCCACGACGATTGCCAATGTGGCGATCATTTACGCGACCGTGCCCTTTGCCGCTGCGGGCCTTGGCTGGCTGGTGCTGCGCGAGGTGCCATCGCGGGTGGCGATCTATGCCTCGACCCTGGCGCTGATGGGCGCGGTGATCATGGTGGGCTTGGGCGGCGATGGGCGCTGGCAGGGTGATCTGATGGCGGTGGGCATGGTGCTGGCCATGGCCGCGATCATCGTGATTGCCCGCGCCCGGCCCGAGATGCCGGCCTTGGCGGCTGGGACGATTTCAGCCATCTGGGCCCCCTTGGCCTGCCTGCCCTTTGCCACGATGGTGGGCGTGACGCCGGGCAATGTTGCGCTGATGGCGGCCTTTGGGCTGGTGAATTCGACCCTTGGATTTGCGCTGTTTGTCTATGGCTCGCGCCGCGCAGCCCCGGTGGTGACCGGGTTGATGGGGGCGCTTGAAACGCCACTGACGCCTTTATGGGTTTGGCTGATCTTTGCCGAAACCCCGTCGGCGGCGACGCTGGCCGGGGGCGCGGTTGTGATGCTTGCGGTGGGCTGGTTTATCGTGGTGGAAAGCCGCAGGCCTGCCCCGCAGCCGCCGACCCCCGCGCATCCCAGTTGATCCATCTGCTGCTGCAACGCAGCATTTTGCCCCTAACCTGCCCTGCCCCCCGTGACAAAGCCCGCGCCCGCGCCTATAAGCCGGGCCAAATCGCAACCCATAGGCAGTTCCATGACCACGCTTGTTTTCGGCCACAAATCCCCTGACACCGACTCCACCGGATCGCCCATCATCTGGGCTTGGTATCTGAACGAGGTGAAGGCCACCAAGGCCGAAGCGGTGCTGTTGGGCGAACCGAACACCGAGGCGAATTTCGTGGTCAAGTATTGGGAGTGCCCCAAGCCGCGCATCGTGACCGAGATCGCCGATGGCACCAAGGCGGTGATCGTGGACACCAACAACCCGGCCGAACTGCCCGCCAACGTCAACGCGCTGGATGTGCTGGCGATCATCGACCACCACAAGCTGGTGGGGGGCTTGGAAACCAAAGGTGTGATCGACATCACCATTCGCCCCTTGGCCTGCACTGCGACCTTGATGCATGACCTGATGGGCGCCGATGCGGCAAAGATGCCGAAATGGGTCAAGGGTCTGATGCTGTCGTGCATCTTGTCGGACACGCTGGAATTCCGCAGCCCCACCACCACCGCGCATGACAAGGCTTTGGCTGAGGCGCTGGCCAAGGATCTGGGCCTGTCGATTTCGGACTATGCGGCGAAGCTGTTTGAAGCCAAGTCGGATGTCGGCGCGTTTTCAGACGCCGAACTTCTGCGGATGGATTCCAAGGAATACACCGTGGCAGGCAAGGAATTGCGCGTCTCGGTTCTGGAGACCACTGCGCCCAAGGTGATTTTGGACCGCAAGGCGAGCCTGATGAATTCGATGGTGGGGGTGGCGAAAGAGGATGGGGCCGATCAGGTTTTGCTTTTCGTCATCGACATTCTGAAGGAAGAGGCCACGCTTTTGGTGCCGAATGATCTGGTGAAATCGCTGGCCGAGGCGTCGTTTGGGGTTAAGGTTTTGGGCGATACGGTGGTGATCCCCGGCCTGATGAGCCGCAAGAAGCAGATCATCCCGGCGCTGAAGCTGTAAGGCCGCCAGGGCTTTTGGGTCGCGAGAAACGGCCGGGCCTTGCGCCCGGCCTTTTGCTTTGCCCGCCGACCCGCTACACCGGGTGGCAACAGCATGAGGCCGCCATGACCGAGATCATTCCTTCGCTTGCCAGCATCGCCGCGCGCTATGACGCGGTGTTTTGTGATTTGTGGGGCTGCTTGCACAATGGCAAGACCCCCTACCCCGCCGCTGTGGCCGCGTTGCAGGCGTTTCGCGCAGGTGGCGGCACGGTGGCGCTGGTGACCAATGCGCCGCGCCCCAATGCGACCGTGATCGCGCAATTGGACCGCATGGGCGTGCCGCGCGATGCCTGGGATCTGGTGGTGTCTTCGGGCGATGCGACGCAGACGGCGATGCTGCAAGGGGCGGTGGGCCAAAAGGTGTTCCACATCGGGGCGGTCAAGGATGCGGATTTCTTCACCATGCTGCCCGAGGGCGCGGTGGCGCCGGAACGGGTGGGGTTACTGGAGGCCGAGGGCATTGTGTGCACCGGGCTAGAAGATGATCTGACCGAGACCCCGGCGGATTACCGCGCGCAGTTGTTGCTGGGCAAGACGCGGGGCCTGACGATGCTGTGCGCCAATCCCGATATCATCGTCGATTTTGGCGACAAACAGCTTTATTGCGCGGGCGCAATTGCCGGGGCCTATGAGGATATGGGGGGCACGGCGCTGTATTTCGGCAAACCCCATCCGCCGATCTATGATCTGGCCCGCGCGCGGCTGGGGCTGCAAGGCGAGGAGGCGCGCATCTTGTGCATTGGGGACGGGATCGGCACCGATGTGGCGGGGGGGCTGGCCGAAGGGTTGGACACGCTCTTTATCACCTCCGGGCTTGCCGCCGACCAGTTTGGCCCCGATCCTGCCAATCCTGACGCGGGTTTGCTGGATGACTGGGTCGCCGAGCGGCAGATTTATCCGACCTTTGCCATGGGGTTTCTGGGCTGAGCGGCGCGCGTGTAACAAAATTGCGCCCTTCGTCGCATTTGTGAACGAAAGCTTCGCGTCCATGTTGTTCCGCAACGCAGCATCGCCTATGCTGCGAGGCGACATGAACGGGAATCACCCCATGCTGGACAATATGCCCCGCGGCACGATCTGCATCGAAGACCTTGAGATTGGCATGACGCGCAATCTGCGCAAGCTTGTGACCGATCGGGATATTGAGCTGTTTGCCGAGGTGTCGACCGACCGCAACCCGGTGCATCTGGATGATGCCTATGCCCAGGACACCATCTTTCAGGGCCGGATTGCCCATGGGATGCTGACGGCTGGGCTGATTTCGGCGGTGATTGGTGAGCAGTTGCCCGGTCATGGCACGGTCTATCTGGGCCAGAGCCTGAAATTCATGGCCCCCGTGCGCCCCGGCGATACGGTGGAAGCGGTGGTCAAGGTCACCGCCATTGATCACGCGCGGCGCCGCGTGACCCTTGAAACCCACTGTGCGGTGGGCGATACCGTGGTTCTGAAGGGTGAGGCGCTGGTTCTGGCGCCCAGCCGCAAGTTCGACTGACAGACGGGCGGGGCCCTCCCCGTCGCACGGGGCAAGATGCAGGTTTTCAAGCACTGGACTGATGTTCCGGCCATGGCGCGCGGCGCTTCGGTGGCGATGGGTAATTTCGACGGGGTTCATTTGGGCCACCAGTCGGTGATCGGCCTTGCCCGCCGGGATGCGCCTTTGGGGCCGGCCCCTTTGGGAGTTGTCACCTTTGAACCCCATCCGCGCGAGTTCTTCTCGCCCGGCGGGGCCCCCTTCCGGCTGATGAATGCCGAGGCGCGGGCCAATCGGTTGGCCAAGATGGGGGTCGAGCGGCTGTTTGAGCTGCCCTTTGATGCCACGATGGCGGGGCTGTCGCCACAGGCCTTTGCGCGTGAGGTTCTGACCGAAGGTTTGGGCGTGTCGCATGTGGTTGTGGGGGCGGATTTCTGCTTTGGTGCCGGGCGCAAGGGCAAGGCGGCGGATCTGGTGGCCATGGGGCAAGAGATGGGCTTTGCGGTGACCATCGCCGATCTGGTGCAGCATGGCAGCCGGGAGATCTCGTCAACCGCGATCCGGCAAGCCTTGGCCGTGGGCAACCCGCGTGAGGCGGCGGCGATGCTGGGGCACTGGCACCGCATTGAGGGCGAGGTCATCCACGGCGAAAAGCGGGGCCGCGAGTTGGGATATCCCACCGCCAATATGAGCGTGGCGGGTCTGCATTTGCCGCGGTTTGGCGTTTATGCGGTGAAGGTCGATGTGCTGAGCGGGCCGCAGGCGGGCAGCTATCTGGGGGCGGCGAGCCTTGGGGTGCGCCCGCAGTTTGGCGGGGCGGTGCCGAACCTTGAGACCTTTCTCTTTGATTTCAAGGGCGATCTTTACGGCCATCACCTGTCGGTCGCCTTGGTTGACTATCTGCGCCCCGAGATGAAATTTGACGGGTTGCAGGGGCTGTTGGACCAGATGGCCGCCGATTGTGACAAGGCACGCGGGATTTTGGCGGGGGTTTGAGGGGCGGGCCCCAAACGCCCCCCACCCCCAGCCCCACCCCACGAGGGGGAGGGGAGGTGACCTGCGATCAACCCCCCTTCCCTTTTCCCGCGCCAAGGCCCAATTTGCGCCCATGGAAAACATGCGCCCCCGGTTTTGGGAAACCATCCCGCTGAAGAAAATGACCGCCCCCGAATGGGAGGCATTGTGTGACGGCTGTGGCAAGTGCTGCCTGAACAAGATTGAATATGAGGATACCGGCGAGGTGGAATACACCCGCGTTGCCTGTCGCCTGTTGGATGATACGACCTGCCGTTGCGGCGATTACGCCAACCGCTTTGCCCATGTGCCGGAATGCATCCGGCTGAACCCGAAAACCATTCCGCGCATTGCCTATTGGCTGCCAGCGACCTGCGCCTACAAGCTGTTGTACAATGGCAAGCCCTTGCCCGAATGGCATCCGCTGGTTACGGGTGATCCGCTCAGCACCCATAAATCCGGCAATTCCATGCGCAACAAGACGGTGTCCGAGGCGGCGGTGTCGGAAGACGACTGGGACGATTACGTGTTTCAGGAGGAGTTGTGAATGTGGTTCACATCGGACAATGCCAGCGGGGCCGCCCCTGAGGTGATGGCGGCGGTCACGGCGGCCAATGCGGGCTATGCGCGCAGCTATGGCGCTGATCCTTTCATGGACCGGGCGCGCGACCAGATCCGCGAGATTTTCGAGGCGCCCGAAGCGGCGGTTTACCTTGTGGCCACCGGCACCGTGGCCAATGCGCTGGCGCTGTCGCTGTTTTGCCCGCCCTGGGGGGCGGTGTTTTGCCACCAACACGCCCATATCACCGAGGATGAATGCGGTGCGCCCGAGTTTTACATGCATGGCGCAAAGCTGGTGCTGGTGCATGGCGCGCATGGGCGGATGGACCCCTTGGCGCTGGAGGCGGCGATCGTCAAGGCCAAGGGCGGTGGCGTGCATGGGGTGCAGCCCGGCGCGGTGTCGATCACCAATGTGACCGAGGCGGGCACGGTGCATTCGGTGGCCGAGGTGGCGGCCTTGGCCGGGGTGGCGCGGGCGCATGGCCTGCCTGTGCATCTGGATGGCGCGCGCTTTGCCAATGCGCTGGTGGCGACAGGGGCCACGGCGGCCGAGATGACCTGGAAAGCGGGCGTGGATGTGGTGTCTTTTGGCGGCACCAAGAACGGCTGCATGGGCGTTGAGGCTGTGGTGATCTTTGACCCGGCGAAAGCGTGGGAGTTTGAGTTGCGGCGCAAGCGCGGGGGGCATTTGTTCTCGAAGCACCGGTTCTTGTCGGCGCAGATGGTGGGATATCTGGAGGATGGGCTGTGGTTGCGGCTGGCGGCCCATGCCAATGCCATGGGCGCGCGGCTGGTGCGCGGTCTGGCGCAGATGCCCGATGTGACGATGGTGCATCCGGTGGAGGCCAATATCCTGTTTCCGGAATGGGGGGTGGGCACCCATGCCCGGCTTGAGGCAGCAGGTGCGGCCTATTACCCGTTCCCCGCCCCAATGGGGCGCGAGCGGGCGCGGTTGGTGGCCAGTTGGTCGACGACCGAGGCTGATGTGGATGGGTTCTTGAGCGCATTGCGCTGAACTCCTCGTCGACTTCGTCGCTCGTCGTGGGGGGCCGCGACGAGACGCCGAAGGTGATCGAGGAGCGTCAGCTGGCCCCGAGATGGGCGATGGTCAGTGCGGCCAGATCGTCCGGATGGGTCAGGGGCAGCATATGGCCTGCGTTTGCCACGCTGGCGCGGCGGGCGTTGGGCAGGCGACGGGCGAGTTCAGCGTGATTGGCGGCGATGATCGGGGGGCTGAGCGCGCCTTCGACCAAAAGCACGGGCTGGCGCAGCGCCTCAAGCCCACCTGCGCGCAAGAGACCGGCGCTGTCATCCAACAGCGCGCGGTTTTGCGCCGGAATCAGGTGGATGCGGTCAATGATATAGGCGCGGGCGCGCTCGGGCAGGTTGTCCAAAGGTTCACCGCTGCCCCAAAGCCCGTGGAACATCCGCGCGGCACCCAGACGGTCACCTGCGTCCATGAGCCGGGCCACGCCATGATGGTCATTGTGAAACGCGGCCCACGCCTTTGCCCCGGCGGCGCGGGCGGCGGCAAAGAGCACGGGTTCCACCAGCATCAGGCTGCGCACCAGATCGGGCCGGGTCAGCGCCACGCGCAAGGCCACCGTGCCGCCAAAGGAATGGCCAAAGAGGTCTACCGGCGCGCCCTGCCCCAAAGTCTCGGCCATGGCGATGGCGTCGGCGGTGGCGGCGTCATGCAGATCGGTCACGCCATCCCAATCGGGCGCGCGGCCGTGGCCGATCTGGTCAAAGCCGGTGAGGGTGACGCCCGAGAGACGCTCGGCCAGACCCGACCAAGCCCCGGCATGGGCCAGGCTGCAATGCAGCGCCAAGATCGGGCGGTCGCCGCCACGCGGCCAGTGGCGGTGGGGCGGCAGGGGGCGGGCGGTATCAAACATTCAAAGCTGTCCAGACAGATGCAGGTCAAGATCGTCGAGCCGGTCCTGACCCCAGAATTTCTGCTCGCCTATCATGAAAAACGGCACGCCAAACACCCCGCGCGAGACGGCCTCTTCCAGATTGGCCGAATAGGTTTCGGCCGCCATCAGCATGCCCCGGTCGGCGGTATTGGCGGCAAAGCCATGGGCGACGAGCGCGGCGCGGATCACCTCGTCATCGGAAATGTCGCGCCCTTCGGCCCACATGGCGCGGCCAAAGGCGGCGACAAGCCCGGCCAGATCGCCGCCACCGGCGGCTTGGGCGGCGATCAGCGCATAGGCGGCGGGGGCGGGATTGGATGCCGCAAACATCGGCTGGGGGTCAAAGGGCAAGCCCAGCTTGCGGGCCTGCCGGGCGCGGTCCATCGCGGAATAGTCGTTGCGCGATGGGTGACGTTCGGCCCGGACCTTGCCGCCGGTGCGGGGGAAGAGTTGGGTCACATCCAAGGGTTTGTAGACCAGCGTTGCACCGTGGCGGGCTGCAATTTCGGTCGGCCTTATACCCGCAAGATAGACATAGGGTGATTGGAGCGCCAAGAAGTAATCAATCTGCGCCAATTCCATACCCTTTCGTGTGGTGAACTTTCCCAAACCCTAACCGGGTGGTAAGCGGTGTCAACGCCACGATTCATGCGCGAATCCCCTGCCGAAGGTGCCACATGCCGCCGATCAACGAACCCAAGCTTATCTCGGGCAATGCCAACCTGTCGCTTGCCAAGGGCATTGCCCGGCGCATGTCGATGCACCGGGGGATGAGTGTCAATCTGGTGGATGCCCGGGTGGAGCGTTTCAACGATGGCGAGGTCTTCGTCGAGGTGTTCGAAAACGTGCGGGGGGAGGATATGTATATCATCCAGCCCACCTCGTCGCCGGCGAATGACAACCTGATGGAACTTCTCATCATGTGTGACGCGCTGCGCCGGTCAAGCGCGGACCGCATCACCGCCGTGATCCCCTATTTCGGCTATGCCCGCCAAGACCGCCGCGCCAAGGCGCGCACGCCGATTTCGGCCAAGCTGGTGGCAAACTTGCTGACCGAGGCCGGGGTGGACCGGGTGCTGACGCTGGATCTGCATGCGGCGCAGATCCAAGGGTTCTTTGATATTCCGGTGGACAACCTTTATGCCAGCCCGGTCTTTGCCTTGGACATCGAGCATCATTTCAAGGATCAGATGCAGGATCTGATGGTTATCTCGCCTGATGTCGGCGGCGTGGCGCGGGCGCGGGAACTGGCCAAACGCATCGGGGCCCCGCTGGCCATCGTGGACAAGCGCCGCGAGAAAGCGGGCGAAGTGGCCGAGATGACGGTGATCGGCGATGTGAGCGGCAAGAAGTGCATCATCGTGGACGACATCTGCGACACCGCGGGCACCTTGTGCAAGGCGGCCGAGGTCTTGTTGGAAAACGGCGCGACCGAGGTGCATTCCTATATCACCCATGGCGTTCTGTCGGGCCCTGCGGTGGAGCGGGTGACAAACTCGGTGATGAAATCGCTGGTGATCACCGACTCGATTGAGCCGACAGACGCGGTGAAGAACTGCCCCAATATCCGCATCGTGCCCACCGCGCCGATCTTTGGTCAGGCGATCTTGAACATCTGGGGTGGGATGTCGGTGTCGAGCCTGTTCGAGACGGATACGCTGGCCCCGATTTATGAAGGGTTTTACCCGCGGGGGTGACACCGTAGGGCGGGGTTCTACCCCGCCATTGGCTCGCCGGGATGTCGGGCGGGAGCCTGGCCTATGGGGCATGTGGGGTTGGTGGGGTGGAACCCCACCCTACGTGCTGGCACCGAGGTAGCGTCCACGGACGTGGTGTAATTTCTGCGCCGTCAAGGGTGTGATCTCAGGTGGCCATCGAGGTGTATGGTCGAGGTGG
>JBILYK010000073.1:0-16958 GCA_044377735.1 Paracoccaceae bacterium | reverse complement strand
AACTGGTCGAGAAAGCGGTCGGGGATCAGATACGTGCGCCGATTGTGCAGCTTGTCGTGCCGCCAGAAGTCAGAATTGGGGTCTTTCTTCCAACTTCTGGTGATCCGTCTGCGCTGCCAGGTAAAGCGGAAATCGCCAGTTTCCGGCTCTCCGGCCTCGACGAAGCTTTGCAGAAACTGGGTCATCTGGTCGCGGCCTTTTGACCAACCCGCCCCCGCCACATCGCCGGTGACCATCATGGCGTTGCGGCTGGCCTGACGATCCAGCAACAGGCCATGATCGACATAGCGCAAGTGGAACAGGTAAAGCTGCGGATCAAGGTGCAGGTCGGGGTGGGTAGAGCAGTGGCCACCAAGGCTCCACGTCACGGGAAGCGATGTGACGCAGGGTTTGCAGTAGCTGGCGTTCAGACGGCAATGAGGGCGCTGGCGCAAGATCGGCTGAGTGGGGTTCAGAGCGTCAGGTCTCAGATCGATGCGGTGAACCACCTCGACCGCGAAAGGCGAAATCACCCCCAGATCGCGGGCGCGGTTCAGGGCGTCCAGCAAAGTGCCTTCGGTGGCAGGGTCCAGCACGAGAAGCTCGTCCACATCATTGAAGGCAACCACGCCAAAGCGGTGCAGCAGGGTCGCGGTAAAACTGGTGATCAACTGCCAGCGCGCCACGTCCCAGCCGGGGCTGGGAGCAAGCTGCGGCAGCCAGATGATCTGGCAACCAACGGACTCGGGCGGCAAGATGCGGTCCTGTCCGTCAACAAGGATAAACAGCTGGGACTTGGCAACGAAACGGGAGTAATGGTTTATCCAGATCGGCAGAAAAATCGGCTCGTCCCCGACCATGGTGGCGAAGGCGATGCTGTCGGAATTGGTCATGCCAGCCCCTTGGTTGCCCGGTTTGGTCTGGTTGTCGCAGAAAATTGGCGGCAGTTGAAGATCAGGTTCACCGGATCAGTCGATCGCCCGCGCTTCACTGACAAGCATGATGGGAATGCCGTCGCGGATCGGGAAGGCCAGATGCGCGGCCTTTGAGATCAGCTCTTGCCGCTCGGTGTCATAGGTCAGCACCGCATGGGTCAGCGGGCAGATCAGCGCCTCAAGCATCCGCCGGTCGGTTTCGGCGTCACTCATTGCAAGACCTCATCGCCATTGCCGGAACGCAACGCGAATTCCAACAGCGTGACCAGCGTCTCGCGCCGGGTGACAAGAGAGGGCGCTTCCAGAAGCGCCTGCTTGTCCTCGGGCGAAAAGGGCAAAAGCATGGACAGGGCGTTGACCAGAAGTTCCGGCTCGGCCTCTTTCAGGCTTTCCCAATCGGTGCCCAAGCGCTGAAGGGTGAAATAGCGCGACAGGCGGTTCATCAGGGCGGGTCGGTCAAGGCCGGGGTCGTCTTCCACAGTACCGGTGTCGCGGCCAAAGGGCGACCAATCCACCTCGGCGCGGCGATAAGGGGTAAAGCCCTGCACCTCTTGGCGCAACCGAAAGCGGCTGATGCCGGACAGGGTGATCATATAGCGCCCGTCTTCGGTTTCCGAAAACGCCGTCACGCGCCCCGCACATCCGATGGCGCAAAGCCGCTTTTCCCCGCCCGGAGCCTCACGCGGCTGGATCATGCCGATCAGCCGCGAGGGGGTTTTCAAGCAATCGTCAAACAGGGCCAGATAGCGCGGCTCAAAGATATGCAGCGGCAACCGCGCCCTTGGCAGCAAAAGTGCGCCAGGCAAGGGAAACAGCGGAATGATATCGGGCAGGTCGGGTGTTCTGGTCATGCCCACAACATAGTGCGGTTTTGCTTTAGGCAAAGATCATCGACGACAAACGACGCCGGCCAGCCAACACAATCGGATCTTGCGGCTTGAGCGCCTCGAAGATGATGAACAACTGGGCGCGAGCGGCGCCGTCGTTCCATTCACGATCCATCTTGAACAGATCGAGAAGCGTGTTCACCGCGCCTTCGACATCGCCCGAGGCATGTAGCGCGGTGGCCAGATCAAACATCACCTGACGGTTGGCTGGATCCTTGGCCAAAAGGGCGCGCAAGTCGTCAACCGGGCCGGCCTTGGCGGCTTGGCGCGCCAGTTCGATCTGGGCGCGGGCGGCCTCGACCTCTTTGGATTTGGCTACCCCGGCGGGGGCATCAGCGACCAGCGTCTCGGCCTGATCCAGATCGCCCATCGTCAGATGGGCGCGGATCAGCCCGCCATACGCGGCGGCATTGGCGGGGTCTTCTTCCAAAATGGCGGCAAAGGTTTCGGCTGCATCGGCGGCGGCACCTTCGGTCAGCATCTCTTCAGCGGCGGCAAGCGCATCGGCCAGACCGCCGTCTGCACTGCCCCCGGCCAGCTTGGCCAGACCTTCGATGAATTTCTTGATCTCGGACCCCGGAATGGCACCTTGGAAGCCATCGACCGGCTGGCCATTGAAGAAGGCATAGACCGTCGGGATCGACTGGATGCGCAGTTCCTGTGACAGCATCTGGTTTTCATCAACGTTGATCTTGACCATGCGCACTGCGCCCTTGGCGGCGGTGACGGCCGCCTCGAGGGCGGGGCCAAGGGTTTTGCAAGGCCCACACCAAGGAGCCCAGAAATCCACGATGACGGGAACCGTCTTGGACGGCTCTATCACGTCTTGCAGAAAGGTCTTTTCATTGCCGTCCTTGATCAGGCCAGCGGTGGGTTGGGTGTCAGGGGTGCCGAAGCCGGGGGTGCCGAACATGTCTGTCCTCATCGGAGATGTCTTGGCCCCTATATGCGCCGCTTGGGGGCGGATTTGAAGGGGGGCCGTTGTTGTTGCTGCCGCTTTACCGCCACGGCGCGCCCGCATAACCTGCGGCAAAACCCGGAGGATCGAATGTCGGTGGTCTTGTGCTTTGGCGACAGTAACACCCATGGCACGCCGCCGATGCAGACGGCGGCGGAATATGCACGGTTTGGGGCCGATATCCGCTGGCCCAGCCGCATGGCGCGCGCCTTGGGGTGGGAGTTGGTGGACGAGGGGCTTCCGGGGCGCACCGCGCATTTCGACGATCCGGTGATGGGCGCGCATATGGATGGCTGCGAAGGGCTGAAGATCGCACTCGCCAGCCACGGGCCGATTGACTGGCTGGTGATCATGCTGGGCACCAATGACGTGAAGGCGCGGTTCGGTGCCAGTGCCGAGCAGGTGACGGGTGGCATCGCGGCGCTTTTGGACATTGCCCAATCGGCCGAGATGCAGGCCCGGCACGGCGGGTTTCGAGTGCTGTTGATTTGCCCGCCGCCGGTGCTGGAACAGGGGCCGATTGCCGACCAGTTCTTTGGCGCGCGGCGGCGGTCTTTGGAGTTACCGCCCCTTTACAAAGCTTTGGCCAAGGCGCGGGGTGTCGCGTTCTTGGATGCCGGTCAGGTGATTTCTGTCAGCCCGCAGGATGGCGTGCATTTTGAGGCTTCCGCGCATGGGGTCTTGGCAGATGCGGTGGCGGCTGCGCTATGGGCTGAGATGTGACCAGCCGCAGCGTGCGGCCAACTCCTCAACCGGGTGGGCGGTGCTCATCGCCATGCCCTCGCGGAGCCCGGCCGAGCGGGTGATCCTGGTAATCGGGGTGCCTAGCGGCAGCGCCCCCGCCCATTTGCGCTGCATGAAGCGGTAAGCCTCATCGAAATCGGCACCCAGCGCACCGTGGCAGCGGTCATTGTGGACGCAGGGCAGCGCTTCCGCATAGGCCCCGTGTCCCGCCGTGCGGGCGGTTTGCACAATGTCGGTGCCATACATGTGCCAGCCCGGCAGCCGCTCATCAAAGCGCAGGTCAGGGGCGCGGCGCAGGACGATCAACAATTCGTCAAAGGCCTGCACCGGGGCCGGGGGGCCATCGGCACGCGGCCCACGATCATGCCCAAAGAGGACGACCAGACCAGCCTGATATTGGCAGCGTCCAGCCCGATGCCAAAGCTGCCTTACAGCGCCCAATCCGGCGTCAATTTGGTCAGTCGGGCCACCAAAAGCGTCTGCCATCCCTGGGGGCAAATAGACATCATGATGAGCAAAGACCACGATGGGGCCGAGGTGGCATCCAGCGCGCTGCTTCCCGTGATGGCATGGCTGGCTCACCGCAACCGGGCTTGGGGTGAGCTGCATGATCTGATCTTCTTCGCCCTGGGCGGCGGGCTCGCCTGGCTGATCCTGTGGGTCGACCGTGCCACGATTGAGCTGTGAAATCGGCAGATGCCCCAATCTGGCCTGTTGACGGACTTAGTCTTGCTTTAACCTTATCGCACGCAAACCCCGACAAGAGGGATTTTAAGGTATGCAGATTGAACCGACCACCCTTCCCGGGGTTGTCATCCTGACCCCTTCCCGCTTTGGCGATGAGCGGGGTTGGTTTTGCGAGACGTGGAACGCGGCGCGGATGGCGGCTGCGGGGTTGGATTTCGCCTTTGTGCAGGACAACCATTCGATGTCAGGCGCGGTGGGCACGCTGCGGGGCCTGCATTACCAACGCCCACCGCATGCGCAGGATAAGCTGGTGCGCTGCACGAGGGGCGCGATTTTTGATGTGGCGGTGGATATCCGGCGCGGCAGCCCGACCTATGGTCACTGGGTCGGGGTTGATCTGACCGCGGCCAATGGCAAGCAGCTTTTGGTGCCCAAAGGGTTCCTGCACGGCTTTGTCACCCGCGCGGCGGACACCGAGGTGCAATATAAATGCACCGATGTTTACGCCCCCGACTGCGATGGTGGCATCCGCTGGGATGATCCGACCATCGGGATTGACTGGGGCCTGACCGGTGCGCCGGTCTTGTCGGCCAAAGACGCCATAGCCCCCCTACTTGCTGGTTTCGACAGCCCCTTCATCTGGGAGGGTGCGGAATGAAGATCCTTGTGACCGGGGGGGCCGGGTTCATCGGGTCTGCCGTGGTGCGGCTGGCCGTCGCGCGTGGGCATGAGGTGGTGAACCTTGACGCGCTGACCTATGCGGCCTGTCTGGAGAATGTCGCCTCGGTATCAGGCTCGAACCTCTATTCCTTCGAACAGGCCGATATTCGCGACCGGGCCGCGCTTGACCGCATCTTTGCCACCCATCGCCCTGATGCGGTGATGCATTTGGCGGCGGAATCCCACGTGGATCGCAGCATCGACGCGCCGGGCGCCTTTATCGAGACCAATGTCAACGGCACCTATCACATGCTGGAAGCCGCGCGCGCCTATTGGGTGGCGAACGGGCGGCCTGCGCAGTTCCGCTTTCACCACATCTCCACCGATGAGGTGTTCGGCTCTCTGGGTCCCACCGGCAAGTTTACCGAAGACACGCCTTACGACCCGCGCAGCCCCTATTCGGCCTCCAAGGCCGCAAGCGACCATCTGGTGCGGGCCTGGGGTGAGACCTATGGCCTGCCGGTGGTCTTGACCAATTGCTCCAACAACTACGGCCCCTTCCACTTCCCCGAGAAGTTGATCCCCGTGGTAATTCTGAACGCGCTTCAGGGCAAGCCCATCCCGGTCTACGGCGCGGGTGAGAATGTGCGCGACTGGCTGTATGTTGAGGATCATGCCGACGCGCTGTTGTTGGTCTTGGAGCAAGGCCGGGTGGGCCGAAGCTACAACATCGGCGGCGAGAATGAGCGGCGCAACATCGACCTTGTCCGCACGATCTGCGCGATCCTTGATGCCAAGCGCCCCAAGGCGGGCTCTTATGCCGATCAGATCAGCTTTGTCACCGACCGCCCTGGCCATGATGCCCGCTATGCCATTGATCCGACCCGCATCCGTGAGGAGCTTGGCTGGCGGCCCAGCGTGACGGTCGAGGAAGGGCTTGAGCGTACGGTTGAGTGGTATCTGAACAATGAGGCGTGGTGGAAACCCCTGCAGGCCCGCGCGGGCGTGGGTGTGCGCCTTGGGGTGACGGCATGACGAAGGGGCCGATAAGGGTTCTGGTCTTTGGCCAGACGGGCCAAGTGGCCCGTGAACTCGCCCGGCGCTGCCCGGCAGGGATCACGGCGCGGTTTCTAGGCCGCGATCAGGCCGATCTGATGGACCCCGCCGCCTGCGCCGCCGCGATTGCCGATTGTGACGCGGTCATCAACGCCGCCGCCTGGACCGCCGTCGACAAGGCGGAAACTGAGGAAGCCGCAGCGACCGTGGTGAATGGTGCTGCCCCCACAGCGATGGCGCAAAGATGCGCCGCCTTGGGTCTGCCCTTCCTTCATATCTCCACCGATTATGTCTTTGACGGCGGGGGCAACGCCCCCTTCCGCACCGATCACCCGACCGCGCCCTTGGGGGCCTATGGCCGCTCCAAACTGGCCGGGGAACAGGGCGTTCTGGCCGCCGGGGGCCGCTCGCTCATCCTGCGCACCTCATGGGTGGTCTCGGCCCATGGCGCGAACTTCGTCAAAACCATGCTGCGGCTCGGCCGCGAACGCGACAGCCTCACCGTCGTCGCCGACCAGATCGGCGGGCCGACCCCGGCGGCGGCGATTGCCGATGCGCTTTACGCCGCCGCCACGGCGATGACCCAAGGCGCGCCGGGTGGGGTGCACCACTTTGCCGGTGCCCCTGACACCTCATGGGCGGGCTTTGCGCGGCTGATCATGGCCCGCGCCGGGCTGGCCTGCCAGATCCACGACATCCCCTCGTCGGCCTACCCGACCCCGGCAAAACGGCCGCTGAATTCGCGGTTGGACTGTTCAGGGATCGCCGCTGCCTTTGGCATCCCCCGCCCCGATTGGCGTGCGGGTCTGGACGAGATTATGCAGGAGCTTTCTGATGCAGCGTAAAGGTATCATTCTGGCTGGCGGGTCAGGCACGCGGCTTTGGCCGATCACCATGGGCGTCTCAAAACAGCTTTTGCCGATCTATGACAAGCCGATGGTCTATTACCCCCTGTCGGTCCTGATGCTGGCAGGAATCCGCGAGATTGCGATCATCACCACGCCTGAAGATCAGACCCAGTTCCAGCGGCTCTTGGGCGATGGCAGCCAATGGGGCGTTTCCCTGACTTGGATCGTGCAACCCACGCCCGATGGGCTGGCGCAGGCTTATCTTCTGGCGAAGGGGTTCCTGAACGGCGCGCCCTCGGCCATGGTGCTGGGCGACAACATCTTCTTTGGCCACGGGTTGCCCGAAATCCTTGCCAGCGCCTCGGCGCGAACCGAGGGCGGCACGGTGTTCGGCTATCGGGTCTCCGACCCAGAACGCTATGGCGTGGTGGATTTTGACCGCGATGGCACGGTCAAGGCGATCATCGAAAAGCCCGCACAGCCACCATCGAACTTTGCCGTGACCGGGCTTTACTTCCTCGACGGCCGCGCGCCCGATCTGGCGGCACAGGTCAAACCCTCGCCGCGCGGGGAGTTGGAGATCGTCGATCTGCTGGAGTTCTACCGCGCCGAAGGCAGCTTGCAGGTGGAAAAGATGGGCCGGGGCTTTGCCTGGCTCGACACCGGCACGCATGGCAGCCTTTTGGACGCTGGCAACTTCGTCCGCACCCTGACCGAGCGCCAAGGCCAGCAGGTCGGCTGCCCCGATGAAATCGCCTACAGGCTCGGCTGGATCACCCCCGCCGAACTCGCCGCACGTGCCGAGATCTTCCGCAAGAACGACTATGGGCGGTATTTGGCGGCTGTGCTGTCTGATGACCCCCCAACCAGCGCAGCGCGCTGAGTTTCAACTTCGCCGCGATTTTCTCTCGCCTTGTTTCCGATGCCTGCAGCGGTTGCCCCGATTGGGCCGAATGAGGCGAAGATGCAGGCAGGACTTGTGGTTTCAGAGGTGATGGGAGGGTTGGTCTGCATGGGCTTTGTCTTTTCGCATGAGCGCGGTGTTTTGGAACCGCTGCTGGCCTGTCAGATCGGCGGATTGCTGGCCGTGATGGTGTTTGTGGCGCGGGCCAGGCCGATGCGCCTGCACCGCAGCTGAACACCTAGGTCGGCTTGTCCCCAAACGCCTTGGGATGTGCGGTGTAAATCTCATTTCGCTTGCCGCGCGTATCCAGTCTGTCGGCACGTAGCCAATTGACCAAGTATAAGTGATGCGCCAAAGCGTTCAGCGCACCGCCTCCATCGCTGCGTCTGTCATCCTGCAATCGCGGATCACACCGTCACCACAGCGGCGCGGGGTCAGGTCCTTGGTCAGACAAATGCGCGCTTCCTGGATCATTCCATCCACGCAGGTGATGGTGATCTGATCGCGCGCAAGGCCGGGATTGACCTCAAGAAACGCCTCTTCCACCACTGAGGCGGGCAGGCGCACATCCTTGCGCAGCCCGGAAAACACCGGGGGCAGGGTGATGCTGTCAAAGGCCGCGCGGGCGGTAACGAAGTAATCTTCCGCCGAAAGGCCCGCACAGCGGCCATGCTTTTTCCACTGGTAAAACGCCGCGCCTGCACCGCCAAACACATCCGCCACAGCGGCGGTCTGGCTGCGCGATGGGTCGCGCTCGGTGGTTCGGCAAAAGGCTGGCCAGCCGCGTTCGTACTGCGGCCACAGCCCATGGACGACCCATGTCACCCCGCGCCCGGCATCGCATTGAGGATCCTCGCGCCCGTCGCCTTCGCGGGCGCACCAATTGGCCGACCACGACAGCGCCAAAACGTAGTAATCAAAATCCCCGGCCCTCTCACCGTCAGCATGGGCAGGGGGTGCAAGGGCAAGGGCGGTGGCCAACACAAGGTTACGCATTTTCCCTTTTCCTTTACTCAAAAACCACCTATACGCCTGCCAGACTTTCCCGAAAACGAGAAGTTCGCGGCCCCGGCCGCAGCCGTTTTCCCGGCACGGGAGAGATTTGTAAAGGCCCCAGTAACTGTGGGCGCAAGCGAAGAGGATGGACCGATGTCGAAACCTTTGATGGCCAAGGCCACGGCGGTTTGGCTGGTGGACAACACCACGCTGACCTTCAAGCAGGTTGCAGATTTCTGCGGGCTGCATGAATTGGAAGTTCAAGGCATTGCCGATGGTGATGTGGCGACCGGGGTCAAGGGCTTTGACCCGGTTGGCAACAACCAACTGGATGCCATCGAGATTGAGCGCGGCGAAAAAGATCCGCTGTACAAGCTGAAGCTCAAGTTCAACGCCGCCGCCGTGGGCGAAGAAAAGCGTCGTGGCCCGCGCTACACGCCTCTGTCCAAGCGGCAGGACCGCCCGGCCGCGATTCTGTGGCTGGTCAAGTTCCACCCCGAATTGTCGGATGGTGCGGTGGGCAAGCTGGTTGGCACGACCAAGCCCACCATTCAGGCGATCCGCGAGCGGACACATTGGAACATCAACAACATCACGCCGATCGATCCGGTTGCGCTGGGGCTGTGCAAGCAGTCCGAACTCGACACCACCGTGCAGGCTGCCGCCCGCAAGAAGGCCGCCGAAGGCTCGGTGATGTCGGACGACGAACGCCGCAAACTGGTGTCAACCGAACAGTCGCTGGGCATGGCGCCTGATGCCCGCGTGCCGTCGGGCTTTGAAGTGTTCGGCGGTGATCAGGACGAGGACAAGCGCACGGCTGCCGATTTCTCGGATGCTGACAGCTTCTTCAACCTGCCCGACGCCAACGATGACGAAGACGAGGATGACGACGATCCGCGCCGCTAAGGCTGTGGATCGGCCGCGTTAAGGTTGATCATTCAGGCGCAGGGCAAAGGCCTTGCGCCTTTTTCATTTGTCGGCATAGATTAGAAGGCCCGGCAGATTTTTGGGCGACACGAATTTTCAGATTCAGTTTTTTCTTGGGGCTTTGAGTATGGCAACGCCGACCGACCCGCTTTATGCGCAGCAATGGCATCTGCCGATGATCGGCAATATTGCGAAAATCTGGGACGAGTATACCGGCGCCGGGGTGACGGTGGCGGTCTATGACGATGGGGTGCAATTCACCCACGCCGATCTGGCGGCCAACTACAATGCCAGCGCGCATTTCCGCTACAATGGCATCATCTATGCCCCCACCCCCAACACGCCGGGAGATGCCCATGGCACCGCCTGCGCCGGGCTTATCGCGGCGGTGGACAACAACGGGCGCGGCGGCACCGGGGTGGCACATGGTGCCACGATCACGGGACTGGATTTTCTGAATGATCTGCAATACGAGTATGATTGGGCCACGCAAACCAGCAGCCCGCTTTACGATGCGGCAATGCGCTGGGCGGCCCGATTCGACATCATGTCGAACAGCTGGGGCAACATGCCCGATTTCAGATTTGAGCTGAACCTGAACGCGCCCGGCAATTCTGCGGCGGTAGATTCGGCGCATTTTGCCTGGGTTTCAGCCAATGGACGCGGTGGGCTAGGGACGATTGTGGTTCAGGCCGCCGGGAATGAATCGATGAACGCCAATGGCGATGGGTCCAACGTGTCGCGCCATACAATCACGGTCTCGGCCACCGAACGCACTGGCTTTGCCGCCGATTATACAAATTACGGATCGTCGATTCTATTGACCGCTCCGGCCGCCTCGGTGACGACCGACCTGATGGGCGACGAGGGCTATAACCGCGGCGGCACGGCCGATGGCGACAGGCTGACACAGACCGATTACACATCGACCTTCGCCGGCACTTCGGCGGCCACGCCTGTTGTGTCGGGGGTGGTGGCCTTGATGCTGGATGCCAACGACCGCTTGGGTTGGCGCGATGTGCACGACATCCTTGCGTTAAGTGCCAGTCACACTGGCAGCGCAGTGGGGCGCGGTCCATCCGCGACCGAGGTGGGCACTTGGCTGACCATGGGGGGCAATCACTGGAATGGCGGCGGGGCGATCTTTCATCAATCCTACGGGTTCGGTATGGTGGATGCCTTTGCCGCCACCCGCATGGCCGAAGTCTGGACGCGGATGAACGGCGCGGCCGATACCTCGGCCAATGAACTGCGGATCAGCCGCCCCTATACGGGCGCAGATGTGACCATCCGCGATTCTGATGGCAACAATGGCACGCCGGAAGCGCAGATTGCGTTTCAGGTGACGCAAGACACCGAGATTGACTCGATCCATGTCACCTTGGACATCACCCACAGCTATGCCAATGATCTGGTAATCTTTTTGCGCAGCCCGACAGGCCAGCAGATCACCCTGTTCGACCGTGAGGGCCGGACGCCGGACCCATCCGTCAACTTTGGTGAAACGTTGTTCGATGATGGGCTGGCCTGGACCTTCGCTGCGGAATCTTTCCGTGGGATGAGCTCGCTTGGCACTTGGCGGGTGATGGTCCATGATCGTCATACAGGCGCGACCGGGGTCATCACCGATGCGCGGCTGGATTTCTTTGGCTCGGCCAATACGGCCCACGACGTCTACACCTTCACAGATGATTTCGCGATGCTGCGCAATCTGCAGGCCGGGCGGCGGGTGATTGATGACACAAACGGTGGTGTTGACTGGCTGAACTTTGCCGCGATGAGTGGCAATTTGTCAGTTAACATGGCGGCGGGCGGGGCCATTCGGGTGAACGGCACCACGCTGGCCACGCTGGCCACCGGCGCGCCCGATTTTGAAAACCTGCAAGCGGGCGATGGGGCTGATGTTCTGACCGGGAATGCCCTGGCCAACAGAATCTACGGTGGGCGCGGCCATGACCGGATCAGTGGCGGCGCGGGCAATGATCTGCTTTGGGGCGAAAGCGGCAACGACAGGATCAGCGGCGGCGCTGGCAACGATACGATCAGCGGCGGCGTGGGCAACGATACGATCAGCGGCGGCGTGGGCAATGATCTGCTTTGGGGAAATAGCGGCAACAACAGGATCAGCGGCGGTGCTGGCAACGATACGATCAGCGGCGGCGTGGGCAATGATCTGCTTTGGGGAGATAGCGGCAACGACACAATCAACGGCGGCGCTGGCAACGATACGATCAGCGGCGGGCAGGGCAGCGATGTCTTTGTCTTCAATCGTGGGTTTGGTGCAGACCGCATCGCCGACATGATCGACAACATCGACACTCTGCACCTTGATGATGCAATCTGGGGTGGCGGCATGACCATTGCTCAGGTGTTGTCGAACTTTGGCAAAGTGGTGGCCGGGTCGGTCGTGCTGGAATTTGCACCCTCTATGACCATCACGTTGCAAGGCTTTGCCAATCTGACCGCGCTGCGCGACGATATAACCATCATCTGACGATCAACACCCGCCGGGGCTTTCCCCCCGACGGGCGCAAACCACCTGCTTAGTCCTTAGCGGGCCATCAGGACTGGAACGGTGGCCTGTTCCAGCATGTTGCGGGTCGCACCGCCCAAGATCGCCTCGCGAAAGCGCGAATGGCCATAGGCGCCCATCACCAGCATGTCGGCATCTTCATCCAACACATGGCGGGCCAGCACATCGCTGACGCGCGGCAGGCTTCGGGCCAAAACGGAAACCTCGGCATGCACGCCGTGGCGCACCAGCATCTGGCACAAAAGGCCGCCGGGGTCAGACCGTTCAGTCCCGTGCGGAGACGGATCGATCACGGTGATGTCCACCGTATCGGCGGATTTCAGGAAGGGCAGCGCCATGCGCGTGGCGGTCATCGCCTCGGCACTTTGGTTCCAGGCGACGACAACGCGCTTGGGCACCACATGCTCGCCCAGCCCCTTTTCGGGCAGCACAAGCACCGGGGTCTTGCCTTCGAACATGGCCGCCTCGATCACCGCTTCGCTTTCTGCGCCCTTGCCCTCGCCATAAGGCCGGGGCAGCACCACAAGATCGGCAAAGCGCGCGCACTGGGCCACAAGGTCATTCATCGCGCCCATTTGCGTGACCGCTGCTTCAACCGAGGAACGCAATCCTGGCGGGCGCTTTAGAAGTTCGGCCTTGACCGCCGCCTCGGTCTCGCGCGCCTCTGCCTCGGCCCGGTCCAGTGAGATCTGCATGATCATGGCTCCTGATCCGATGTAGGAATAGCCAACCTGCGTGCGGTCCACTCCCAGCACCAGAATGTCAAGATGCGCGTCCAGCGTCTGGGCCAGCCGTGCAGCGGCGCCCACGGCCAGCGCGGCGTCCGCAGCACGGGTCAGAACGGTGAGAATGGACTTGTAGGACATCGAAAACCCTCCTTTGGGCGAAATCGCCTGTGCTGACACCCTGTCACAGGTGCCCAACCCGCGCCTTGACTTCGATCAACGGCTGGACCGGGAGCTTTTGACATGGATCAAGGCTTCCCTCCGCGGCACCTGCGAAAAGCAGGGCAATCGAAAAAGCTTCTGGCCGGACCCGAGTCGATCTTCGGGCCGGGATCAGGACAAAGACGAAGGGACGCAACATGTGGGATTACATTAAACTGATCGCGCTGGGGCTGATCGTGGTGCTTGCCGCGATGGCCGCCAATTACGCGCGCGATCTGCCTTATATGGTGAATGCCCTGGTCGTCATGCTGGCTGCGGCCGCCACATTCGTGTGGCAGCTGCGCCATGTGGGCGAACCGGCGCATCACCCTCAAACCGAGTATCTGGATGGCGTCGTACGCGCCGGGGTCATCGCCACCACCTCTTGGGGCGTGGTCGGGTTCCTTGTCGGTGTGGTCATCGCGTTCCAGCTGGCCTTCCCGGCGCTCAATCTGGGTCATGTGACCGAGGGCATCTTGAACTTTGGCCGTTTGCGTCCGCTGCACACCAGTGCGGTGATCTTTGCCTTTGGCGGCAATGCGCTGATCATGTCGTCCTTCTACATCGTCCAGCGCACTACGGCTGCGCGCCTCTTCGGCGGCAATCTGGGCTGGTTCGTGTTCTGGGGCTGGCAGTTGATGATCGTGCTGGCGGCGACCTCGTATGTTTTGGGTGGCACGCAGGGCAAGGAATATGCCGAAACCGTCTGGTACATTGATCTATGGATCGCCGTGGTCTGGGTGGCCTTCCTTTTGGCCTTTATCGGCACGCTGTGGAAGCGCAAGGAACCCCACATCTATGTGGCCAACTGGTTCTTGCTGTCTATGATCGTCACCATCGCCATGCTGCACATCGTCAACAACCTTGCCATTCCGGTGTCGATTTTTGGGTCTGAATCGGTGCAGGTCATGTCGGGTGTGCAGGATGCCATGACCCAGTGGTGGTATGGCCACAACGCGGTGGGCTTTTTCCTGACCGCAGGTTTCTTGGGCATGATGTACTACTTTGTGCCAAAGCAGGCCGAACGCCCGATCTTCAGCTACAAGCTGTCGATCATCCACTTCTGGGCCTTGATCTTCCTGTATATCTGGGCCGGCCCACACCATTTGCACTATACCGCGCTGCCCGATTGGGCCTCGACCCTTGGCATGGTGTTC
Source organism: Paracoccaceae bacterium (assembly GCA_044377735.1). Taxonomy (GTDB): domain Bacteria; phylum Pseudomonadota; class Alphaproteobacteria; order Rhodobacterales; family Rhodobacteraceae; genus Tabrizicola_A. Next base: position 2,761 of record JBILYK010000073.1, on the reverse strand, counting down.
TCGGTGATCCTGTGGATGCCCTCGTGGGGCGGCATGATCAACGGTCTGATGACGCTCTCGGGCGCATGGGACAAGCTGCGCACCGATCCGATCATCCGCATGATGGTGGTGTCGATCGGCTTTTACGGCATGTCGACCTTTGAAGGCCCGATGATGTCGATCAAGGCAGTCAACTCGCTGTCGCATTATACCGACTGGACCATCGGTCACGTCCATTCCGGCGCCCTTGGCTGGAACGGGATGATCACCTTTGGCGCGCTCTACTTCCTGACGCCGCGCCTGTGGAACCGCGATGGGCTGTACTCGCTGAAACTTGTCAGCTGGCACTTCTGGCTCGCCACCATCGGGATCGTGCTCTACGCCTCCTCGATGTGGGTCACCGGCATCATGGAAGGCCTGATGTGGCGTGAAGTCGACGCCAATGGCTTCCTCGTGAACGCCTTTGCCGACACGGTGGCTGCGAAGTTCCCGATGTATGTGGTGCGCGGGCTTGGCGGGGCGATGTTCCTGACCGGGGCGCTGATCATGGCCTATAACCTGTGGATGACCGTTCGCGCTCAGCCCGCAAAGGCCCCTGTCAACGCTGGCACCTTTGTGCCGGCAGAATAAGGGGAGGGATCAAACATGGCTTTTCTTGACAAACACAAGGTTATCGAAACCCACGCCACCCTTCTGTTGGTGCTGTCGTTTCTGGTGGTGACGATCGGCGGTCTGGTGCAGATCGTGCCGCTGTTCTACCTAGAGAACACCATCGAAAAGGTCGAAGGGGTGCGCCCCTATACGCCCTTGGAACTGGAAGGGCGCAGCATCTACATCCGCGAAGGCTGCTATGGCTGCCACAGTCAGATGATCCGCCCGATGCGCGACGAGGTAGAGCGCTATGGCCATTACTCACTGGCCGCGGAATCGATGTATGACCATCCGTTCCAGTGGGGGTCAAAGCGCACCGGGCCGGACTTGGCGCGCGTGGGGGGGCGCTATTCGGACAGCTGGCATGTCGATCACATGATCGACCCGCAGTCGGTTGTGCCGGAATCGGTGATGCCGAAATACGCCTTCATGATGAACAACGTCATCGACGGCCAATACATCGCCGACAAACTCAGCACCAATGCCTTGGTCGGGGTGCCTTATAGCGAGGCAATGATTGAGAACGCCGTTGCGGACTTTGCCGCGCAGGCCGACCCGAACGCCGACACTGCGGGGCTGCAGGAACGTTACGGTGCGGCTGCCTTCGGGCATCTGGATGTCAATGTCGCGAACTTTGACGGCCAGCCCGAACTGACCGAGATGGATGCCATCATCGCCTATCTGCAAGTCTTGGGTACGATGGTGGACTTCACGACCTTCATACCTGATCCGACGCGATAAGGGGAAAGCCAATGGATACCTACAGCTTCCTGCGCCAATTGGCCGACAGTTGGGCACTTCTGGCCCTGACGTTGATCTTCCTTGGGGTCATCCTCTGGGCGATGCGTCCGGGGTCGAATGTGGTCCACCGCGCCATCGCCAATTCGATCTTTCGCAACGAAAAGCAACCCGCTGGGTCCGATAAAGACCCCCAGCCTGTGAAGGAGGCGTGAGACATGTGCGCCAAGCAAGTCAAGAAAGCGCCCGCTCAGGTCGAAACCACCGGCCATGAATGGGACGGCATCGAAGAGTTGAACAACCCCCTGCCGCGCTGGTGGGTCTGGGTGTTCTACGCCACCATCATCTGGGGCATCTGGTACACCATCGCCTATCCGGCATGGCCCATGCTGACCCAAGCGACCCAAGGCTATTTGGGTCATGACAACCGCACAGCCGTGGCCGAAGAGATCAAACTTTTTGACGACGCCAATGCCGAGATCAAGGCCAAGCTGGTGGCAGCGCCTTTGGCAGATATTCCGGCGACGGACGCGTTGAACACCTATGCCACCTCTGCTGGGGCCGCCGTGTTCAAGACGTGGTGCGCCCAGTGCCACGGCTCGGGGGCTGCGGGCGTGCAGGGCAAGGGTTATCCCAACCTGACCGACAATGATTGGCTGTGGGGCGGTGACATGGAGCAGATCTATCTGACCATCAACCACGGCATCCGCAACACCACCGACGCCGACGCGCGCTATTCGGAAATGCCAAAGTTTGGTGTGGACGAGTTGCTGGATGGTACCCAGATCACGCAGGTTGTGGAATTTGTGCTGACCTTGGACAAAACCGCAGCCGTCGAGGTGGACACCGCTTTGGCCAATGCTGGGGCCACGGTTTACGCCGACAACTGCGCGGCCTGCCACATGGAAACCGGTGAAGGCGACCGCACCCAAGGGGCGCCTGCGCTGAACGATGCGATCTGGTTATATGGTGGGGACCGTCAGACGGTAACCGCCTCGGTTCACGGCGCGCGGTATGGCGTCATGCCCGCATGGGCCGGGCGTCTGTCGGAGGACGAAGTGCGCGCGGTGTCTGCCTACGTCCACAGCTTGGGCGGAGGCGAATAACCCCACCTTCACGCGACCATAAGGCCCCCGGCGCAATCCGGGGGCTTTTGTTTTAGGCAGTGTATCGGGCGAGGGCGGGCAAGACAGGGCTGGGGAACGCGAACAGTGTCCGGGCTAGCCTGACATGCTGGGTTTGCTCCAAACTTCAAAGCGCCGCCTTGAGCATTTGGCGGACCTTCAAGTGGTCCTGACAGAGGGCAGCGTCTGACCGCCGGGTGGGCGCTGTAACGCTGGTTCTAGGCGCTTTATAGCTCAAGTTCTTCCCCCGAAGTTCTGCTGGTGCCGTT
>JBILYK010000072.1:0-17265 GCA_044377735.1 Paracoccaceae bacterium | reverse complement strand
TCGCCATCGCGAAACTCCCAACCAATCTCCATCAGGCGTGGCATCGCAGGTCAGGCGAAAATCGGGAAGGTGGGGGCCAAGAAACGCTTACGGTCCTTCGACGACAATCTACAACCGGTTTAACCGATGGAGCCATCGCGGCCTCTGGGGGCGCATCTTCGCTACCCTTGCGGCGCAGGCGGAACTCCCCGACGACCTGAGCATCGACAGCACCGCCGTGCGTGCCCACCGCTCTGCACATGGCGGAAAAGGGGGGCGAAAATTCAGGCCATCGGGCGCTCGCGTGGCGGTCCAACCACAAAAATCCATGCCCTGACAGATGGTTGCGGGCGAGCAGTGGCCTTCACCCTCAGCCCCGGAAACCATGCCGACATCTCCGAAGCACCGGCACTTCTGGACAAATGCCCTGCGCCCTCCCGGCTTCTGGCCGACAAGGGCTATGACGCGAACAGCCTGCGCGACCGCCTTGCAGAAACAAAGACAGAGGCCGTCATCCCCTCGACCAGATCTCGCAAAGCGCCCATCCCCGACGATGCCGAAGCCTATCGCGACAGAAATCGCATCGAACGCGCGTTTGGAAGGCTCAAAGACTGGCGGCGCATCGCAACACGATACGACAAGCTTGCCAGGAACTTCGCTTCAGCCGTCGCACTCGCTGCAGTCATCATCTGGTGGACTTGATTGAGTCTGGACCCTAGTCCCTGATACGGCTGCCTGGGCCCGGCACGCCCGGACCCGGCCCCTGTCAGCCCGCCGCCGCGACGGCATCGCGCACGCGGTCAAGTTCCTCTAGCCGCATGAAATCATAGGCGTAGAAGTCGAACGCCGTCACCTCGGGCTTACCCAGAAGCCGCAGCTTGCCGGTCAGGTTTTCGGTGCTCTCGCAGTCGGGAAACATGGGGCGGATCGCGACGCGGAGCGGCACGGCCGACCCCGTCTTTTTCAGATAGCCGTCCACATCCCGCGCCACCATCGCGGCACCTGTGCCGTAGCCCAGCATCCTGCTTCACGATCTCTGCTTGCGCATCGCCGCATGAGCCTCGTCAGAGCCGTCATGCAGGCTGCCAAACCACTTGTCGAGCGGCACAAGGCCTTCGCCGAAGTTTACCGTGTGGTAGCGATGGTGTAGGTAATGCATGTAGTTATGCGTCGGAATGACCTTGTCGCCCGCAACCACGATCACGTCAAAACCGGAGTGGCCTTGCGCCGGGCCTAGAGCGGCCTGGAACAGACTGAGCATAATGTGAATCGGATGCGACGGCACCACCAGATGTATAAGAGCGGCGCTGAAATAGAGCACATGCTCGACAGGGTGCATCGCCATGCCAGACCACGGACCGACATTGACGTTCTTGTGGTGCAGGTAATGGACGGCCTTGTACAGCGGCCCCCAGTGGATCAGCCGATGGATCCAGTAGAAATGGAAGATCCGCCAGAAAGGGATCAGCACCAGAACCGCCACGAAATAGAAGGGATTATAGACGATCTCATAGATCCCGGCAAAGGGCAGGCTGCCTGATGCCACCATAAAGAGCAAGAACACTTCGTAGGCAGTCCAGATGGCGCCGCCGCTGACCACCGTCCAGAACATGTTGTCGAAGACCTGCTTCCCGAACAGGAAGGTCTTGTCAGGCTTGTCGGGCCAGCGGGAGAGGTACTTGAATTTCGTTCCCTGAGCCTTCTGAATGTAAAGCCGCATATGCAATGCGCCGGTAAAGGCGACAAGGATCGCGATGTTACGGACATAGATTTGGGCGATCCAGCCGGGTTCCAAAGTCGCCATATCGGCCAGCGCCGGGCTCAGCCAGAACCAAAGCGCCGTAACCAGCGCGACGTAGAACACGTTCCACGGCAGCAAAAATCCGTCATAGACAAACAGCCACCGCAGGATGCGTCTCGGGTTAAGCGGCCAGTCGTAGATCGGCGGCAGTTTGACGTTGCCTTCAGGGCGCCATTCGCCGCGCGCGTCGCGACCGGCTTCTCCTCTGTCGATGTGCTGCATAGCCTGTGCCTTTCCAAAATCGTGACGAGGGACTGCGGCGGACCCTATGAATCGACCGCAATAAAGATCAGACCGTCTTCAATCCGAACCGGAAAGGTCCGCAGATCGACGCAGGCCGGCGCACCAATCGCTTCACCCGTGCGATAGTCAAATACACCGGAGTGCCGCGGGCACTCGATTTCGAAGTCCACCACAAGACCCTCGGACAGATGGGCCTGCTCGTGCGTGCAATAGCCAGAAGTGGCAAAATATTCCCCCTCGTCCGAGCGAAAGATCGCATAGGTCCGACTCTCGCTGTCGAACCGCAGCACTTGCCTATCGTCAAAGTCTGAAGTTCGACAGGCACTTACCCATTTCTTCACCAAGACAGTCGCTCCTTTCGCCTTACGGCCCCCTGACTCGCCACCTCCATAGCCCGACTTTCGGGGAAGTGACCGACTGAATCAGTTATATGGTACCGTTACCATGGTGTCAAGTTGCTACCAAGATGTTCCGGCTACGCCGTAAGCGCTGTTCCGCCCCTTCCTTCTGACCAGCCTCGTGATCTGGGATTGGATCCTCTTGTGATGTGACCGTCCGGCCTGACCGCTGCCCGTTAAGGGCTTGAAAGAAGGTTCCCTAGCTGTAAGCGGTTCACCAACCCCACCTTCTACCCGATGATGTGATCTGCGATTGGGTTTTCCATGTAGTTTTCATGGGAGGCGTGATTGGGAGTCCATCGTGAGCACCATTTGAAGTCCGTGAGCCGGATGGAGGTTTTGGCCGGGCCGACTGGCCAGCGTCGCTGGTCTGATGCGATGAAGGGTCGGATCATCGCCGAGTCTTTGGTTCCTGGCGTCACAGTCAGGTCTGTTGCGGAGCGATATGGGCTGAAGCCCAATCATTTGTCGTCTTGGCGGGGACTTGCGCGAGCGGGCAAGCTGGTGGTTCCTGACCTTGCCGGTTCGAGCTTTGCGACGGTTGTGGTTGCAGACGCCTTGCCGCTGCCACCGCCGGTGCAAGATCGGATTGAGTTGATTGTTGGCGGCACGACCCTTCGGTTGGACGCATCGACCGATGCCCGTCGGATTGCAGAGCTAGCGGCAGCCCTGCGAGCAGCTTTGTGATCTTCCCGTCCAACCGTGCGGGTTTCGCTAAGTCCCGGACAGCAATTACGGTAAGTCCCGGACACGCATTTCATTAAGTCCCGGACAGGGATTTCGCTAAGTCCCGGACAGTTCCGGGTGGTGTGACGGTTGGTCTTTGCCTGCGATGTCGCGGCACTCTGTCGATCTTTGAAGGGATCGGGGGGGAGCATGCCACGACGCAAGCAAACGAGGCGAATGACCGTGCAGGATATACGAACGATATTACGGCTGACGCATGAACAGGGTCTCTCGGTTCGGGAGATCGGGCTTCGGCTGAAGTTGAGCAAGACGACGGTGGCGACCTATCTTTTGCGGGCGCGTGAGGCCGGGCTCAACGGCTGGCCGTTGTCGCCGGGGCATAATGATGACGCCACGCTGGAGGCGGCGCTGTTTCAGCGGATGGGCCGTCCACCACAGGATAATCAGGAACCTGACTGGGCCAAGGTTGCCACGGAGCTGAAGCGCAAGGGCGTTACCTTGGTGCTTCTGTGGCAGGAATACCGCGCAGCCCATCCAGAGGGCTACGGCTATACGTGGTTTTGTGAACAATTTCGGACCTTTGAGAGCCGCACCAGCCCGAGCTTCCGCAACCGGCATGAGGCGGGTGCGGTTATGCAGACCGATTATGCCGGCCACACGATCCCAATCACCGATCCGGCGACCGGGGTGGTGCATCCGGCACAGATCTTCGTCGCCGTCCTCGGTGCCTCCAGTTGCACTTTCACTTGGGCCAGTCTGACCCAGACGCTGCCCGACTGGATCGAGGCGCAGGTCCGGGCGCTGAAGTTCTTCGGCGGCGTGCCAAAGGCCATCGTCTGCGGCAATCTCAAGGCGGCCGTGGTAAAACCCCTGTGGGTCGAGCCGTCGATCACCAAGACCTTCTCCGACATGGCGTCGCATTACGATACGACCGTGCTGCCCACGCGGCCGCGCAAGCCTCGCGACAAGGGCAAGGTCGAGGGCGCGCCGTGCTGATCGTCGAACGCTGGATCCTGGCGCGGTTGCGCAACATGCAGTTCTTCTCGGTTGAGGCGCTGAACGCGGTCATCGCCGAGCTTCTGGCCGACCTGAATGACCGCCCGATGCGCCGGATCGGCCGGTCGCGCCGCGATCTGTTCGAAGACATTGAGCGTCCCGCCCTGCGCGCGCTACCCTCGGAACCCTTCGAATATGCGGAATGGAAGCAGGCCAAGGTTCATCCCGATTACCACATCGACGTGCTGCACAGCTTCTATTCCGTGCCCCACCGCCTGATCGGCAAAAAGGTCGATGTTCGCCTGACGCATCGGATGGTCGAGATCTTCCACAACCATGAACGCGTCGCCGTTCATACCCGCCGGGGCACGCGCGGGGGCCATTCCACCGTGAAAGAGCACATGCCATCGGCGCACCAGCACCATGCCGGCATGACCCCGGAATATCTGATCACCCGGGCAGGCCGTCTGGGATATCATGTCGCCGTCCTTGTCGAACGGCTAATGCGCGACAGGCCGCACCCAGAACAGGGCTATCGCTCTGCCCTAGGGGTGCTGAGCCTTGAGCGTAAGTTTAGCCGTGACCGGCATGAGGCCGCCTGCGATCGGGCGCTGACCCATAACACCGTCAGCTATGCCTCGGTGCAATCGATCCTGGTCACTGGCCTCGACAAGGCTGCCGCAGATCCCGAACCCATCCGGCCGCCCCCGCACCACGACAATATCCGTGGCCCTGCCTATTACCAATAAACATGAAGGAAAGAAGGACAATGCTGACACATCCAACCCTCGATCAGATTGCCAGTCTCGGCCTGAACGGCATGGCCGCCGCATGGCGCGCCCTGGCCGATCAGGACCCCGGCGAAGCCCTGCACCGCAATGAATGGCTCGGCCTCATGCTCGACCGCGAGGTCGCATGGCGCGCTGACAAACGCTTCGCCAACAGACTCTGGAATGCAGCAATGCGCTTCCCTAACGCCTGCATCGAAGACATCAACTTTGCCGCCACTCGTGGCCTTGACCGTCGGCAAATCCTGTCACTCGCCCAAGGCGGGTGGCTCAAGGCGCATGAACAGATCATTCTCACCGGCCAGACTGGCACTGGAAAGACCTGGTTGGCTTGTGCCTTCGCCTATCAGGCTGCGCGTCTGGACCAATCCGTCGCCTATGCCCGCATGCCGCGCCTCTTAGAAGAAATGGCCACCGCTCGCCTCGATGGCAGGTTCCCGCGGCTCATCGACAAGCTCGCCCGCGTTCAGCTCCTTGTCCTTGATGACTGGGGAACACACAGCCTGACCGATCAGCAGCGCCTTGGACTGCTCGAACTCTTCGAGGAACGCTACCAGCGGCGGTCCACCATCATCACCGCTCAACTTCCCGTCTCAGGCTGGCATCAGATGATCGGCGAACCCACCATCGCAGACGCCATCCTCGACCGCATCATCCACAACGCCCACCGCATCGAACTGAAGGGAGATAGCATGCGCCGAAAAAACGCCGAACCCGTATTGACCCAGACCAAAAACCCCGAAATCATCACCACAGACGAATGACAGCAGCACAAGGACCAGACGTCGCACAACTGTCCGGGACTTACTGAAACGGCTGTCCGCGACTTAGTGAAATCGCTGTCCGGTGTTTCCGAAATCCGCACCAACCGGGTGCGGATAGAGGTGGCTGCGCAAATCTGAACAGCTGGGATAAGTGGATTTTCCGCGCAACAGCAGGATGATGCTGCAAGCGAGGAGAAGACTATGACAAGACGACCGCGCCGGAATCACAGCCCGGCATTCAAGGCAAAAGTGGCCGTGGCCGCGATCAAGGGCGAGAAGACGCTGATCGAGCTGGCACAAGATTTCGACGTTCATCCGAACCAGATCAAGCAGTGGCGCGATCAGCTGCTTGAGGGTGCGACTGGTGTTTTTGGGGACGCCGCGAAGGCCGAACCAGAACCGGTGATCGACGTGAAGACCCTGCATGCGAAGATCGGAGAGCTGACGCTAGAGAATGATTTTTTGTCCGGCGCGCTCGGCAAGGCGGGTCTGTTGCCGAGCGCAAAAAAATGATCGATCCCACAGCCAAGCTGAGCGTCAGCCGTCAGGCGATCATGCTGGGGATCAGCCGGGGCAGTGTCTATTATACGCCTCGCCCCGTGTCGGACGCCGATCTGAAGCTTATGCACCGGATCGACAAGCTGCACATGGAGTTTCCCTTCGCGGGCAGCCGCATGCTGCGGGGCCTGCTGGTGCAGGAAGGCTTCAAGGTCGGGCGGCTGCACGTTGCCACGCTGATGAAGCGCATGGGCATCGAGGCCCTCTATCGCAAGCCGAGCACGTCGAAACCGGCACCGGGACACAAGATTTACCCCTATCTGTTAAGGAAACTGCCGATCACCAGGCCCAATCAGGTCTGGGCGATGGACATCACATATATCCCTATGGCGCGCGGGTTCATCTATCTCGCGGCTGTGCTGGATTGGTTCACACGGCGTGTCCTGGCATGGCGGGTGTCGATCACGCTGGAGGTTGATTTTTGTATAGAAGCTGTGGAGGAGGCGTTGGCGAAACACGGCACGCCCGAGATCTTCAACACGGATCAGGGCAGCCAGTTTACCTCGACCGACTTCATCAAGATGCTGGCCGCCCGTGAGATCAAAATCAGCATGGATGGCAAAGGGGCTTGGCGCGACAACGTCTTCATCGAGCGTCTGTGGCGGAGCATCAAATATGAGGAGGTCTACCTGCGGGCCTATGCCAGCGTCTCCGAGGCACGCGCCGGGATCGGCCGGTATCTGACCTTCTACAACAGCCGACGGCCCCATTCATCGCTTGACGGTAGAACCCCCGATCAGGCCTACTTTAACCAGCCAATGCCCCAAGCGGTAGCGGCGTAACCAAGGCGGAAAACCACTTATAAAACGCCAGAAACCTGTTCAAACAATCCGAACCACCTCTTTCAATCTCTGCCCGAGCGGTAATTTGCTGTTTCTCATCAGGGGTAAGCCTCCAAACGAGTTGCGAATGTGATCAAGACAGCTTCTGTGAAGCGTTGGCATCTATCTCGACTTGAAGAGCCTCGATCTCTTCCTTGAGCGCCTCGTACTCTTCAATCTTCCGAACCAAAAACGCCCGAGCCAGTGCTGCTTTCCGTGCGATGCCTTTCGGCGTCAAAACATAGGCATAACGACGTTTGTCTTTCGCCGCAGTGAAATTCCCCAGCTTCACGAGCCCTTTGTCGATCAGGGCGTTCAGCACATAGTGCATGCCTCCCACGCTGACGCCGACTGCCTCAGCAAGCTCACGCTGTGACATTTCAGGGTTTTCTTGTAGAAGGCGAAGCACGCGAAAATGCGTATCCTCCTGCAGCTTGGTGCGCTTACTGGTCATTTCAGAATTTTCTCAGGCTACCGCAAAAGGACTGCCCGGAGGGCGCCTTGTTGGATGCAAAGGTGATGATGAGAATAGTTTCCACAAAGCTCAGCTCCGAGCGGTAGCAAATGCTGCGGGCGCAAACAAGAGTAAATTCAGAGATTCACGAGGTATTCGTCAAAAAGCTCGCAGTTGTCGATCTGCGAGCTGGGCGCTCACACGCAAGCTAAGCATTGCGCCGTTGGGAGGCTGCGGCTGTAATTCATGCGCGCTCCCAAGCCATAGGCGCCGAATGTGATACGCTCATAGCTGAACGACCCTGCCAGTACAAGGCCACATCATGATCTTGGTTGGACGTCGATCCCACGCGGGGCGTGGCGATAGCTCCTTGACACACGGCCACACGTCGCTTTGGGATCCGCCACTTGGGCACAGATTTCGGAAGCTCATCCCGAGCCGAGCCCATCACCCGAGTTGACCATCCGTGCCCGGGTCCGATGCTTCGCCTCTCTCATCTTGCTTGGGATGAGTCCGTGCCACCGACTCGGGTCCGCTCGGTCCATCTTCTCGTTCGGCCTGCTCCACCGCTTCTTCCATGCTCACCGTATTCAGCACCAGTTCGAACTGCTCGAGGATCTCGGACGCATGCCGCGCCACATAGGACCGGACGGCCTCGTTCTCCATCAGCTTTTTCAGGTAACCCTTGGCGACGACCAGGTTCAGCAGCTCGGACCCGTAGTTTTCCTCAGCATGTTTGTACTTTTCTTGCACCTGGCTCATCTCGCGCTCGAGCTTGACGATCTGTTCCAGCGGATCGCCCTTGGGCTGTTCCGGCTGCGGCGGCTTGTAATCGGTGCGCTGTTCTGGTGGCGTGGCTTTCAGCAGGGCGTCCGCATGGGCGGCGGTGATCGTGTTCGCGGCAATCATCAGCTCGACCGCCTCGATCTGCCGCGCTGCCTTCATCTTGCGCAGGTGCCGGGTCACATCCGGGGTGAACTGGTGGTCCTGCAGCAACTCCACCGCCTTGGGGCAGATCCCGTGCAGCAGGTTGATCCGACTGTTGATGGTCGAGAGGTTGACGTTGAACGCCCGCGCCAATCGCTCCTTGCTGACGCCTTTGTCGATGGCGCGGCGCAGCATGTAATGTTCTTGCACCGTCGAGAGCCGGTTGATCCGATGGTTGTAGGTGTAGGTCTCAAAATCCTTGGCGATCAGGCAGGGCGCGGTGTCCTGACCCAGTTCTTTCAGCGCTAGCACCCGCAAATTGCCGTCAAGCAGCAGAAATCCCGCCGCATCTGGGTCCGGCTTGATCACCGACAGCGGTTCGATCAGTCCGATCTCCCGGATCGAGGACACGATCTGCTTGAACTTGCGCGTGGTCATCACGCCGTCGGGGACCTTTTTCGAGGGCATCAGTTCCTCGAGCGGGATCTGGAACGTCTCAAGGTCAAACCCGAGGGTCAGGTTCAATGGGGCCTTCGGATAAGGCGCGTCGCTGTCATCGGCGTCGTGCTGGGGAAAGGCCCCGGGGTAGATCGGCTTCACAGTGCTGAGGTCATTCATAGGATCATCCTTTTCGGAGTTCAGGCGGTTTCGATGCGGTCGGCAAGGTATTTCGGGAGGCTATCGAGGCCTTCGGCGCGCAGCAGCGTCACGAAATGCTCATCGGCGAACAGCCGTTTCAGCCCTTGAACCACCAAGAGCAGCTGCTGGTGCGCGTGATCGGCTTTCAGCATCAGCTTGTGCTGGCGGGCGACCTCGCGCTGGTAGGTCTTGACCAGCGAGTGCGCCGAGTTCGGCAGCTTCGGGCGATCACCTCCGGTTTTCGGACCCTTTTCGCGACGCTTTTCAATCAGCCGCTTGGCATCCGTGATCTGATGCCCTTTCAGCTGGCCGGTCTTGTAAGCCTCTTCCAGCATGTCGCCGAGGTTTTCATCATCGTGCTTGGCGCGGGCGATTTCGAGGGCGGTGGTGAGCGGGATGGTCACCGCGCTTCAACTCACCTTTGATGTCACCGCGCTCGTTCACAAGCACCCGGCGCAACCCAAACCCGGCTGCGCCGCCTTGGCGGAAGCCCAGCTCAATCAGGCGGCACTGGCCGGCAAAGACCTTGACCGAAAGCTCCCGGCTGTATTCGCCGGCCATGGCGCGTTTGACGCCTTTAACGATGGTTGAGACGGGCGAGCCATCGTTTTCGAACTGCTCAGCACAATAGGCGACGTTGATGCCAGCGCGCTTGCAGATGTATTCGTAATAGGCGCTCTCGTCGGCATCTTGGAACCGGCCCCAGCGGCTGACGTCATAGACCAGGATAATGTTGAAATCGGCCGCGCCGGATTCCACATCCGCGATCAGCTGCTGCAGCGCCGCACGCCCGCCGATGGAAAGGCCACTCTTGCCGTCATCGGCATAGGTCCTGACGATCTCGATGCCGCGCTTTTCGGCGTATTCGCGGATCTTGTCGGACTGGTTGTGCGTCGAATACTGTTGGTGCTCCGTCGACATGCGCACATATTGCGCCGCCCGGAACTCGGTAATCTCGCCACTCCCGTCCAACTCAGCCTCCGATCCGTCGTCAAGTCGGTCGGACGTTTGCTCGAGCTGCAAAGTGTATCAAGCTGATAGTACTGGATTATCTTATTATATCAATGCTATGCGCGGTGAACGCCGAGAGAACTTCATCAAAATGTCACATCACACCCGGAAAACCATACTTGCATCTGCTCAAGTTCGAGCGATATGTGGGCGATAAGGTTTTAATGAGGGTCCGAGATGACATTCCATGATCGCGGCACAAGCTGGTTTCTTGCGCAGCTGAAGCCGAACTGCGCCAACATCGCGAACAAGAACCTCAAGCGCCAGGGCTTCCAGACCTTCCTGCCGATGGAAGAGGAGACACGCCAGCGCAATGGCAAGTTCGTCACCGCCATGCGGCCACTGTTTCCGGGCTACATCTTCGTGGCCTTCGATGTCGCCCGCGGGCTCTGGCGGACGGCCAACTCCACCTATGGCATCACACGGCTGGTGAGCTTCGGCAAGGAGCCGACCGCCGTACCGCTGGATCTGGTCTCGCAGCTGATGTTGCGCTGCGACGCGAAAGGCAAATTGTTGCCGCCGAAGCTCCTAAGACCCGGGGATCAGGTGACGCTGACCAAGGGACCGTTTGCCAATTTTGTGGCGGAGGTGGAAAAGATCGCGCCGGATCGGCGCGTTTGGGTCTTGATGGAACTCATGGGTGGTCAGACCAGAGTTGCAGTTGGGGCGGATCAGCTGCGGGCTGTTTGAAACCATCCCACCATCGTTTTAACTTTAAAGCCCAACAACCAAATGCGTGTGATCCTCTGCCCCTTCAACCTCACGGTATCAACCTGGCAATGATAAGATCAGCGGCCTCATCAGGCGCCATTTCCATCGTGTCGATCCGGATTTCAGCATTTTCTGGCGCTTCGTAACGGCTGTCGATGCCGGTAAAGTTCTTTAACTGGCCGGACCGGGCTTTGGCGTAGAGGCCTTTGACGTCGCGAGCTTCGGCCACTTCAAGCGGGGTGTCGACGAAGACCTCGATGAATTCACCGGGCTGCATCATCGACCGAACCATGTCTCGCTCAGAACGGAAGGGCGAGATGAAGGCGGTGATCACGATCAGGCCCGCATCGGTCATCAGTTTGGCCACTTCGCCGACGCGACGGATGTTTTCCACGCGGTCGGCCTCGGTGAAGCCCAGATCCTTGTTCAACCCGTGACGCACGTTATCGCCATCGAGGAGGAAGGTGTGACGATTCATCCGCGCCAGTTTCTTTTCGATGATATTGGCGATGGTCGACTTGCCCGAGCCAGACAGACCCGTGAGCCAAAGCACGGCGGGCTTTTGGTTTTTCATCGCCGCATGGCTTTCACGGGTGATGTCCGTGGCTTGCCAGTGGATATTCTGGGCGCGACGGAGGGCGAAGTGGATCATCCCCGCGGCGACGGTGCGGTTGGTGATCTTGTCGATCAGGATGAAGCCGCCGAGATCACGGTTTTCCGTATAGGGCGCGAAAGGGATTTCGCGGTCGGTCGTGATATTGGCAATGCCGATGGCGTTGAGATCGAGGGTTTTCGCCGCAAGGTGTTCCTGCGTGTTGACGTTGATCTCGTATTTCGGCTGGTGAACCGTGGCGGAGACGGTTTGCGTGCCGATCTTCAGGAAATAGGCGCGGCCCGGCACCATTTGGACTTCGTCCATCCAGACGAGCGCGGCTTCAAACTGGTCGGCCACTTCGAGGGGCGCTTGCGCCGCGACGATGACCTGACCGCGCGAGCAGTCGATTTCGTCGGCCAGCGTTATGGTGACGGATTCACCTGCAACGGCGAGGTCACGATCGCCTTCCAGCGCAACGATCCGCGCCACCGTGGAGGTTTTGCCAGACGGTAGAACGCGCACGGCATCGCCCGGGCGCACGGTGCCGCTGGCGATGAGGCCCGCAAAGCCGCGGAAATCGAGGTTGGGGCGGTTCACCCATTGAACGGGCATGCGGAAGGGCTTGGCCTGATCCGCCGTCACATCCACCTGCACCGTTTCGAGATAGGGCAGAAGCGCGGCGCCCTGATACCATGGCGTATTTTCGCTCGAGCCGGTGATGTTATCGCCCTTGTATCCCGAGATCGGAATCGCGGTGAATTCGGTGATGCCGATGGAGCGCGCGAAGGTGCCATACTCTTCGACGATCGTGTCGAAAACCTCCTGGCTGTAGTCGACGAGGTCCATCTTGTTCACCGCCAGAACCACATGGCGGATGCCGATGAGGTTCACGAGGTAGCTATGGCGGCGGGTTTGGGTGAGAACGCCTTTGCGGGCGTCGATCAGGATCACCGCGAGATCGGCTGTGGAGGCACCCGTGACCATGTTGCGGGTGTATTGCTCGTGGCCGGGGGTGTCGGCGACAATGAACTTACGCTTTTCGGTGGCGAAGAAGCGATAGGCCACGTCGATGGTGATGCCCTGTTCGCGTTCGGCGGCGAGGCCATCGACGAGGAGCGCGAAGTCGATCTCGCCACCTTGGGTGCCAACGCGTTTGCTATCGGCTTCGAGGGCGGCGAGTTGGTCCTCGAAGATCATCTTGCTGTCATAGAGCAAGCGACCGATGAGGGTAGACTTGCCATCATCAACGGAGCCGCAGGTTATGAAGCGCAGCATGGTCTTGTTCTGATGCGCTTCGAGATAGGCGTCGATGTCCTCAGCGATCAGCGCGTCAGTTTTGTAGATCGGGTCTTTGGTCGTCATAGCGGTCACCTCTAGGGGTGTGAAGCTGGAATAGGGGAAGGCGGGCGTGGGGCGCTTAGAAATAGCCTTCTTGCTTTTTCTTCTCCATCGAGGCGGCCTGATCGTGGTCGATGGCGCGGCCCTGACGCTCGGAGGTGGTGGTCAGGAGCATTTCCTGAATGACCTCGGGAAGCGTGGTGGCGGTGCTCTCAACAGCCCCCGTGAGTGGATAACAGCCAAGCGTGCGGAAGCGCACCGAGCGCAGTTCCGGGGATTCGCCGGGTTTGAGAGGAAAGCGATCGTCATCGACCATCAGGATTAGGCCATCGCGCGTCACGGTCGGGCGCTGCGCCGAGAAATAGAGAGGGACGATCTCGATGTCTTCGAGATGGATGTATTGCCAGATGTCCAACTCGGTCCAGTTCGAGATCGGGAACACGCGGATGCTTTCGCCCTTGGACTTGCGGGCGTTGTAGAGCCGCCAGAGTTCGGGGCGCTGGTTTTTGGGGTCCCAACGGTGGTTGGCGGAGCGGAAAGAGAACACACGCTCTTTGGCGCGGGATTTTTCCTCGTCGCGGCGGGCACCACCGAAGGCCACGTCGAAGCCGTGGAGATCGAGCGCCTGCTTCAAGCCTTCGGTTTTCCACATATCGGTGTGCAGCGCGCCGTGATCGAAGGGGTTGATCCCGCGCTCCATGGCTTCAGGGTTCTGGAAGACGATGAGGTCCATTCCGGCTTGCTCTGCCGCCTTGTCGCGCAGCGCATACATGTCGCGGAACTTCCATGTGGTATCGACATGCATAAGCGGGAAGGGCGGCGGCGCCGGGTAGAAGGCTTTCTTTGCCAGATGCAGCATGACGGCGCTGTCTTTGCCAACGCTGTAGAGCATCACCGGACGCTCGGCCTCGGCGACGACTTCGCGGAGGATATGGATGCTTTCTGCCTCGAGACGCTGAAGGTGCGTCAGTGTTTTCGTGTTCATCGTTTTTCAGCCAAACAAATTGCGTTTGACGGTGCTTTAAGTCACGCAAACATGTAGCGCACCTCCCATATGGGAGGTAATGTGCAAAAATGGACCCTTTTGACGATCAAACACGGCTGATCCGCGCGCTCTTCGCCGAAACGCAGGCCGATGCCGACGCAGCCTGGGCGGGGTTCTTGTTGTTATTGCGTCAGGTGACCCAAGCGGAGGGAGCGTCTTTGGATCTGGATCTTCAAAACCAAACGCGTAGCTGGTTTGAAGGCCGTCCCAATTACGTTGACCCTTCATCACGGCGGACGCTACGGTTTGATCGTGTTTACTCGCAGGAAAGCCTTCCAGCATTGCAGGAAGGCGTTGCGCCGACGCGCATAATCAAAGTTCGCACCACGAATTGCGCTGGCCTGACGCTGAGCATCACTCGCAGCACACATGATCGGGATTTCCGCAGCGCGGATGGTCAGATGCTGCACAGCCTTGCGCCCTTCCTCGGGCAGGCCATGGGGCTATGGCTTGATCGGCAGCGAGAGTGTTCGGCTGCCCAGATCGGCGAGACAATGCTCACGGCGTTGGGGGGCGGTTGGCTTGTCTTTGATGCAACGGGTAAGATTTTACGACTGTCCCCGAACCTGGCAACATACTTCCAAGCAGCCGAGGGGCTGCCGCTGAAGTTTGGGGAGCCGGCAATCTCATCCGCATTCTCTGAGGCCTTTGCGCAAGCCGTGGCAGGGGAGGAGCCGGTGGCCTTTTCTTTCGGGCAATGCGAAATGCTGCTGACCCGGATCGAGAACGATAATGCTCTGGCGATCCTAGCGCGTTTAAGGACAACACCATGCTGCGCGTTGATATCCGCCCAGGCGGTCGCGCATCATTTCGGCATCAGCACCAGCGAAGCCCGCCTGGCGATATTGATTTGCGACGGCCATTCCCTGAAGGCCGCCGCAGCGATGCTGGGCTGGACAGAGGAGAGCACGCGGACCTGCTCGAAGTCCCTGTTCGCTCGATTGGGCGTAAGTGGCCAGCCCAATCTGGTGCGCAGAATGTTGAACAGTTCTGTCTGGTACAAAGGCTCGCGGTGACCTTCGGTAGACTTTGGTTGCGGTCAGAGCCGATCGGCTTCGAAAGGTTCAAACGAAAAAACTGCGCTCCCGGTGGGGGCGCCAGTCGTTGTAAATGATTGATGCGAAGTGTAAATTGGTATTGGTCTCGAAACGTTGGCAGGCGTCTGTGGCGTCGAGGACTTATGGTTGTCACTTGACAACTTCGCTGTGTGGGATTAGATGATGGCTCGAGCCAAACACCCGTCAAAGGACATTGAAAGCCCTTTGCAAGAGCTGGAGGCCCTGGGCTGGAGTGTCGAGGAAGCCAAAGGGCGTAGCGCACATTCTTGGGGATATGTCTTGTGTCCGGCCAATGCGGGAAATGCGTGTCGATCTGGAGTGTTTTGCCGAATGTCGGTTTGGAGCACGCCCAAGAACCCGCGGAACCATGCACGTGAGCTGCTTCGGAAGGCTTCTGGGTGTGTGATGAAGGAGAATGATGATGGCTAAAGATGTTGAATTCGAATTTGATATCGTTGTCTCGCTGCCGAAGGGCGCTGGAGACGAGGATGCCATCATGGACGCCCTTTTTGAGGCGGGCTGCGATGATGCCGTCGTTGGCCTCGGGGCCTCTGGCCTAGTTGGCTTGGGCTTCACGCGTGGTGGTGAAGATGCCGAGGTGGTGATTTCTAATGCCGTGAAGCAGGTGTTGTCCGCGTTGCCGGAAGGTGCTCAGCTTCGCGAAGTGAAGCCAGATCTTGTGAGTCTTGCGGATGTTGCCGCTCGCCTCTCAGTTTCGCGCCAGGCATTGCAAAAGCGAGATATGCCTCCGCCGTCTCTTGGTGGGTTGTATCGCGCCTCGGAAATGCTGCCAGCCTTGGAAGCGCAACCTGGAAAGGTGCGTGACGCGCTTGAAGCGGCGCGCGGTTGGTTCGCTTCTGCAGCGGCCGCCCAGAAGATCAACGCACGCGCCAGCCTTGGGCAGAGCTAACCTCTGAACTCCGGCTCGGACGGTTCGCTGCCAGAGCCGTTTGCGGCGAATGACCTTCGAACTTAGCCCCGCATAAATGATTACAATAGCTTAGGGGCCAGAGAGGGTTGGGTGCTAGACCCACCCTCTCCGCCAGTTTCTCATTGCAAACTCTCCAGCACCGCTCATGGGCGTTGAAATTCCTTTTGGTTTCAAAGGGGTTTAGCGACGCCATGCGAACCGCTCAGACTGCGCCTGCGCCGAAAATCAGTCTTAGAAGGCCGGCAGTCTCATTCTGAGCGAACCTCGCCAGAATCAGTGCGCATGGAAAAGTTGGTGTCTTTTCAATCGTTTAAAAATCCTGCGAAAACGTCTCGTTCGAAATCTTCGTCTCGCCCTCGGTATTGCTAAAACCAGCAGTGGGCGTGATCGCGCGCATTTCTGCGATGCTCAGAACTGCGCTGAGTTTTCAGTGAAATGTCGAACCGGAAAAGTGTGGCCGTTGCATCGACTGGCGGCGTGCGAGTGTGCAGGCCATCACGACCGCATTGATCTCGCGTTCGATGATCGGCGTCAGTTCCTGAATGTTCTTCAGGGTCCTTGCGAACTCTGCGTCTGACCCCGGCTTGCTTTCTTCGGCTACAAGGGTGTGCGCGCCAACGAGCATGGCGCGAAGTTGGGCGATGATGTCGAGAGACGCAGTGGCTTTTTCGGGAAGCTGGATATCATCTTGACCATTGAATAGCCCCTCGACGAAGCCATCGATCTCCTGGCGACGCATTAGTATGTAGGAGGCAAGTCCGGCCCTGGTGGCTTCGGTCGGTACTCGGACCAGACGAAACGGTTCCGTGCGCTTTTGGTGTCGTGTCAGCGAATTCCAAAGACCATTGACCAATGCGCCGATCAGGTCATTGACGGCTTCCAAGCTCTCGAATTCGGGCAATTCGCCGCCCCAGAGCCCTTTGACGATATGCATGGGCGAAGCAGTCATGGCTGGCGTGGCTATGGTTCCAAGGAACCGCGTGCGCACCTCATGATACGGCACCGGGCAATCGTATTTCTTGAGCAGGCTCCGAACCTGCTTTTCGTTGACCGGCGGGATGCTTGGCTTCTTCAAACTGGGCAGACCTCGTCACGCTAATGCTTTCGAAAGTCTTAGCGGAAGTATGCGCTGATCTGCAAGATTACTCAGATCATGACTTCTTCGAAGTCGGTGTCTGCAGGCCGTCAAACACCCGCCCCATCTGCTCCGACCAAGGCAGATTGACAGCCTCAATGAGGTCAATCAGCGAAACCGACGGCGGATCGCGCGTGAGCAGTAACCGCTCCAGCACGTCAGGTGACAGGTAGGCCAGCCGCATCATGCGGCTGACGAAGCGGTCAGTGACTTTCTCGGCCTCGGCAATGTCGTAGATGGTTGTGGCCTCACCGGACTCTGTCCGTCGTCGAATGATTTGGAACAGGCGGCCTAATTCTGGAGCGGAAGTCTTGGGCTCATCTGGTTTAGGTTATGCTGCTTGACGCTGATGGTTCAAGCGGCGGTTTTGGATGGTTTGCAGTTTG
>JBILYK010000071.1:0-17546 GCA_044377735.1 Paracoccaceae bacterium | reverse complement strand
CAGCGGGTCGCGCGGTCGATGGCCACGAACAGGGATTGCCTTGAGGAGTCGGCAGCCATTTGAGGCAGATACTTTACGTCGACAACCAGGTAACCGGGCCCGTCAGCCTTGAACGCCTTGTGCTGTGGCCGCAGAGATTTCGTCTGCAGGTCGCGCAGATTTCCCACGCCATGCCGACGCAAACACCGATCCAACCCCGAACGCGAGCCGTCCAGATTCAGAAATCTCCCACACCACCGCCAAGAGATCATCAATCGACACCAGCAGGGTTTTGCGCAAGACAACCCCCACCACCTCTTACGCCGGCGTCAGCGTGGTCTGCAGCCGGTGCGGCGTGTGGCTGCGGTCTTACACCGTCTGCCGATGCTATCTTCTGAAGCCGGTCTGCTCGGTCTTGCCAAATCGCTCTGCGAGGACTGACGTGCTCGCGTAGATCGCCGCCCACACCTTCGGCGTGTTCGTCGCTTGGCTATGAAGATGGATCAGCGTGTCCGAACCCCACTTCGAATGTCGCTAAAGACCGGGCATGCCATGAAAAATGCACAGCGACGCGGGTCTATGTGATCATGCGGATTGGAACAGTTTAGGGGCTATTCAGTCTCCAGAAAATCCGGGATGGTTCAGACTCACGTTATGAACGAGGGAACTTCCGGGGGCAGGTCACCTGCAATATCTTGCGGCCGGAGGGTCGTGGTGGCACAGGGTTGGCCATCAGGACTGAATGGTGTGCCGAGGCTGTCGTTTGTCCTGAGCCCACCAAGGCTCTGCCTATCCCACCCGTCTTCCCTGAACCCATGTGCCGCGCAGCGCAGCTGCGCCTGCAACACGTGCAACACGGATCACATCAGCTCGCGCGCCAAGATCAAGCAGGCCGCGGTCCGTCAGGCCAGCGGCCTTGCCCGGAGCGAGGGTCACAGTACGCACGCCACGCGCGACATCGCCCCACAGATCCCCCAACATCAGGGCAGCTGACAAAAGGGCAGAGGGTACATAGTCGGACGAGACGATGTCCAACAAATCTGCCTCGGCCAGCATATGGGCGGCGACATTGCCAGAATGTGAGCCGCCCCGGATCAGGTTAGGCGCGCCCATCATCACCAAGATTCCATGGTCCCGGCAGGCCCGGGCAGCTTCAACCGTGGTGGGAAACTCGGCAAAATGTGCGCCGTGGTTGGCGGAGATGGCAACCTGTTCAGGGGTGGTGTCATCGTGGCTGGCCAGCACCGCTCCAAAACGCCGGGCCTCGGTCACGGCGGCTGTCTCATGGGCTTGCCCCAGCCGGGCCGAGAGGGCCACCTGATCGGCGACATGGGACTCAAACTCATGCTCGGACAGGCCATGCTTGCCACAGACATAGGCACGCAATTGGGTCAGGTCACGGAATTGGCGCTGGCCGGGAGTGTGATCCATGAGGGACACAATTCCGATCCGGTCATCGGGGCCAAACTTGGCCAATTCGTCAATCAAGGTTTCCGAACAGACCTCGGCTCGAAGGTGCAGGAAATGGCTGATCTTAAGCGCGCCCTTGGCCCGCAGGTCCAAGATTTCATCCGCCAGTTGGCGAGCATATTCGCCGTAATTGGCTTTTTTGTTTGAGGTGACAGACCCCACCCGCAGCGCATCGAACACGGTGGTAATCCCCACGCTGGCCAATTCGCCGTCATGGGCGATAATGGCGCTGGCATGGGGCCAGTTGACACGGGGGCGCGGCTCGATGTGGCGTTCAAGGTTGTCGGTGTGAAGCTCGATCAGGCCGGGCATGACCAGATCGCCTTCGCAGTCGGTGGCACCTGAAAGAACGGATCTGCCCGGATCAATTGCGGTGATATGGCCGTTTTCAATGCGGATCGCGCCGTGGATCACTTCGTTGGGCAGAACCAGCGTGGCATTTGCAAGAATGGTCTCGGACATCGTGAGGCTTTCAGATTGCGTGGGGCGGGAATGGCAGGAAAGTGTCACAGGAACGTGACAAATGCGGGGTAATTGGGCAGGCATGGGCCGGATGAAACGCTTTGCGATCTATTATGCGCCCCGCGATGGGGCCTTTGCCGATGCCGCCGCACAGTGGTTGGGCTGGGATATGGCGCAGGGTTGCGCGGTAGTGCAGCCCGATGTGCCGGGCCTTGCCGATCTTACCGCAGATCCGCGCAAGTATGGCTTTCACGGAACGATCAAACCGCCCTTCCGGCTGGCCGACGGCACTTCGCGCGGTGATCTTGCCGCTGCCGTCGCCGATCTGGCCCAGCGCCTGAGCCCGGTTGAGGTGCCGGGACTGGAGATGGTTTTGCTTCACGGGTTTCTGGCCCTTGTGCCGGGCCATGACCCGGCCTTGAACAAGCTTGCGGCAAAGGTGGTGGAAGGGCTGGAGCGTTTCCGCGCGCCCCTGACGGCCGCCGAGATTGCCCGCCGCAGGCCCGAAACCCTGACGCCCCGGCAGCGCGAATTGCTGACGGTTTATGGCTATCCCTATGTGATGGAAGAATTTGAGTTTCACCTCACCCTGTCTGGTAGGCTGGGTGCCGCCGAAGCCCCTACGCTGCAAACGGCTGCGCGGGCACATTTTGCCGGGTTGGTCCCACAGCCCTTCCGGCTGAAAGATCTTTGCCTGTGCGGTGAGGATGAGGCTGGACGGTTTCATTTGCTGCACCGCTACGCCCTGAGTGCCTGAAGCAGGCGAGCAACGCCCTGCGCGGGTGTGGCGTCGTTCATGATCTCGATCACGGGCAGATCGCCCGGCAGCGATAGGTCGGCGCGCGAGAGCCGCGCTTCGATGTCGGCACGGTTTTCGCGCCCGCGTAAGGCCAGACGGTCAGCCAAGACAGTGATCGGGGCCGTGATGTGGATCACCTGCAGTGCGGGGAAGGCGGCACGCGCCTGCGCAATGGCGGCGCGCGAGCCGTTAAGGATCACATCGCGCCCGTTAGGAAGTTCGGAAACAGGCACGCCGTAGCGCAGGCCATGTGCGTCCCAATGCAGGGCAAAGTCACCGCGTGCAAGGCGGGTGGCAAACTCGGCCTCGCTCACGCCTTCAAACGGCTCGCCACCAGCGGTTTCAGGCCGGGTGATGACGCGGCGCGCCCAGTGCAGACGCGGGTCGGCAGCGATAGCCCCAGACAACAGCGTGTCCTTGCCTGCGCCTGAGGGACCGACGACCAGAAACAGCTGCATCAAGCAGCCTTTGGGGTAAAGGCGCGCACATCCACCACGCGGTCACAGACCCGGTCGCGCGCGGCCTCGTCGTGGAAAATGCCCAAGATCGCCGCACCCCGCGCCTTGGCCTCTTCGATC
The DNA here is from genome assembly GCA_044377735.1 of Paracoccaceae bacterium. Lineage (GTDB taxonomy): Bacteria > Pseudomonadota > Alphaproteobacteria > Rhodobacterales > Rhodobacteraceae > Tabrizicola_A. The sequence continues at coordinate 14,258 of JBILYK010000071.1, read as the reverse complement.
AGGGTCAGCACCACTTCGCGGTTCACCGCATCAAGGCTGGCGGTGGGTTCATCCAGCAACAGCGCGGGGTAGCCATGGGCAAAGCCGCGCGCGATATTCACGCGCTGCTGCTCGCCGCCCGAAAAGGTGGTGGGCGACAGGGGCCAAAGACGCTGGGGGATGTTCAGCCGCGCCAGAAGGGTTGCCGCGCGGTCGCGGGCCTCATCGGCGGGGACGCCAAGGTTCAAAAGCGGTTCGGCCACCACATCCAGCGTCGGCACACGCGGCACCACGCGCAGGAACTGGCTGACATAGCCCAAGGTCTCTCGCCGCAAACGAATGATCTGGCGTGGGGCGGCGGCGGCCACATCCAGCGGGCCAACCCGAATGACCCCCGAAGCCGCAAGGTAATTGCCCCAGACCATCCGCATCAGCGTCGACTTGCCCGCCCCGGATGCCCCGATCAAACCCACACATTCGCCGGGGGCGACGGTCAGTTCGGCCCCTGCCATAACCGGGATCACGGCAGAGCCCTGATTATGCAAGGTGAAGCTTTTGGAAAGATTTCGAATTTCGATCATTTCACACCTGCAGGACAGAGCTGACAAGAAGCTGGGTATAGGCGTGTTGGGGGTCGTCCAGCACCTGATCGGTCAGGCCCTGTTCCACCACATGCCCGCCCTTCATCACCATCAGCCTGTCGGCCAAAAGCCGCACTACAGCCAAATCATGGGTGACGATGATGACCGACAGGCCCATCTCGCGCACCAGCCCGCGCAAGAGGTCCAAAAGCCGGGCCTGCACCGAAACATCAAGCCCGCCAGTCGGTTCGTCCATGAACACCAGACGTGGGCCGGTCACCAGATTGCGGGCGATTTGCAATCGTTGCTGCATGCCGCCCGAAAACGCGCGCGGGCGGTCGTCGATGCGGTCAGCGGCAATCTCGACCCGGCCCAGCCAATCTGTTGCGGTGGCGCGGATGTCGCCGTAATGGCGCGCGCCGATGGCCATCAGACGCTCACCCACATTGCCACCCGCACTGACCCCCATGCGCAAACCATCGCGGGGGTTCTGGTGGACAAAGGCCCAATCGGTGCGGGCCATGCGGCGGCGTTCGGCCTCGGCCATGGTGACCGTGTCGCGGGGGCCTGCAGCCGTTTCAAAGATCACCCGGCCCTTGTCGGGGGGCATATGTCCGGCAAGGCAAGAGAGCAGCGTTGATTTGCCCGATCCGCTTTCGCCGACGATCCCCATGACTTCCCCGGGAAAGAGGTCAAAGGAAACATCGGCGCAACCAATACGGGCTCCGTAGTATTTCGACAGACCCTGCACCTGAAGGAGCGGGCGGTCGGTATCAGCTGTCAGGGTACGGATTGCAGCGGTCATTGCGCGGCCTCCATCGTAGGGGTCTGTTGCCCCAGCGGCCCGACATACCCCGCCGCGCGGCGCGACTGGCAGAAATCAGTGTCAGAGCAGACAAACATCCGACCGCCCTGATCGTCGGTAATCACCTCGTCCAGATAGCTTTCCGGCGCACCGCACAGATCGCAGTCATGGGCGGCCTTTGAGGCCACAAAAGGATGGTCGTCGAAATCAAGGCTGACGACATGGGTATGGGGTGGCAGCGCATAGATGCGCTGTTCACGTCCTGCCCCAAAAAGCTGAATCGCAGGATTGTTCGACAGTTTGGGGTTGTCAAACTTGGGGATCGGGGAAGGGTCCATCACATAGCGCCCCTCCACCTTGACAGGATAGGCGTAAGAGGTCGCAATCGTGCCGTGGCGCGCGATGTCCTCATAAAGCTTCACATGCATCAGGCCATATTCTTCCAGCTCATGCATCTTGCGGGTTTCGGTTTCGCGTGGTTCCAAAAAGCGCAGGGCTTCGGGGATGGGCACCTGATAGACAAGGATTTGGCCTTCGGTCAGGGCCGCTTCGGGGATGCGGTGGCGGGTCTGGATGATGGTGGCGTCGGATGTGGTTTCAGTCACGGCGACGCCTGCGGTGCGCTGAAAGAACTTGCGGATGGACACCGCATTGGTGGTGTCATCAGCACCTTGGTCGATCACCTTCAGCGTGTCATCGGGCGTCAGGCAAGCGGCTGTCACCTGCACACCCCCGGTTCCCCAGCCGTAAGGCATTGGCATTTCGCGGCTGGCGAAAGGCACCTGATAGCCCGGCACGGCAATCCCTTTCAGGATCGCGCGGCGGATCATGCGTTTGGTCTGTTCGTCGAGATAGGCGAAGTTGTAAGCCAGATCGGTCATTCTGCGGCCTCCTTCGCGGCTCTAGCCTCACTCCGCAGACGGCGGATCAGTTCCAATTCTGATTGGAAATCAACGTAATGCGGCAGTTTGATGTGTTCGAGAAACCCGGTTGCCTGCACATTGTCGGCATGCATCAGCACAAACTCCTCGTCCTGCGCAGGGGCTCCGATGAAGTCCTCGCCCAGCTCTTTCCAACGCAAGGCGCGGTCAACAAGGCTCATGGAGATCGCCTTGCGCTCGGTCTGACCAAAGACCAGCCCATAGCCGCGGGTGAATTGCGGGGGTTCGGTTTTTGATCCGGTAAACTGGTTCACCGTTTCACATTCGGTCAGCTCGACCTCACCGATGTCTACGGCGAAACCCAGCTCAGGGATGTCCATTTCCACCGCCACCATGCCGATGCGCAATTCACCCACAAAGGCGTGCGTGCGCCCGTATCCGCGCTGCGTGGAATAGGCGAGCGACAGCACAAACCCCTCATCGCCGCGCGTCAGGGCTTGCAGGCGCAGAGGGCGCGTTGAGGGCAGTTCCATCGGCTCGCGCGTCAGGTCGGGGGGCGTGGCGTTGCTGGGGGTCTCGGTCTGGATCAGCCCGTCGCGGTTGAGGAATGTGGTGACATGGGGGACAGGCGCCCCCCCACCCCATCCTTCCCCCACGCGGGGAGAGGGAGCCGCGCGGTCTGTCAAAGGGGTGCCCTTGGGCAATACAGGTGCCTCCCCTCCCCCCTGTGGGGAGGGGTTGGGGGTGGGGGGCACTGGCAACGCAGCCTCACCCTCGGCCATCAGCGCGAAATCCAAAAGGCGGTGGGTGTAGTCAAAGGTCGGCCCCAGAACCTGACCGCCGGGCAAATCCTTGAACGTCGCCGAAATCCGCCGGATCACCGCCATGCGGCCTGTCTCGACCGGGCGCGACGACCCAAAGCGCGGCAAAGTCGTGCGGTAAGCGCGGATAAGGAAGACCGCCTCAATCAGATCGCCCCGTGCCTGTTTGATCGCCAGCGCGGCAAGATCGGGATCGTAGAGCGACCCTTCGGCCATCACCCGATTAACCGCCAGCGTCAGTTGCGCGCGGATCTGCGGCACTGAGAGTTCAGCAATCCCAAGATCACCGCGCCGTTCCTCGGCCAACCAGTCATGGGCGGCATCAATCGCGCGCTCGCCCCCTTTGACGGCAACATACATCAGACAACCTCCACAATGGTGGACCGGGGCAGACCCGCGACCTGCGCGCCCACGGTGAAAAAGCAATCAAAGCCCAAGGGGAACAGTGCCCGGTTAGCAATGAAGGCGGCGGTTTCGGGCAAGGAAAGGTGGGCTGAATCCTTGATCCCCGGCCCGGTCAGGCGGGGGCCAGTGGCGCTTAGGGCTGGCATCTCGACGATCAGAGTGGCGCTGCGATCGGGATAATCGGGCTGGCCAATTGCAAAGCGACTCACGGGCTGCAAAGCGCCCCATGTGCCGACTGCAAAGGCTGCCTGTTCAGCGCCGACCAAAGGCGCGCCTGTGTGAAAGGTGATCCAATCGCGCAAGCTGGGGCAATCATGCGCGCCTGCCAGATGCACCGGTGTGGCGCCATCGCACAGCGTCAGCACCAAGACACCTGCGGCCACTGACAAAGGCGCGGGCGGGGTGGCGCCCGTTAGCGTCTGCAGGCTGCCGGGGCGAGCCAAGGCATCCAGACTGGCGCGAAAGGCATGGGCCGATTGCATGGGGGCTTCGGCAAATCCGCCAAGCAAAGCGTCGGGCGTCATTTGTCTTCTCCGCGGACAAGGGTGAAAAACTCAACCTTGGTGGCGGCGGCCTTGGCCGCACGGGCTTGGCGGCGGCTGGCCTCTTCGGCCTGCAGCGGGGCCAGAATGGTCGTGCTCAGATCGCTTGCCGCCTCGGTCTGAAAAAGCGCGTCCAGAACGGCGGCGCGGGTCGCATGGGCTTTGTCTCGGCCCTGCACATGGGCGTGGCCCACCGCCCCCGAGGCCAGCCGCAAGGCGCAGCGCGTCACGGTCAACTCGCCCAGATTAAAGGGCTGTCCCGTGGCCCCGGTGCGGCCCTGCACCATCACCGCGCCAATCTCGGGAGGGCGCAGCATGTCATGAGCTGGCAGGTCGGGGAAAAGCTGCGCCAGCCGGGCGGGGTTGGCGCGGGCCAGAAGGCCCATCCAGCTTTGGCGGGCGGCGATGTTTGCGGATTCGGTCATTGCAATCTCGACATCTTGCGAACTTGTCTAGAGTTCTATACAACTAGACAAATAATAGACCCGGAGCGCCCGTCATGCACGTGAAGTTTCTGTGACACAGCCGCGCAGCCCAATCTGGCAGTCAATCGCCAAAAGCCTGCAGTCCGAGATTGCCCAAGGGCTTTATCCACCCGGAACTAAGCTGCCGACTGAGGCCGAGCTTGCGCTGCGCTTTGGCGTCAACCGCCATACAGTGCGCCACGCGCTGGCCAGCTTGGCCGAAAGGGGGCTGGTGCATTCGCGCCGGGGGGCTGGTGTGTTCGTCGCGAGTCGGCCGACGGATTATCCACTTGGCCGCCGCGTGCGGTTCCACCAGAATATTCAAGAGTCCGGTCGCACGCCATCGCGCCGGATCACAAGGCTGGAAACCCGCCCTGCCACCAGTGCTGAGGCCGAAGCACTTGCCATCGCGCCCGATGCGTTTGTGCATGTCATCGAAGGGCTGTCGTTGGCTGATGACCAACCGCTTGCCCTTTTTCGTTCTGCCTTTCCGGCCGCACGTCTCGCAGGGCTTTTGACCGCTATGGAAGGGCAAACCTCGGTGAGCGCCGCTTTGGCGGCCTGCGGCGTGTCAGATTATACGCGCGCAGAGACCCGCATAACGGCAACTTTGGCCGATACATTGTTGGCGCTTGCGCTGCGGCTGCCACCAGGCGCGGCACTTTTGCGAACCGAAGCGGTGAATGTTGATTACGCAGGCCAACTCATTGAATTTGGGACCACCTGGTTTGCAGGTGACAGGGTCGCTTTGACGGTGAACGCCGATGCCGCGCTGTCACCAGAGCGTCACAGATAAGACTTAGCATATCTGCTGAGTTCAAGGACCCGGCCAATGCCCCAGCTTTCTCCCCTGCGCCTGACGGGCGCGCGCGCGCTGATCGGTGATCAGTTGGCCGACCAGCCCATTACGCTTGCCGAAGGTCTTGTGACTGATGGCCCTGCACCAGAGTTGGACTTGTCAGGTTACATCGTGCTGCCTGGCATCATCGATCTGCACGGTGATGGGTTCGAACGTCACCTGACCCCACGCCCAAGTGCGCCCTTTGACAAGCGGCGCGCACTGCGCTCGGCTGCGGCAGAGCTTGCAGTGAATGGTGTGACCACCGCGTGGTTTGCGCAAAGCTGGAGTTGGGAGGGCGGGTTTCGGTCCGGTCAGGCCACCTGTGACCTGCTTGAAGCGTTGAGTACTGAAAAAGCTGGGCTCTTGGCCGACATTCGGGTGCAGATCCGGCTGGAAACCCATGTGACAATGGCCTTCTCCGAGGTGGAACAGGCGGTTGCCCAGTATGGTGTGGATTATGTGGTCTTCAACGATCATCTGCCTGAAGCGGTGCAGATGGCAGAAACCCAACCCGCCCGCTTCGCCCAATGGGCCGCGCAAACCAAGCGGAGCGCCGAAGAGATGCTGGCCATCGTGCGAGCCGCACAGGCGATTGGTGCTGAGGTGCCTGCGGCTTTGACGCACATCGCTTCGTCTTTTCGCAACTTAGGCGTGAGGATGGGCTCACATGATGATGCCACCTCGGAGACCCGCGGATTCTACAGCGGGATCGGGGCTGACGTTTGCGAGTTTCCCACCAGATTCGAGGCCGCACAGACCGCTTATTCGGCGGGCGAGCCTGTGGTGATGGGTGCCCCGAATGTGGTACGTCTTGGCAGCCAGTCTGGCAATATCGCGGCGCAAGGATTGATCGAGGCGGGGCTTTGTGACGCGCTGGTATCGGATTACTACTATCCCGCCCTAGCGCAAGCAGCTTGGCATCTGGTGGATACTTGCGTGATGGACCTGCCCGCCGCTTGGGCCATGATCTCAGCCCGCCCAGCGCAAATCATGGGGCTGACCGACCGGGGGCAGTTGGATCTTGGGAAACGGGCCGACGTCATCGCTGTGAACGCCAAGACCCGCGAGGTCGAGATGGCCATCACTGCTGGTCGGTTGGTGCATTTGTCAGGGGAAGTGGCGCGGCGGTTTCGGGTATGACACAGCTGGAAACGGCGCGTCTGATCTTGCGACGGCCGCAAGGCAATGACCTGACCGCCTATCGCGCTTATTGCATGTCGAGGCGCACAGGCTTTACCGGCGGGCCCTTTACCGCCGCCAAGGCGTTTGAAAAATGGGCGGCGATGATCGGCCACTGGGAGATTCGGGGCTTTGGCCGCATGATCGTGTGTGATCGGGTGTCGGGGCGGGCGATCGGGCATGTCGGCGCGTTGCAGTTGGAGGATGATCAAGTGCCCGAGATGACATGGACGATCTGGGCGGATGCGGATGAAGGCAAGGGTTTGGCCCATGACGCCGCCCGCGCCTTTCTTGACCATGCGCAGCAGCAGCGGAAGTTCCCGCTGCTTTTGGCCCATATCGAACCTGAAAACCTGCGGTCGCGAAACCTTGCCCTCCGGCTTGGTGCAGTGCTGGACGAAGCGGCTCTGGCACCGGTCTGGATGCCTGCAGCAGTCACCTATCGCTTCGTGCTCAGCGCTTAGGCGTTGTATTTTTCCAGAAACGCCTCAGCATTGAGCGCCCTGAAGTCCATCAGCGCCGCGCGCAGGCGGGTGTGATCCCAGTCCCACCACGACAGCACCAGCAGGCGGTCGATGATGTTGGGGGCGAACCGCGCGCGCAGGGGCTTGGCAGGGCAGCCCGCGACCATCATGAAGGGCCCAACATCCTTGGTCACCACCGCGCCTGAAGCGACGATTGCACCAACGCCTATTGTCACTTCGGGCTTGATGATCGCGCCATGGCCAATCCAGCAATCCGCGCCCAGCGTGGTGCGGCGCGCGGCGCGGGCGGCAAAGAACGTCGGATCATCCGCCACATCATCCCAGTAATAGCTGGAACGATACAGGAAATGATGCTGGGCTGCATTTGCAAAGGGATGGTCGGTTGGCCCGATCCGGGTCATCGCCGCGATGTTGGAAAACTTGCCGACTGTTGTATTTGCGATGTCAGCCATGCGGTCACAATAGGCATAATCTTCGAAGGTCGAGTTGATGACGCGCGACAGTGTGCCCACCTCGCACCATGCGCCGAACTGACTGTTGACGATCTCACAGCCGCTGTGGATCACGGGGGCGACAGGCGATAGCTTTTCCATCTCAGGACCCCTTGATCAGCTTGCGGCGCAGCCATCCGGACAGGCTGTCCATCAGCATCACCATCAACACGATCAGCACCATGTAATAGGCGACCTCTTCCCAATCTTTTTGGGTACTGATCGCTTGAGTCAGCAAAAGACCAATGCCGCCGCCCACAATCGCGCCAATGACCGTCGCGCTGCGCGTGTTGGATTCCAGATAGTATAGCACCTGCGCCAGCAGCACGGGCATGATCTGCGGAATGACCCCAAAGCGGGCCCGTTGCAGGCTGTTGGCCCCGGTAGACTGGATGCCCTCCACCTGCGTTTCATCGATGTTTTCCAATGCCTCCGAAAACATCTTGCCGAACGAACCGACGTCCGTAATCGCAATCGCGATGGCCCCGGTCATGGGGCCGGGACCAAACGCACGGCTTAGGATCACGGTCCAGATCAACCCGTCCACGCCGCGGATGAAGTCGAACGCGCGACGTGCGGCAAAGCGCAGGGGTCCGAGCGGATTAAAGTTGCGCGCCGCAACAAAGCCCAAGGGCAAGGCCACAATAGCGGCTGTCATTGTGCCCAGAAAGGCCATCAAGATTGTCTCGAAAATCGCCCAGACCACGTCGCCATGACGCCACATCTTGTTGGTCCAGAACTCGGCCACCATGTAGCCGAGATTGCTGCGATCGGGCGCCACCCGCTCACCCCACAGCGCCAACGCGCCCAGTTCAGCAAAGCTTTTGCCATAAAACGGGCTGTCGAGCGTGAAGAACCACAATTCCCATCCGGCCTGATAGCGGAAGGTCTCCACCTTGGAGCGAGAATAGTTGAAGCGGCCCGCGTCCGTGGTCACCGAGACCTTGTTGGCCGAGACGCTGATCCAATCGGGGATGGGCTCGGGCGCCGTCATCACCGGCTTTCCACCCTCCGAGCGGATGTCGATGGTGCCATAGCCCGGCACAACAAACCGCGCGCCCGCGTCGTCATAGGTCACGACGTGACCGGTGCCGAGATTGATGGTGGTGACATTGCCTGCCACGCTGACCCACTCGGGCATCATGCCCTCCGGGTAAGTGCCTTTGGTTTCGCCCTCAATCGCAATCTCGACTGCGCCGCTGCGGTTGTCACGTGTGACATGGGTCTTGTGCGACCAGAAGTCGGATAAGAGGATCGCGGCGTTGTCAAACCGCGCGCGCTGGGCAAGGCCAGCCAAGTCAAAACTGATGGCGGCATAAACCAGATACACGATGATTGCCGTTGGGATAGCAAAGGCAAACTGGCGTTTGCGATCAAAGCGGCGGGTGACGATCTCGGCCAGCGAAGGGGCGGGGGTGGTCATGGTCATGGCTTAGTGCCCCTTCACCAACTTGTGGCGGAAATGGTCAGAGATCCGGTCAATGATCACGATGGCGAGGAACAGCAAAAGGAAGATCGCAACCACTTTGTCATAGCGACCTTGACCCCATTGCATGGCAAGCTTGAGGTCATGGCCAATGCCGCCCTCACCGACAAAGCCCAAAATGGCGCTGGCACGAACATTGATTTCAAAGCGCAACAGCGCATAGGACAGCCAATTTGGTGCCACCTGCGGGATCACGCCCAGCCACATGCGCTGACCCCATGTCGCGCCCACCGAGGCAAGGCCCTCGACGGGCTTTAGGTCGGCGTTTTCGGCCACTTCGGAAAACAGCTTTCCCAAAGCGCCGCCGGTATGCAGTGCAATGGCGATGACGGCTGGCACTGGGCCGCCACCCAAGACGTAGATCAGCACAAGCGCGATGACGATTTCGGGAATGGCGCGCAATGCGTCCATGGAACGGCGAAACACCGGGATCATGCGGGGCCAACGGGCCAGTCCGCGCGTCGCAAGCAATGACAGCGCCATTGCGGCCAGTGCACCGATCAGCGTCGCCACGGCGGCGATGTTCAGCGTCTCGATCAGCGCGGGAACATGTTCGATAAAGATGCCGGGCAGATTGGCAAGCTTAATCCAGGCTTCGGACAGAACTTCCGACGGAAAATCGAACACCTGATGCAGCCCGTCCCAGAACCCGCCTGCGTTGCGCTCATCCGCCAGCATCCAGCCCGAAGCCATGAAGGCCGCGAACAGCACCATGATGATCCCGCCATACATGCGTTTGCGACGGACCATCTCAAGATAGGCTTCACGCGGGTCCTTCAGATCGGGGCGGGGTCCGGGTTCGGGACCAAAGGCGATATCGACCATGTGCAAGCCTTAGACAATGAGATGGGAAAACGGCCGGACCCTGGGGAGAAGCAGGGTCCGGCCTGCTGTAAGGTCTAAAGCCGGGCCTTACTGGCCTTCTTGCAGCTGACGCGCGGCGATGATGCCCAGATAGGCCTCATGCGCAACCGGAACAAAGTCCATGGCCTCGCCAGCCGCCAGCGCATAGGCACAGGTCGGATCGGTCTGCCACAGGGTGTCGATCATCGCATACATCTTGTCTTTGACGTCCTGCGGCAGGGCACGGCGCACCACCATCGGACCTTCGGGGATGATGGTCGAGCGCCAGATTTCGGTCAGGGTGGACATGTCAACCAGACCGGCATCAGCGGCTTTGCGGAACGCACCGGCGTCATAACCGTCTTCCCAGTTGCCCAAGACCACAGCCCAGGACACGGCTGCGTCAAAGTCGCCATTGGCAACGCCGACGATCGACTGTTCGTGGCCGCCCGACATTTTGACTTCGCTGAAATACTCTTCCAGCTTGCCATACTTGGCGGTCAGTTCGGCACCGGGAACCAGATAGCCCGAGGTCGAGTTCGGGTCGGCAAAGGCAAACACCTTGCCCTTGGCATCTTCCATCGAGGTGATGCCGCTGTCGGTGCGGGCAAAACCAACGGCGTAATAGCCCAGCGAGCCATCGGCATTCTGCTGCGACAGCATCACATCCACGGCTTCGGGGTCGGTCAGATAGGTCTTGGCATAGGCAGACGCGCCCAGAAAGCCAAAGTCCAACGAACCGCCCAACAGACCCTGAATCACGCCGTCATAGTCGGCGGGGGTGAACAGCTTGGTGGGTACGCCGATTTCGGCCTCAACCTTGGCGCGGAAGCACTCAAGGCTGTTCATGCGGTCTTGGGCGTTTTCACCGCCCAGAATGCCGATGTTGAATTCCGTTATCGCATCTTGCGCCATAGCGGTCGACGCCATCAACGCGGTCAATGCGGTTGCTGTCAGCAGCTTTTTCATCAGGTTTCCCTTGTTTTTGTGGGGTGTGACGTTCGCAAATGCGAGATCTGGCATGCCCGTACCTCGGCGGCGCAGGACTTGAGGAGACAGGCAAAGTCAGAGCAGCACAAAGCAGGACCTTGCCGGACCCCAAGGAAAAGCGGGGTCCGGCAGGGTGTAAGGCCTAGAAGCTGGCCTTACTGGCCTTCTTGCAGCTGACGTGCTGCGATGATGCCAAGGTAGTCATCATGCTTGATCGCCACGAAGTCCTTTGCCTCGCCAGCCGCAACGTTGTAGGCGCATTCCGCGTCATCGGCCCACATGGTGTCGAGCATGGCGTACATCTTGTCTTTGACGTCCTGCGGCAGGGCGCGGCGAACGACCATCGGGCCTTCGGGGATCAGAGCCGAGCGCCAGATTTCTTTCATAGTTGTCAGGTCAACCACGCCCGAATCTGCAGCCTTGCGGAACGCGCCCGAGGTGTAACCGTCTTCCCAGTTGCCCAAGCCATCGGCCCACGATACGCCTGCGTCGAAGTCCCCGTTAGCAACGCCAACGATCGACTGCTCGTGGCCGCCCGAGAATTTCACTTCCGAGAAATACTCTTCCAGCTTGCCATACTTGGCGGTCAGTTCGGCGCCGGGGACCAGATAGCCCGAGGTCGAGTTCGGATCGGCGAAAGCAAAGGTCTTGCCCTTGGCGTCGTCCATCGAGTTGATGCCCGAGTCGATCTTGGCAAAGCCGATGGCGTAGTAGCCGGTGGTGTCATCAATGTTCTGCTTGGTCAGCATGACGTCAACGGCTTCTGCGTTGGTCAGATACACTTTGGCATAGGCCGAAGCGCCGAGCCAAGCGAAGTCCAGCGTGCCACCCAGAAGACCCTGGATCACACCGTCGTAATCGGCGGGGGTGAACAGCTTGACCGGAACACCCAGCATTTCTTCGGTTTTGACGCGCAAGCACTCGGTCGAGGCCAAACGGTCTTGGGCGTTTTCGCCGCCCAGAATGCCAATGTTAAATTCAGTGATGGCGTCTTGCGCCATGGCGGTTCCCGTCAGCGCCGTGGTGGCGGCAAGGGCGATCAGCAGCTTTTGCATGGTATTCTCCATGAGTGGTTATGGCCCGCGCCCGATCCTGGGCTTTGGGCCGGGGAAGTCGGGTCAGGCCAACATCTGCGCGGCATAGGCCGCATCCGCAGATGTGTCGGTCGGAATGGCGGTTGAGGTTGCAGCCTCGTTGAACGAGGCATCGGCCCCGTAAATGTCACGGGCAACACCAGTCGAAAGCTGGTCCGGTGTGCCGTCGAACACGATGCGCCCATCGCGCATGCCGATCACCCGGTCGCAATATCGCCGCGCGGTGTCCAGCGTGTGCAGGTTGGCAATGACCATGCGGCCATCTTCAACGTTGATCTTTTTCAGCGTGTCCATGACGATTTGGGCGTTCATCGGATCAAGGCTGGCAATCGGCTCATCAGCCAGAATGATCTTGGGGTCCTGCATCAAGGCGCGCGCAATCGCGACGCGCTGCTGCTGACCACCCGAAAGTGCCTCGGCCCGTTTCGGGGCCTGCTCGGCAATGCCCAGACGGTCAAGAATCTCCAGCGCTTTCAAGATGTCGGCGCGGGGCCAAATGTTGAACATGGTCTGCAGCGTGCCCCGACGGTTCAGGATGCCGTGCAGCACGTTTGACGCAACATCCATACGTGGCACCAGATTGAACTGCTGAAAGATCATCGCGCATTGGCTTTGCCACGCCCGCGCCTCGGCCCCCTGAAGCGCCAGCACGTTGCGGCCATCCACAAGGATCTCGCCTGACGTTGCATCCGTGAGCCGGTTCATCATGCGCAGAAAGGTCGACTTCCCCGCACCAGAGCGGCCAATGATGCCCACAAACGCCGGACGGTCGACACTAAAGCTGGCGCGGTCCACTGCGGCCTTGGGGCCGAACATCCGCGTAACCGCTTTGACTTCCAACATGGGACGACCCTTTGCAACCTTGGTTGCGGCGGGGATATCGGTGATTCATGACAGGGACTTAGCGGCCATATGAAGGTTCCGTGACGCAACCACCTGCCTAGCAGTCACCGATCACCGCAGATGGGGCGGCCAGATAAACACCTCATCCGGATCAACGGTCGCGCTTTCAGCCAATGCCATGCACCGCCGACGCAGGGTTTCCGCCACACAAGACCGATCCAGTTTGCGCAACTCCTCACTGGCAATCGGCTGACCCACGGTCAGATGCACAGACTTCCCCATCCGCCGCCGGGTTTCATGAAAAATCAGTGCAAGGCGCAAGGGATAGGAGGAATGACTGGCAATCTGAAACAGCCGCGAGTTCTGGCCTTGGAAATGCAAAGGTAGGGTGGTCACGCCCGGCAGGGCAGCAAGCCGCCCGACGAAGGGGTGCCACGCGGCATCGACCGCAGCTCCCTTGATGGGGCGGTTAGCTGTGGCAATGCCCCCGGCCGGAAAAATCGCAACCACTTTGCCCGCCAGCAAAAGGTCTGCCGCGCGACGACGGGTTTCCCCGGTCAGGCGCCGCGCTTCATTCGTGCCAGAGAAATCAACCGGCAGCAGGTAAGGTTCCACCTCGGGCACCCGGCACAACAGGCTGTTGGTCATGATCGCGACATTGCCCCGCAGGGCCATGCCGAACTGCCCCAGACTGAGACCGTCAACGATGCCAAAAGGGTGATTGGCAACCAGCAAAAGTCCACCCTCTCGCGGCACGTTGTCCAGACGGTGTTCATGATGCACTTCAAGGCGCAGGTTCAAAAGCCGCATCGCGGCCTCGAATACCGGTTCATGGCGGGCTTTGGGCGAGGTTGCCCAACCAGTGTAAAGCGACCGCAGCTTCGGCTGGCCCGAAAGGCGCTCGACCATCCGGATCAGGTTGCGCCGAAAACGCGGTTGGCTGGGATGCGAATAGCTGAGGTCCAGCTCTGTCGCAGGTGCCATCTCGATGACCTGATCAAGCATAGGCTGTCTTCCCCTTACATGCATCGAGCCAAGCCATTAGCCCTCGGCCCTGAGTTGCCACGCGCAATCTTTGGGTGCTGAAAACCCCTAAAGCCCCACGGTTCAACCGCGCTTCGGGCTGTACTAACGCGCGTGGGTAAAGGGCGAATGACGCCACCATTTCAGTTTTGCGACAAACTGCTGCCTGAGGTTGTTGCAACATCTTGGTCTACGTGTTTGATCTCGGACTTTGACAGTGCAATCTTTTCCTTTGAATGGAAGGAGGCACTATGGGTTTGATACATAGTTCCCAGAAAGACTGGGTGTATGCGTGGTGAGTGTTAAAACATCTCGGAAAACCCATCACACCCGTCACACGTAGCGGTTTGTGAGATAGCTCAGGGCCAGCTAAGGGCGTATTCTGTTGAAAAACTCTAAGTGTCAGCTCCGATGATCTGACCTGCTCACTGGGCGCGCTTTCTGTCGATCACGTTGGGCGGGGGATTGGTGGTGTCGGGAGGAGCTTTGCGAGCTTCCTGAGGTT
>JBILYK010000077.1:0-16326 GCA_044377735.1 Paracoccaceae bacterium | reverse complement strand
GTCCTGACCTTTCCCCACGGCCACCAGATCCGGGTGGTTCGGGTTCTCGCGCTTGCCGCGCGGCGGGGTCCGGCGACCGAGGCACAGGCCCTTTACTGCGATCTTGCCGCACCGGGGGCCGATGCAAGCGCTTGAAACATCACCCTGCCTGACATAAACACCGGGCGGAACCAAATGGAACGGGGTGTCCCATGACCTATGTCGTGATCGACAACTGCATCGCCTGCAAATACACCGACTGCGTCGAAGTGTGTCCGGTGGACTGCTTTTACGAAGGCCTAAACGCGCTGGTGATCCACCCCGATGAGTGCATCGACTGCGGTGTTTGCGAGCCGGAATGCCCTGCCGATGCCATTCGGCCCGACACCGAGCCGGATATGGACAAATGGGTGGCCTTCAACCGCAAATATGCCCTCCTTTGGCCGGTCATCACCACCAAGCGTGATCCTTTGCCCGACCATGAAGAACGCGATGGCGAAGAAAACAAGCTGCAGAATTACTTCTCTGAAGAGCCGGGGAAGGGTGGCTGATTCGCAGCACTTGGCATCTCGAATCACTTGAAAAGGTGAATATTTTTTAATATCAATGGCTTGGCGATTTTTCGTCCTGTTTTACCGCGGTTGGAATCATGTGATTTTTGTGTTACACAATGTGCACAAACAATCACGGATGCCTGTCTGACGCCTCAGGTCTTCTCGCCTGAGACGAAACTCCTGTCGCCTGTCGGTCTGTATCCGAGAAATTCGGTAGGGCCACTTTTGCCGGGACTGGCCTCCTGCCGAGGAAGCAACCAAGAATGACCAAATCGAAGAAGCCCGATTTCCGCCCGAACGAGTTCGTGGTGTATCCTGCCCATGGCGTGGGAAAGATCATTTCGATCGAGGAACAGGAAATCGCCGGGATCCATCTTGAACTCTTTGTGATCTCGTTCGAAAAGGACAAGATGACGCTGCGGGTTCCCACCCACAAGGCCACCGAAATCGGCATGCGTGCCCTGTCGGCGCCCGATGTGGTGACCAGAGCGTTGGATACGCTGAAGGGCAAGGCCAAGGTCAAGCGCGCGATGTGGTCGCGCCGGGCCCAAGAGTATGAGCAGAAGATCAACTCGGGCGATCTGATGGCCATTGCCGAGGTCGTGCGCGATTTGCATCGCAGCGATGATCAGCGTGAGCAGTCCTATTCCGAGCGTCAGCTTTATGAGGCTGCGCTGGAGCGGCTGACCCGCGAAGTGGCTGCCGTCTCGGGCGTCGATGAGGCCGGGGCCCAACGCAAAGTGGGCGATGTGCTGACCAGCCGCGCCGCCTAAGGCACTTTGAATATATTGTAGAACGGCGGCCCTTTGGCCGCCGTTTTTCATGCGAGCCAAGCGGTCGCGACTGCCAGCGCTGCCACCTCGGCCAGCACTTGTGTCGCCCCCAAGACATCTCCCGTCTGGCCACCGATCTTGGCCCGCGCCACCAGCGCCGCCGCCGCTGCCATCAACCCCACCGCCATCACAAGCCAAAGCGCAGCGCCGCCTGCCGCAACCAACCCCACACCAAAGGCAAGACCCATTCCGGCCCAGGCCGCCGCCCAGCCGGGCTGGCCATGGCGTGCCGAAAGCCCCTCGCCGCGCGCATTGGGCAGGCCTGCCATCACCAGCCCCATCGCTGCCCGTGACATGACCATGGCCGCCAGCGCCAGCTCCCATGCGTCTGCACCAAGAAGGGCCGCCAAGGCCGACCAACGCGCCAAAAGCGCCAGCATCAGTGCCACCGCGCCATAGCTGCCTATCCGGCTGTCTTTCATGATCTCCAGCCGACGTGCGCGGTCATGCCCGCCCCAGAACCCATCGGCACAATCGGTAAGCCCATCCTCATGCAAGGCGCCGGTCAGTGTCGCCTGCACCGCGATCACCAAAACCGCCACCACGCCCACCGAAAGCCCCAGCCAAAGGCCCAATGCCGCAGCCACCAACGCCGCGCCCCCCGTCACCAGCCCCACCAAGGGCCAAGCCCAGACCCCGGCTGGACGGGGCAAGGTAAAGGGCACTGGGATCCGTGTCAGAAGGCCGAAGGCGGCGACCAGATCGCGCGCCAAAATTGGCAAGTGGTCGCGGATGAAGTGGGTCATGTCTGTTCCGCTCTGGTCATGGGGCTGTTCAAGGGCTAGCCAAGTGAGGCTGCACGTTCAAGGACCTTACCATGCCCGCTTTCTCCTCGCTTGCCGAATTCGCCACCCTTTTGCGCGCGGCCCCTGTCGCAGATGCTGGTGCCCGTCAGGCCGCCGGTCAGCGCAATGGACAGTTGACCAAACCGCCGGGCGCGCTGGGTCGACTTGAAGATCTCGCGCTTTGGGTGGCGGGCTGGCAGGGCACGGGCCGCCCGCGCATTGCTGCGCCGCAGGTGCTGATCTTTGCGGGCAATCACGGGGTCTGTGCGCAGGGCGTGTCGGCGTTTCCGCCTGAGGTGACGGTGCAGATGGTTGCCAATTTCAAAGCGGGTGGGGCGGCGATCAATCAACTCTCCAAAACCTTCGGCGCCACGATGGCCGTGCATGCGCTGGAGCTGGATCGCCCAACGGCAGATTTCACCCAAAGCCCGGCGATGACCGTGGCTGAGACGGTTGAGGCTTTGCTGACCGGCTGGAACGCGGTGGATGCCAAGGCCGATCTTTTGGTCGTGGGCGAGATGGGGATCGGCAACACGACCGTTGCGGCAGCGATCGCGGCCGCCCTTTTGGGCGGCACCGGTGCGGAATGGGTCGGGCGTGGCACTGGGGTTGACAATTCTGGCCTTGCCCGCAAAGCGTATGCGGTGGATGCCGGACTTGCCCTCCATGCCTCGCGCGATCCGCTGCAGGTTCTGGCCTGCCTTGGCGGGCGCGAGATTGCGGCGATGGCAGGGGCTATGGCGCGGGCGCGGGTGTCGCGGATTCCGCTGATCCTTGACGGGTTTATCGCCTGCTCGGCGGCTTTGGTGCTGCACAGCGTCACGCCTGCCGCGCTGGATCATGCCGTGGCGGGCCACCTGTCGGCCGAGGGCGCACATGGCCGATTGCTGGCAGCCTTGGGCAAAGAGCCGCTATTGTCGCTGGGCCTGCGTCTGGGCGAAGGATCGGGTGCGGCGCTGGCGCTTGGGGTGGTGCAGGCGGCGGTGGCCTGTCATTCCGGCATGGCCACCTTTGCTGAGGCTGGGGTGTCGGACGGCTGACGCTTCCCCTCAGACCCGGATCGGCAGCGGCGCATCTGCCTTGAGCTGATCCATCACGATCTGGCTTTGCACCCGCGCCACTGCCGGATGCGGCAACAGCCGTTCATGGATCAACCGGTTCAGCCCGGGCAGATCCGCGCACCAGATCCGCAACAGGTAATCGGCCTCACCTGTCAGGGTCCAGGCCGAGATCACCTCGGGCAGGGTTGCAATCAGGGTGGAAAAGCTGCGCGCCAACTCTGGATCATGGCGGGCGAACTGCACCTGAATAAAGGCCTGCACCGTCAGGCCCACCCGCGTCGGATCAACCCGCGCGGCATAGCCGGTGACAAAGCCCGCGGCCTCCAGCCTCTGGCGACGGCGCGCGGCCTGACTGGCTGACAGGTTCAGTGCCGCGCCCAGATCTTGGGCGGTCAGCATGGCATTGGCCTGCACAAGCTGCAAAAGCCGCGAGTCTGTTGCGTCAAGCATGCAAAATTTCCGCTAATAATGACCGTTTGGCGCGAATGTTACGCGAAAATTACAGCATTAAATCCAATAATGCGCGCCATACGCATGGAAACTGCGATAAACTGCCCATACCGCAATATGAAAGGGTTATCATGGGTCCGTTTCCGCATTCCGCTCCCAAGGCTGCGATCACTCCGGCCAATCCGGCTGGCACCGATGGGTTTGAGTTTGTCGAATTCGCCCATCCCGAACCGCAGGCCCTGCGCGAGCTGTTCGCCCGTATGGGCTATACGCTGACCGCGCGCCACCGGACCCGTGACATCGAGCTGTGGCAGCAGGGCGATGTGACCTATGTCCTGAACAATGATCCCAAAAGCCACGCCATGCGCTTTGCCGCCGAACATGGGCCCTGTGCGGCTTCGATGGGTTGGCGGGTGGTGGATGCCGCCCAAGCCTTTGCCCATGCCATAAAGATGGGGGCGACACCCTATGAGGGGTGTGACAAGGCGCTGGATGTGCCCGCGATTGTCGGCATCGGCGGGAGCTTGATTTACTTCGTCGATCACTACGGCGCGGATCGCCACCCCTACGGCGATTTTGATTTTGTGCAGGCGCCGAAGCCAAAGGGCGTCGGTTTCCACTATCTCGACCACCTGACCCATAATGTCCACAAGGGCAACATGGACATCTGGTTTGATTTTTACAGCCGGATCTTCGGCTTTCGCCAGATCAGGTTCTTTGACATTGAAGGCAAGTTCACCGGGCTTTTCAGCCGCGCCCTGACCTCGCCCTGCGGCCGCATCCGCATTCCGGTGAACGAGGATCGCGGCGAGACGGGGCAGATCGTCGA
The DNA here is from genome assembly GCA_044377735.1 of Paracoccaceae bacterium. Classification (GTDB taxonomy): domain Bacteria; phylum Pseudomonadota; class Alphaproteobacteria; order Rhodobacterales; family Rhodobacteraceae; genus Tabrizicola_A. The sequence continues at coordinate 11,835 of JBILYK010000077.1, read as the reverse complement.
ATACCTCAAGCGCTATAACGGCGAGGGGATTCAGCACATCGCGGTGGGCTGCGATGACATCTATACCGCCACTGACGAGATTGCCGCGCGGGGGCTGAGGTTCATGCCAAAGCCACCAATGGCCTATTATGAACTGTCAAAGACCCGGGTCGTGGGCCACTCAGAGCCGATTGATCGACTGTCCCGCCACGGCATCTTGATTGATGGGGAGGGTGTGGTGGATGGTGGCGAAACGCGCATCTTGTTGCAGATATTCTCGAAAACCGTGATCGGCCCGATCTTCTTTGAGTTTATCCAGCGCAAAGGCGATGACGGGTTCGGTGAAGGCAACTTCAAAGCACTTTTCCAATCGATAGAGCAGGACCAGATTGACCGGGGCGTTGTGGCGGCGCGCTAAAGCGGGTTGCATCCCGGATCAGCCCTTGGGCAAGGACAGGGTCACAAGCCGCGAGCCTTTTTGATAGCGCACTTCCGTGGCCGTAATGGCCTGAATCTTCCCGCCATCGATCCTGTCGCCAACCTTCACCTTCTTGTACTGGCCGCTGGTGCTACGAACCATCGCATAGCGTTTTGAAGGCGTGCCATAGACCCCGATCAAGGCGGTCTTATCCAGAGCCAGCGCGTTGCGGAACGTGGCTTGCTTGGCGACCGACGCACTGGCTGTGCCGCGTCCTGCCGAGCCCTCAAGCTCGGGCTCCTCATAGATCTCCAACTCGCGATCTCGACCGCGCGGCACGGACGTGGTCGTGCCACTCTCGGCTTCGGGCCCGGGGCTTGGCTCTGGCGTCTGCGCGGGGCGGGCGGATGCAAGCTGCTCTTCTTGCGATTCCTCGGTCGGCTCGGGCGCACGGATCGCGGCAGCAACTGCCGCTTCAACTGCGCGGCTTAGGTCGCGGGGGCGGGGTTGAGGTTTGCGACTGATCGAGACGGCAAGACGGCTGTTGCCAGCGGCGGCCGCTGCCTCAGCACTTTGGGCTTGCCCCATCGCCCAGATACTGCCCGAATTCTCGGCTGCGGACTGTGCGCGTGCGGCTATCCCGGCGGCGAGAACCGCCTCCGGCCGCGCCAGGGGGCGCAGACCTGCGAGGCGGCTATCGGCGACGGGGGGCAGGGCAGCATCATCCAGCGGCGCTGTATCGGTGGTCTCACCGGGGGTGGGCTCGGCGGCAGGCTCGCTTGGCGGTGGGGTCAGCCCCGCCGGGCGCGCCTTGGGCCGAAACCCGGCCAAAGCCGGGTCTGAGACAAAGGCAGTCTCGTTGGCGGTCGCCGTTGCATCGGCGGGTGGCGCCAGACTTGCGGGACGCGGTTCAGACAGCCGGGGTGGCTTGCCTGCAATAAGCAGAACGCCCTCGGGTGTGATAATCCCCTCGGGCGTTGGAACGATCAGGCCGTTCATATCGAACTGATAGACCGTGCCAAAAGGCGGCGGCGGCGCTTGAGCGTTGGGAAGTGGATCACCTTTGGCCGACACGGCGGCCAGATCTGTGGCCTCGGGTGTCACGGGGGCCACATCCTTTGCGGCCAGAAAGATCTCGTCGCCGCTGGCCGTCCCGGGATTGACCTGCGTACTGCCCGGTGTCGCAGCTTCAGTGACCGGGGCCGCATCATTCTCAGCGGCAGGAATTTCGGGCTCCTGAGGATCGGCGACTGCGGCTTCGCCTTCGCTTTGGACAGGCAGCGTCGCTGCCAACTCCTCATCGGTCAAAAGGTCCGGGTCCTGCCCATCGGCGAGCATTTCGTCTTCGATCTCGGGCAGTGCGGTCGTCGTGTCGGCGGTTGCGAACTCGGTCGCAGCACCGTCGTCTGACCGGAAGGCCAAGCTTGTGGACCAGGCCGCAACTACAGCAAGCACCAAAAGCAAAACCCCGGTCAGGATTAGCCCCAGATGGCGTGGCTTGCCGCGCATGGCAACCGGCCGGACGCCAAACTTGCGGCCAAGGCCGGTTTTGGCTTCGTTTGAAACGGTGGTGGCGCTTTGCTGCGCAGGAGGCGCGGCGACCGCGGGTCGTGGCACAGCCACTTCGGCTGGTTTCTTGCGCGTGCCGGGGATACCGGGTGCGGTCACAAAGGCCCCCAACCCGCGCAGGCCCTTGCTTTCTTTGGGCGCAACCGGACGCGCAGCGGTCGGACGGTTCAGCGCTGTAAGCTCCGCCTTGGGCGGCGGGGCCGCCACCAGCGGGCGGGCCGCTGTCGGCCGATCAACCGTTGGTTTGGGCGGCGGCTTTGGCTTCGCGCTCAACACCGGATCGGCCGAGGCGCGGCGGCTGGCAAAACCAAGCGTCGCGCTAAAGCTGGAAACTGGGGGCACGTCATCCGACCCAGGCGCGGCCACGTCCTTGGTCCGATCTGCCTTCGGCTCCTCTGTCTCGTCCATCTCAACATCGATGGCCATCGGGGCCTCGTCGGCGTCAGGCTGCGCCAAGACCGGGTCAAGCGGTTCAGCTTCAGTCGGCTGGGCCGTTTTACTGAGGACCGGCTGTGCAAGTGCATCGATCCGATCCGTGGGCACCCGTTCAGGTGCGAGTTCAGGATCGTCCAAAGCGCGGAACACCGCCGAGGGCGGGGCTTCGTCATCGGCCAAGCCGAAAAGCGGCGTTTCGCGCGCCGTGAGTTGGGCTTCAGCGACATCCGCGCGGTCAGGTTCGGGGGGGGCGACCACGGGATCGGACACCGCAGGCGCATCGTGCTCTTCCTGCGCCCCGGCAGCGGTGGCTGGTGCGTCAGGCTCCGCCGCGAGGTCAGTGTCCGTCTTCAACACATCTTCCGGTGGCTGGCTGACCTCGGTTGGACTGTCCTCTGGCGTGGCTTCTGGTTCGACGATGCTGCTGCGGTCGATAATCGCGGTGCGCTTGGCGTCGCGCTCAACCGTCTCGCCAGCCGACAAAAGCGTGGCCGCCTGACCTGTCGGACCGAAAAACGCCTCGCCCATATAGCCCTGCGAGGGGGCGGCAGCAAAGGCCACGGGGTTAAAACGATGCTCAGTGGCAAAGCTTTCAGCCTCATCCAAGGTCTCACGCGCCACCACGGCCACATGCACTGCGCCGTCGATCACTTCCCAGTCAAAGACCAAATCATCAACTGCGTAGGGCGTGCGTCCCTCAAGCGCGGTGCGGATCTGGGCAAGTCGGCTTGCCTCATCTGGGCCGGGCGCATCGACGGTGGTCACCAACAACTGTTCATCGGGCAGGATCAGTTTTGTCGCCAGCCCGCGCGGGCTGAGACCCAGTGCCGTTGCCCTAAGATAGGACAGCGCTTCGGAAAGGTCGGGCTCATCCAGGGCCACACGGCCAACCACAAGCCAGCCCCCCGATGAGCGGTGCAAAAGGGCAATGGCATCATTGCGAAAGTCGAGGGCAAAAGCTGGTTTCATTCCACGCATCTAGCATAAGGGACTGTCGCGCAAAAACTGTGCGCGCGCACTGAGCACTTCCTACAGCAGGTTTTTGCCGAATGAAAGAAAAGCCGGGCTGTTTACCCGGCGCTTGGCGACCCATGGCGCGTTTTTCTGAGCAAGACGGCTGTGCGACTTGGAGGGGAAACCCCTAAGCGAAATTCCCCCTCAGGTGTGCCTTGTGGCTTGGATTGTGGATGGACACCTGTAGAGTGGAAGCCAAACGGAGGTTCTCCCATGCGTGCATTTTCCTCTTTGTTGTTTTCGGCGGTGCTTGTCGTGCCTCTTAGCCTGTCCGCAGCACTTCCGGCACTGGCCGAAGGCACGATCACGGTGACCGGCGAGGCGAGCATTCCCGCCACGCCGGATATGGCCACCGTGTCCTTGGGCGTGACCACCGAAGGCAAGACAGCCGCCGAGGCGATGTCGGCCAATTCCGAGGCTTTGGCCGGAGTGATCGCACGGCTCGAAGCCGCAGGTATAGCCGAACAGGATCTGCAAACCACCAGCCTGTCGCTGAACCCCAATTGGGTGGGCTATGACGTTGGCCAAACCCCGACGATATCGAATTACATCGCCATGAATATGCTGAATGTTCGGGTGCGCGATCTTGCCGCTTTGGGCGGGGTGCTGGATGCCTCAATCGCAGACGGGGCCAATACGTTGAACGGCATTACCTTTGAGCTTGCCAGCCCGCGCCCGGTTCAGGACGAGGCGCGAAAGGCCGCTGTGGCCGATGCCGCGGCCAAGGCCCAGCTTTACGCTGCGGCCGCCGGTGTGACGCTGGGCAAGGTGATCTCGATTTCAGAACAGCAGACCTACGGCGGGCCGATGCCGGTGTTTGAATCAGCCAAAGCTGCCTTGGATGTGCCAGTTGCCACGGGACAAATTGCGCTGCAAAGCTCGGTGACCGTGACCTATGTGATTGCAGATTAATCATCTGTTCTGACATTAAAAAGGGGCCGTCCACTGTCGGGCGGCCCCTTTGATTTGGTGCCTTTACTTGGTGGCCGCCGTGATCGCCTGATCCAGATCGGCGATGATGTCTTCGACATTCTCGATCCCGATGGACAGCCGCACCACATTTGGCGACGCCCCGGCGGACACCTGCTGTTCGGGCGACAACTGGCGGTGGGTGGTCGAGGCCGAGTGGATGATCAAGCTGCGCGTGTCGCCAAGGTTGGCGACATGGCTGAACAGTTTCACATTGTCGATCAACTTGACGCAGGCGTCATAGCCGCCCTTCAGCGCAAAGGTGAACAAAGCGCCAGCCCCCTTTGGCACGATCTTCTTGGCCCGCTTGTGGTAGGGGCTCGATTTCAGCCCGGCATAGGTGACGTATTCAACACGCGGGTCTTTCTCGAGCCATTCGGCGACTTTCTGGGCATTGGCCACATGGCGCTCCATCCGCAGACCCAGCGTCTCAATCCCCATCAGCGTATAATGCGCGCCTTGGGGGTTCATCGTCATGCCCAGATCACGCAGGCCAATGGCAATCGAGTGGAAGGTGAACGCCATGCCGCCCAAGGTGGGGTGGAAGGTCAGGCCGTGATAGGCGGGCTCGGGTTGGCTCAGGCTGGGGAACTTGTCATTCTGCGACCAGTTGAACTTGCCCGAATCCACCACGATGCCGCCGGTCACGGTGCCGTTGCCGGTCAGGTATTTGGTGGCGGAATGCACGACCAGCGTCGCGCCCATCTCAATGGGCCGCGCAAGCCACGGGGTGGCTGTGGTGTTGTCGACGATCAGCGGGATGCCCTTCCTGTCCGCAATCTTGGCCAGTGCCGGAATGTCGGTGACATAGCCACCGGGGTTGGCGATGGTTTCGCAAAAGATCGCGCGGGTGTTCTTGTCCACGGCTTTCGACACCGCGCCCAGATCGTCGGTGTCAACGAACTTGGCCGACCAGCCAAAACGCTTGATCGTCTGGCTGAACTGCGTGATGGTCCCGCCATAAAGCCTTGAGGATGCAACGATATTCTTGCCGGGCCCCATCAGCGGAAACAGCGCCATGATCTGTGCCGCGTGCCCTGATGAGCAGGCAATCGCCCCCGCTCCGCCTTCCAGCGCGCAGACTCGATTCGCCAGCGCCGAAACCGTAGGGTTGGTCAGGCGCGAATAGATGTAGCCAACCTCTTGCAGGTTAAACAGTTTGGCCGCGTGATCGGCATCGCGGAATACATAGGCGGTGGTCTGGTAGATTGGCACCTGCCGCGCCCCGGTCGCCGGATCGGGGGCCGTTGCGGCATGAATGGCCAGTGTGTCAAATCCCATCGGTCTGTCGGTCATGGTGAAAACTCCCCTTTGCTGGGCCAAGCCTAGGGCAGCAATCGCAAGCTGTGAAGGGCTGATTAAATCACAAGGCCGCCCCTGACGGGATGGCCCTTTGCCCGGGTCTTGGCGCGATGTCGTTGTTGAAATCGGTGACCCGAATGGCCTGATGCTTGGTGCCCTTGCCGTCGCCCAAGGCAGACAACCCTCGGTTGTTCGCGCCAACGACCAGATCGACAACCAGCGCCAAGGTCGTGGCCGACAGATCCAGCGTGCCAGAATTCGGATCATCGTTTCCGCTTAGGATATGAAACCTGCCTGCAACGGTCTGATTTGTGGGCAATCAACATGACACTCGGCAAAGGAATAAGTGCTGCAACAATTCTGTCTTTAACACATTGCGTGCCGCCATAGCACTTGCGCAGGGGCGTCTGTTTTGGGCTGGGTTTCGCCGTATTTGGCGCTATGGTCGCGCCATGACCAGCGATCTTCTTCTGGCCCTTTTGGGCTTTACCTTTGCCACCTCGGTCACGCCGGGGCCGAACAACATGATGCTTTTGGCCAGCGGGGTGAATTTTGGTTTGCGTCGGACGGTGCCGCATATCTTGGGCGTCTGCATCGGGCATGCGTTCCTGGTTTTTATGACCGGGCTTGGGCTGTCGGGTCTGTTTCGCGCAGTGCCGCAGGCGATTGTCGTGCTTAAAGTGGTATCGGTGATCTATATGCTGTGGCTGGCGTGGAAAATCGCCCATGCCGCCGCCCCACGGTCGGGGATGGCGGGCGGCAAGCCCTTTACCTTCCTGCAAGCAGCGGCTTTTCAATGGGTCAATCCCAAGGCCTGGGCCATGGCGATGGGCGCGATCAGCGCCTATGCGGGCGAGGGGGGCTTGGCTGCGGTTCTGACGATCGCGGTGGTCTTTGCCGCCGTCAACCTGCCCTCGGTCAGCCTTTGGGCCGCCTTGGGCGAGGTTATGCGCCGCTGGCTCCAGTCACCAGCGCGGCTGCGCGCCTTTAACTGGACCATGGCTGGCCTTTTGGTGGTCAGCCTGATCCCGGTTCTGCGCCTCTAATCAGCGCAGCCAGAGATCGGCCTTTTTCAAAGCCGCGCGGATGGCTTGTTCACGCCGGGGCAAATCAGCCCGATCAAACATCTCGCGCGCTTTGCGACCCCGGTTTTGATAGATCATCAGCCGCGCCGGTTCATAGTCGCGCAACAGTCGGCGCAGCTCCCTTTGTCCCGCCACCTCCTCCAAGACCTCCACCACCCGGTCGCTTTCGCGGGCGTAAAGCAAGGGCAGGTTGCGATAATGGCAGGTGATGTCGCCATCCAGACCGACAAGCTCTGGCCCCGGCCTGCCACCGCCCAAGCTATGAATGACCAAGGGCAGCGCGATCTGGTCTAGCCACGGGTCCAGCGACTGTGCGGCCAGTGCGGGGGGGACGTTGTCACGGATCGCGCGGGCATAGCTTAGAAAGCGGTCTCCAAAGACTTTGGGGCTTTGGTAGAAAAACCATCCTGCATTGAAGTAAAGATAGCGTTGCCAGTAATCCTGCGGCTGGGATAGGTCGAGTGAACCGGCCATGTCCAGGCCAAAGTGGTCATAAAGCGCGCCCCAGATTTCGGCGTAGCCCCCCTGATACAGCTGGGGCTCTGGCCAGGTTCCCTCGCGCCGCATCGAGGCAGAGGGGCGTGCAAAGTCGAAGGGAATGCGGTCAAGATCGCCCAAAATCAGGGTGTCGGTGTCCAGAAACAGGAAGGGCGCATCGGGCAAAGCGGACAATGCCTCGATCTTGTTGCCGTGTGGATAGCTTTGGCCAAACACCTTGTTTTCAAAAGGTAAAAACGTCGCGCCCAAGCTTTCCAGCATCTCGCGGATCGCGTTCGATTTCAGCCGTGGATCGCGGTTCCAGCCTTTGCCATGCTGGGGTTCGGCCAAAAACACCTTGCCTTTAAACCCGGGATTATTGGCCTTGAAAGAGGCCAAAAGCAGCAGCGCCTCAAAGCCCAGCCTGCCATCTTGCACGATGGCCAGCACGTTAAAGGCGGTGCGCTGTGGTTCACTGTTAATCATTTGGAAACAATGCCTGAAATATGGCGTGAGTACAGAAAGATAAGTTTAGCATAGAAAGCCCGGCCCCGCCTGCCAGCCTATGGCGTTGGGACCGGGGGGCTTGTTAGGCGCTGGGGCTAAAGCGCAAGGACAGGCAGGACATGCCGCCATCGAGCTTTGCGCATTCCGAATTACCAATCTCGCGCAGATTACAGCCCGCCGCGACCAACTTGTCGCGGGTGCGGGGGAACCCGGCGGGAAACAGCACCAGATCGTTAAAGCGAATGGCATTGGCGCAGGCCTCTTCGCCGGGCACGGTGTGGATCACCCGGTAGCCGTTGAAACAGCCCGAGGCGTCCAGCCGTTCGGTGGCCAGAATGGTTTCTGCGTCCAAAAGCGAGCAGTCGGTCTTGAAATGCAAAACCCCCGGCGGGGTAAAGACCTCGCGCAGACGGTAGCCCCAATCGGCCACGATCCCGGCAAGCTCTGCCACCCCACCGGCATTGGTACGCGCCGATCGGCCAACCAGAATCTCGGTTTCCGTGGTCAGGATGTCCCCCGCCTCGATGAAGTTACCCGTCCCCGTTACCGCACGCACATCACCATAAAGCGCGCGCAAATGGGGTGCCATTTCCGCAGCCTCCCCTAAACGCGAGGGCGCGCCGGGCCGCATGGCCACTGCCCCTTCGGGCAGGCACAGGGCCGTGTCCTCGACAAAAAGGCTGTCAGGGAAAGCCTCAAGCGCGGGCAGTTCCACCACCACCGCCCCGGTGGATTTCAATGCCACGATGTAATCAGCGTGATGGGCGCGCATCTGCGCCAGATCGGGCGCGCCGGTGTCGACCGCGCGCAGGCCGTGAATGGCCGAGGCGGGGGGCTGGCGGGTGATGGCATGGGTAAAGCTGTAAGAGCGCATGTTAGGGCTTTCAAAAGTTTGCCCGCGCAATCCATCACGCATGAGACGAAAAAACCAGCCCGAAGGCTGGTTTTTCGCACCGCTTGTGACGGCAAAGATGGTGGGCGATCCTGGAATCGAACCAGGCGTGAGTCGCCTCGGCGGAGTTACAGTCCGCTGCCACACCTTGTAGCATATCGCCCACTGGCCGCGTGATTACCGAAGGCGGTGGGGGGCGTCAATATGCCAAACGGGCGCTTTGCATGAAATATCGGGCGGCAAGTCACGGATGGCAAAGGCTTCGGCATGATTTGGCGCTTGCCAAAACCAGCACTTCTGGCCAGAGCATGGGCCAGAACGAAGGGGCAGGGCTATGGCGAAAAAACCGGATTGGGTGGTGGACAAGGAACGCGGCCGAAAGGCCGAGGCGAAGGAAACCGTCTGGCTTTTCGGTCTGCATGCGGTGCGCGATGCGCTGGTGAACCCTGCGCGCGAAAAGCTGCGGCTCGTCGTGACCAAGAACGCCTTTGACAAGCTGGAAGAGGCGGTGGCTGAGGCGGGCATTGCGCCTGAAATTGTCGATCCGCGCCGGTTTGACGTGCCGATTGACGAAGGCTCGGTCCATCAGGGTGCAGCCCTTGAAGTGCGGCCGTTGAACTGGGGCAAACTTGAGGATCTGGCGATATCCGGGGCGGGAGAGCCGCTTTTGGTGCTGTTGGACCGCGTGACAGACCCGCATAATGTCGGCGCGATCCTGCGGTCGGCTGAGGTGTTCGGTGCGCGGGCGGTGATTGCACCGCGCCACCATTCGGCGCCCGAAACCGGGGCTTTGGCGAAAACCGCGAGCGGAGCGCTGGAACGTCAGCCCTATCTCAAGGTCGCCAATCTGGCCGATGCGATGGTCGAGTTGAAGGCGATGGGCTATATCCTTGTCGGTCTGGATGGCGAAGGCGATGTGCCCTTGGCCGAGGCGCTTGCGCCCACCAAGGGTAGGCCCTTGGCGTTGGTGATGGGGGCCGAAGGGCCGGGCCTGCGCGAGCGCACCCGCGAAACTTGCGATGTCATTGCCCGCATCCCCTATGCCGGGGCATTTGGCAGCCTGAACGTGTCAAACGCCGCTGCCGTCAGCCTTTATGCGGCCAGTACGCGCTAAAAGGATCACAAACATGCGAGGGGCCTTTAACCACCGGACAAGTTCCCCATGTCTAAAGACAGGAAGCGGGCCTGGAACCCCGGTTTCGTCTGTCTCTGTCCCTCGTTCCATACCTTGCGCCCGGGGCCTGTCCCCGGGCGCTTTTCTTTTGGAGGCTGAAGATGACCGATGACGCCCAGATTGCCCGCATCCTGACCGAGGTCAAAACCATCGCCCTTGTCGGCTGGTCGCCAAAGCCCGACCGGCCCAGCCACCGCGTGGCCGCCTATCTGGCCGCGCGCGGCTATCGGGTGATCCCGGTCAATCCCGGCCAAGCCGGTGAGGACAGCGGTCTGGGCGAGCTGGTGCGCGCGTCGCTCGCCGAGGTGGGGCCGGTCGACATGGTTGACATCTTCCGCCGCGCTGAAGAGGTGGGGCCGGTGGTGGATGAGGCGATTGCCTCGGGTGCGAAGGTCATCTGGATGCAGCTTGGCATCGAAAATACCGACGCCGCCGCAAAGGCCGAAGCGGCGGGGATGGAGGTGGTGATGAACCGCTGCCCGGTCATCGAAATTCCGCGTCTGGGGCTTTAGTCTGATTTCTGCATCAGAAATTCGCGGCTAAAGCTGCCACAGTCGCACCGGGGCCTTGGGCCCGCGGGTGATGACCTTTTTCGCCTCAAGGTCCAGTTGAACTGATTTGACCCACCAGCCCGCAGTGTCGCCGCCGGGGAAGAGGGTTTGATCCAGCAACGGCTTCACCGCCTCGATCACCTCGGCGGGTGTCAAACCTGGGGCGCTTGTGGGCAAGATGGCTAAGACGGCGCGTTTCATCTCGGCGAATTTCACCGCATCAACGCGGTAGATCTTGCCGGGTTGGCCAACATTTTCAATGTCGATCTTGGTCATGTGCGCCTCCCAAAGTCGGAAAGGCTAACTGCGGGCGGCCTTTTCGGCAAGGCCCGAGGTCCCCTCACGGCGCTCCAGTTCCGCCAGCACCTGATCGAGCGTTACATCGCGCGCAGCGAGCATCACCAGCAAATGGTACAGCACATCGGCGGCCTCAGCGGTCAGCTTGTCGCGATCCCCTTTGACAGCCTCAATGATCGCCTCAATCGCCTCTTCGCCGAATTTCTCGGCACATTTTTCCGGCCCCTTTAACAACAGTTTCGCCGTCCACGAGCTTTCGGGATCAGCGCCTTTGCGGGCCTGAATGGTGGCGGCCAGTCGGTCCAATGCGGTCATGTCAGCCTCATGGGGATGCCGGCGGCGGCCATATGGGCTTTGGCCTGACCGATGGAAAAGGTGCCGAAATGAAAGATCGACGCGGCCAGAACCGCGCTGGCGTGGCCTTCGGTCACGCCTTCGACAAGGTGATCGAGCGTGCCGACCCCGCCTGATGCAATAACCGGAATTGACACCGCATCAGCAATGGCGCGGGTGAGCGGCAGGTTATAGCCGCCTTTGGTGCCGTCACGATCCATCGAGGTCAGCAGGATTTCCCCGGCACCTTTTGCGGCGACCGTGCGGGCAAACTCCACCGCGTCGATCCCGGTCGGTTTGCGCCCGCCATGGGTGAAAATCTCCCATTTCCCGGGGCTGACGGTTTTGGCATCAATTGCCACGACAATGCATTGTGAGCCGAACCGATCCGCCGCCTCGGCCACCACATCGGGGTTGGCGACGGCGGCCGAGTTGAACGACACCTTGTCAGCCCCTGCCAAAAGAAGCGCGCGCACGTCGTGATGCGTCCGCACGCCACCACCGACGGTGAGCGGCATAAAGCATTGCTCGGCGGTGCGTGTCACCAGATCAAACATCGTGCCGCGGTTTTCGTGGGTGGCGTGAATGTCCAAGAAACACAGCTCATCCGCCCCCGCCGCATCATAAGCGCGCGCTGCCTCGACCGGGTCGCCCGCGTCGATCAGGTTGACGAAGTTCACACCTTTGACCACGCGGCCATCGGCAACATCAAGGCAGGGGATGAGGCGGGTTTTCAGCATTTTGGAACCGTAACGCTTGGGGCGGGCGGTGGAAAGGGGGGGGGGGGGCCCCCCCCCCCCCCCCCCGGGTCACAAATCGCCCAAACAAATGGT
>JBILYK010000151.1:0-4629 GCA_044377735.1 Paracoccaceae bacterium | reverse complement strand
ACCTGCCCACGATCCCGCGAAATCAGTGCCCAGCTTCACGCGAAATGACTGCCCATGATCCCGCGAAATCGATGCCCACCATCACGCGAAACACGCACTATATATTGAACTCATCGAAACCAGCAATCAAAGGAGAAAATCATGCTGAACTTCGTTAACTACGATACTTACATTAACACCGAAGAAAATCCGGATTGCGAGTTGTGCTACCAACTTGAACTTGGCGAGTATGACTTGCGGAAATCTTTGATTGCACAGCTGAAAACGGCTCACGAAGTTCTCTTCGCGGCTGCGGCTCTACAAGCCAACACCGAAGAAATACTCTTTGCAGCGTCTGGGATCTTACTGTCCGTAAGCGATTCAGTGGAGGAATTGGCTCAATTGAATCCATTCCCTCTCAAGTCTGGGGAGATTGTTCACGGTTTTGTGGTCAAGGCAAATGACGTAGGTACGGCCTCTTATTTGCTTCTGGACACCATTGAAGCGGTCAAAGCGGGTACATTTGATACCCTTATTCGTACCCCAAGCGTCTTTCAGGCTTACATTGAGCGACATGGTGGTTACCCGATGATCCTTGCTTGGGAGACCCAGGACGGAACATTCCTCGTTCCCGAAACCAGTCCTAGTGACGAAACTGATTTACCCTTTTGAGTCTTGAAGTGAGGCGACCTACTTCGCACATCGATAGGGACGCTCAATGGCGCGCCTCCGGTTGCGCCGTTGAAAAAATTACCGATACGCGCGAAAATCACTCAGGCGCCCTTTGTACGACTATCAGAGGTTAATATACTGGAATCAAAAGACAATCTATTTGCATGTTTTGCGAACATGCATGACGCCAAGGCTTTTGTAGGTCGATTTCCTTGAGACACCTAGCCAAGCTTGATCTTCAGAGACCTGCTTCGGCGTTCGAATTTGGGGGCACTGAGAGAATTTTATCGATGCGCTTCGACAGCAGACTGGGCTTAAACCGGCCAACGGATTTGAGAGCCACGCAGTTGATGGCATAGCGGCAGCATGGTCCATGACGATGAATAACCTCTATCTTGACGAACCCTTGATGGCCTCGGCAGACGCATGACCCTGGTTGTCACTGCGGCGATGGGCCGATGCCCAGAAGCGTCGATTGCTCCTGCTCTCGGCAGTTTCGTCGAGTTAAGAAAGCCGATTTTTTCTGACATGATGGCCCACACATGTTAACAAAAGCAGATTTCTTCAACGCGAGGCAAGAAACATGTTGAAGCCTAGTTACGCCATTCCCGCCCTGCCACCCGAAGCAGAGATCGAAACTGTCCCAGTGCTTAAGGCGCTTGCTCGAGCAAGTCGCGCGCTTGCAGATCTGAAGGGTCAGGCGAAAACAATCCCGAACCAAGGCATTTTGATCGACACATTGGCGCTTCAGGAAGCTAAAGCCTCCTCAGAAGTCGAGAACATCGTCACAACACAAGATGAACTGTTTCAGGCAGACGTTTTCCCCGACCATCCGCAGTCCCCTGCGGCCAAAGAAGTCGCCCTTTATCGCGATGCTCTTAGACTTGGATACGCGCGCCTAAGCGAAACTGGTGGTCTCATTCCGAATTCAGCGCTCATCGATATGTTCCGATTGCTGAAGGCTCGCAGCGATGGCTTTCGTACTACACCGGGAACCGCCCTGAAAAACGAGCAAACAGGCGAGATTGTCTTCGTGCCACCTCAGGACGCGCGTGAGATCGTCAGTCACATGACGGCGCTGGAACGGTTCATCAACGACGATGACCTCTGCGCTCTCGACCCCTTAATCAAGATGGCACTGATCCACCATCAATTCGAAAGCATTCACCCGTTTCCTGATGGAAACGGAAGGATCGGGCGCATTCTGAACGTGCTCTACCTCACGCGTACAGGGTTGCTCGACATCCCTGTTCTTTATCTTTCGAGGTTCATCACACGTAACAAGGCAGACTACTACCGACATCTGCAGGTGGTACGCGACAACGGAGATTGGGAAGCTTGGGTCATTTTCATGCTGAAGGCAGTTGAAGAAACTTCCGCGACGACGGTCGAGATCTTGGCCGGCATCCGACAGCAAATGGCGGACGTGAAGCATAGGCTTCGGACTGAATTGCCCAAGATCTATAGCCAAGAACTGCTAAACAACTTATTCCGGCACCCTTACACTCGGATCGAGTACCTCCAGAAGGATCTGGACGTAAGTCGCCAGACAGCCGCAAAATACCTCGACACCTTGGCAGATCACAGCTTTGTCGAAAAACACCGCTCCGGAAAGAACAACTATTTCATCAATGTCGCCCTAGTAAAACTCTTCCTCGATGTCTCAGGCGGACCGTGAGGCAGGCGGCTTAATGGCCGCCTGTGGCAGGCAGCCGAGACGGTCATAATCACCTCCTGAAGCAGGCACCTTGAACATGAGGCGGAGAAGGGCCATTCCGCCCTTGAACGCACAAGAAACCGTTCAGCAGGTGAAGGTCGTTGTGTTAGTCACCGAGGAAGTTGGCCGTCCTTCGGCGGGAAATTCACTTACCTAGTTTCGTTTTTACTTCTCATCAGCATTCACTTTGGCAATTACCTTGCTAAGCGATGGCGCGTATTCCTTCGCAGTTGCATGATGATACCAACGCGAGATGACCTCAGGACTGCTGCCGCCATTGACTGCGAGTTCGTGTAGCCGAACATCTGAGTGGATGAGGCGTTGCTCAAAGTAGAGATGTCTCAGGCTGTAAAGTGTGCGATTTCTATATGGTGGTGAACTCTCATGTTCTATCCCAGCCCATTTAATGAAATTGCTCCACTGACCCTTGAACGACGCAATCGGCAGGCCAATGAAGGAAGGGGCTAGCTGCGTCGTACGCGGGTGGGCGAAGATATAGCCGTGGTCTTTCTTGAGGTATGAGCCTTCAAGCGCTGTAAAGGCTTTCCATAGCTCGTCCAAACCAATTACGGGACGAAAGGCTAACTCACCATTTTTCCGTTTGGCAGTTCGAACTTTTAGTAAGACATAGTTGGCGTTTCCGTCTTGGATGTGCTCGAGATCTTCCCAGCGCAGAGAGGCCATTTCTTTGCCAGGACGGATCCCTGCAAAGTAAATCACCAAGCAATATAGCCGAAAAAGTATGCGGTAGTCTTTGACATGCGGTCCATCAAAAGCATGGGTGCTGGCAGCCCACTCATCGAGCTTTGCCTTGAGGACTTCAGCCTCTGCTGTCGTAAAGCTGGGACGGCGGGCAAAAGCGCTCACATTTTCAACAGATGGTGCGACCTGAATGTAATCCTGTCGTTGCGCAAACTTAAACACCGCTCGCAGCACTGCATTGTCACGGTTTATCGTGGCTGGTCGGACATGTGTCCCAGGCCTATTGTTTATGTTGCGCCGGTTTTCTTGGAAGCGCTCAACGTCAACTGGACGAAGTTTGTGAAGAAACTTGCCAGCAAAGAAGGGTATCAGGGCACCTTCAACTATCGATTTATGGTATTTGAACACAGTTTCACTGCAACGCCCAACGTTCGCCTGACCCTGTTTCCAAAGAACGTATTCTTGAGCCGCCCGTTCAAAGAGGATGGGTCGCAGAGGCAGGCCTTGTTGGGTTCTTCCTTCAGCTTCACGAAATCGGTCGATCGCTATGCGCTCTGCCTCAGCTTCGTATCGAGAGTGGGTGGAGAAATCTAAGTATCCCAGACTTGAAGGTACCCGTATCCGTGCCCGCCGGTTGGGACTTTCCTTCCCTTTGAACTTCCTTCGGTAGAGCAGAATTTGCCCACTGAAAACGCGCTTTTCTGCGGTTCGTTCACTGTCTGCCATCGTCGGGCGCTCCATTGTTCGACTGAACCACGAGCGTACACTTTGACAGCTCGCCAAAAGCTCGCCAAGGAAAAAATTAAGTCGTTGAAAAATAACAGGGCACAAACCACTGATTCATAACCACTTTGCTTCTTAAGTGTTTGATTTTTTGTATCACACGTCCCCTTAGGAGGGGGACGCTCTATCCGTTGAGCTACGGGGCCATTCTTTTTTACTAATTATATTATATATTTAAGATATAAAAATTCAGTGGAATTTCTCGCGCACCAAATTCTTACCATCCCTTGAGTTAAACGATACATTGAGTCCTTGGCGCTGCAAAGACTTTACTACGCCTGCGAACGGCAGTGCAAAAGTTTATCACAGATGTGGCGGGATAGTCTGGCTGTCACATGCCGGAAGGTATTCGGGCTGTTTCCGGAACAACTACGGCTTCAGTTTGCGCCAGTCCTTCATCCCCTGCAATGGCGTTTTGCTGCCCAAGGCTGACTGCGGTAATTGTTGATCGCACACCAGCACATAGCGATGCAGAGTAGTTTCCAGATCTTCGGTGGAGTGGAAATGGTGGCTTTGTAGCACCTCCTCGATTCGTCCGCTGAAGCGTTCTACCATACCGTTGATTTGGGGATGCGAATGCGCGGCCAAGCGGTGTGCGATGCCAAGGTCAGCGCAGAACGAGTCGAAATCGTGCTTGCCAGTGGCGGCCCGTTTGCGCAGGCTGAACAAGCAGTCGGTGAATTCCTTGCCATAGCATGTTGGGAATGAAGTGCCGTTGAAGGTTATGGCTGCCTGCGCAGCCTCCAAAATTGCGCAGCAGGCGGCCATAACCGGGT
>JBILYK010000136.1:0-4655 GCA_044377735.1 Paracoccaceae bacterium | reverse complement strand
AGAAACTCCACCGTAGTCGCCATCGCGAAACTCCCAACCAATCTCCATCAGGCGTGGCATCGCAGGTCAGGCGAAAATCGGGAAGGTGGGGGCCAAGAAACGCTTACGGTCAGGGCCGGATCGACGCCTTTTTCCTCAGCGGCGGGCAAATCGACGGACAGGGGAATGTGAACCTTGTGGGGGTGGGTGACTATCCGCAGACCAAGGTGCGCTGGCCCGGCTCTTTCGGGGCGGCCTATCTGTACTTCGTGGTGCCTCGCGTGATCCTGTTTCGCGAAGACCACACGCCGCGCATCTTTGTCGACAAGGTGGATTTCGTCTCGGCCCCCGGCACCAGCCCGGAAGGCGTCTATCGCAGCGGTGGCCCGCATGCCCTGCTGACCGGGCTTGGCCTGTTCGACTTCGATGCCAGCCGCCCCGGTTTCCGCCTGCGCAGCATCCACCCCGGCCATGACCTGACCGAGATCACCGATGCCACCGGCTTTGCCTTTGCCCATGATGCGGCACCCGCTGCGACGCCACCCCCAGATGCCGCCACCCTTGCCCTGTTGCGCGGACGTGTGCTGGACGAGCTTTCTGAGACCTATCCCGACTTTGCCGCCCAATTGCAGCGCGAAACCAGCGAGGACGCATGACCCACACGCTTTCCCCCGGCTCGCTGGCCTCACTGAAGGTCATTGATGCCAGCCGCGTGCTGGGTGGGCCCTATGCTGGCCAGATCCTGGCCGACCACGGTGCCGATGTGATCAAGGTCGAACCGCCCCAAGGCGACGAGACGCGCGGTTGGGGCCCGCCCTTTCTGGACGACACAGCCAGTTATTTCCTGGGCCTGAACCGCAACAAGCGGGGCATGGCGCTGGACATGTCGCAACCCGCCGGGCTGGAGCTGCTGTTGCGCCTCCTGGAAGACGCCGATGTCTTCATCGAGAATTTCAAAGCGGGCACGTTGGAACGCTGGGGCCTGTCGAACGCGGCCTTGCAGGACCGCTTTCCCCGGCTGATCCATGCCCGCGTGACGGGCTTTGGCAGCGACGGGCCCTATGGCGGGCTGCCGGGCTATGACGCGGCCATTCAGGCGACCTGCGGCATCATGAGCGTGAACGGCGAGGCGGGGGGCACCCCTTTGCGCGTTGGCCTGCCGGTGGTGGATATGGTGACCGGGCTGAACGCCATCATCGGCATCCTGATGGCGCTGAACGAGCGGACCCGCAGCGGCAAAGGCCAGTTCGTCGAGGTGGCGCTTTACGATGTGGGCTTTTCGCTGCTGCATCCGCACCTGCCCAACTACTACCTTTCGGGCAAGGTTCCCGGCCCTTCGGGCAACGCCCATCCCAACATCTACCCCTATGACACGTTCCAGACTGCAACTGACCCGATCTTTCTGGCCGTCGGCAACAACCGCCAGTTTGAAACGCTGTGCCGCCTGATCGGCCGCGAAGACTTGCCGCAGGATCCCCGCTTTGCCACCAACGGCAACCGAAACCAGAACCGCGACGCGCTGAAGATCGAACTGGAAACTGCCCTTGCTGCCCATCCCTGCGCCGCCATCGCCAAGGCGTTGATCGAGGCCGGCGTGCCCTGCGGCGAGGTGCGCAACATCCATCAGGCGGCCACCGACCCCCATACGCTGCACCGCGAGATGGTCGTCGACATCGGCGATTATCGCAGCACTGGCAGCCCGATCAAACTGTCGCGCACCCCTGCCACCTACCGCCGCAAACCGCCCGCCTTTTCCCAAGACACCGCCGAGATCCTGCAGGAACGCGGCATCGACCCCACCGATTATGCCGCCGTCCTGCCCGGCAAATGACCCACCAGGAGATTCAAATGACCGCACCCGCCATCAGCCGCTTTCCCGTCCCCGAGATCAAGGACATGCCTGCCGACATCTCGGAACGCATCCTTGCCGTGCAGGAAAAATCAGGCTTCGTGCCCAATGTCTTTCTGGTGCTGGCCCACCGTCCCGAAGAATTCCGCGCCTTCTTTGCCTATCACGACGCGCTGATGGAAAAGCCAGGGGACATCACCAAGGCCGAGCGCGAGATGATTGTGGTGGCCACCTCGAACGCCAACCAGTGCCAGTATTGCGTCGTGGCGCACGGCGCCATTCTGCGGATCCGCGCCAAGAACCCGCTGATCGCCGATCAGGTCGCCATCAACTACCGCAAGGCCGATCTCACCCCCCGCCAAATGGCCATGCTGGACTTTGCGATGAAGGTTTCGGCCCGCGCCCAAGAGGTCGGCGATGCGGATTTCGCGCTTTTGAAAGGGCATGGCTTTTCCGACGAGGATATCTGGGACATCGCCGCCATCGCGGCCTTCTTTGGCATGTCCAATCGACTTGCCAATGTCACCAGCATGCGGCCCAACGACGAATTCTACAATCTCGGTCGGTGAGGTGGCCTAGGGCGCAGCCTTGGCAGTCTGCAATCGGATTTGGATTCACAGGCGTCGCAACAAGTGGCTTTTGCTGTTGGGCATTCTCGCCATTCTGCTGGGCGGGTTGTGGTTGCCGCAGGGGCTGGGACTGGTGGAGGTGCGACCGATCCTGTGCTTTGCAGATTGCGCGCCCGTTCAGGGGCCTTCGCTGGCCGCTGCCAGCGCGGTGCTCTTCGAACTGCAGCGGATCTGAGGGCGCGATCATGAGCACACGCGCCCAGATCGGCCCCGAGGAATGGGCGAATGTCTTTGTCCACTTTGGCGGCTGTCCGGCCCACATTCTGCCCGCGCTGGCCAGCTGGAAGCCGGAAGACTTCTTCAACGCTCGCGAAATCCGGCAGGTCACACCTGAGACGCAAGATTGCTTCAGCCCGCCCCGTGATCCCCGCATAGCGGTGCACGTCGCAGGCCGCGATGACCGTATCATGGCGGCCTGGTGAGGTGTCTTCTTCTAGGATCAGGATGGGTCGACGCCGGTTTGTCGTCAGCCCGTCACCCGTAGCGGGGAATATCCCTTGAAGCGTGGCGTGCAGGTGTTCCATCGACATGAACTCCGACATGTCATCGGCATTGAAGCACCAGGTGTCGACAACCTGCTGACCATACGTATTGATGATCTGGATCGCCTGGCCCTTCGCCAGCCGCACCGCGCGGCCGCGTCGAGCGGGCACAACGTGAAGGTCTGTTATCATTTTGTGGTTCCTCTGCTGCTGGGGCGATAGTGCGTCCATTTTGCAGACGAAGATGTCATCGGTGGAGGCGGCGTGGTCAAGGCGGATCACTTCGGCGCGCGTCTGGCAGGCTTCTGGACCCAGATTATCGGGCGGCTGCCGCAGCCACGTGCGGTCTCGACAAAGGACGCCACGCGCCCGACTGCCCTGGCTTCCGCACGGTGGATTCCGGCTCGGTGGCTTCCGTAAAGTGGATTCCCTGGATTCCGAAAAAGAATCCAGCACGCGTTGATCGTGATTCCGCAAGCCTTTGATAACGATTAACTTTTTTCAATAGCGCGCTCCAAGTGGCTTCCGCCTGGATTCCCCGGTGAAAAAGCCAGTCGCTAGCGAAATGCCGCGCTGAGTACGCCCGTATACGCAAAGGGCCGGGGAGGAACCATGCCGGGGGGGTCAGGCGCTCTCGCCGTTCACCTCGAGATGGTAGGGTGCGATTAGGGAAGAAGCTGGAATTTTCCAACTGCTGTTGATTTTCTGGATCATTCGCAGTGTCAGAGGGCGCTTACGCTTCAGGATCTCCGAGGCACGTGGTTTGCCGCCAACAAGCTCCGCCAGATCGCTCGGCCGCTTCTTTTTGATGTCCATGTACACTTTCAATGTCTCGATGGGATCGAGCGCTTCAATCGGATACTCACGGTTTTCGTAGGCTTCGATGAGGTCAGTCAGGATATCGAAGCGGTCGGCTTCTTCTGTTCCAGGTGCGGGTGGCGTGTCAAAGTATTGCTCGATTTCAGCAAGCGCCCAGTCCAGATCGGCATCGGTTCGGATTGCACGGAGTTTCATGTGTTACTTCCTGATTTGATTAGATTTTGCTTACGTCGATCTTGTCATACTCTGCATGGGTTCCCACGAACTTGATCATCACACGGTAGTACGGGCCGTACACAACACGGGCGACCAGCCGGAACTTATTACCTCCGATGTCGAACACGACTCTGCTGTCCTCCACGAAGTCGACCGATGTTCCGAACATGTCCTTAACGTCTTGCGGCCGTTCCCATTGCGCTCTTTCGACTTCGGCGTACCAAAATTGAAGCGGCGCCTTGGCCGTCGCGTGCTTTGTCCAGTAATCAACCAGTGTACGTCTCGACAGAATTCGCATCGCACCTCGTCTGGTTCCCGCCTTGGGAATTTGATTTTGACATATGTTCCCGCCTTGGGAACTTGTCAAGCCTTTACGCGAGCGGTGACAACGGTCAGCGTCAAACTCCTTACGATGAGCAGCACGCTTGAAAGAACCGTTTACCTTGACCTAACGGTGTGTCCTAGGAACCTTTGTTTCATTGGCGACGTACCGCACGTTCGCATGAATGATTGATGCAGTCACAGACGATGATTTTGCTTCTTTGCCGCCGTACGAGGCTATCAGCTGTCGGCCTATTCTGTTGAAAAACTCTGCTTGATTGGCCCGCTGATCGCTGATTCACTTTCGCCAGGGTTGGCGGAGGTAGGCGGCGATGATGGGACCGCGGCAAGACACGCAGG
>JBILYK010000076.1:0-16340 GCA_044377735.1 Paracoccaceae bacterium | reverse complement strand
ATCGGCAGGTTCATCCGCGCCAGTTCGCGGGCAAGGCCTTGTTGGGCGTCGCCATTCTGATCGGTCGTGGACAGCATGGATTCGTAATTGTCATAGCACTGGGCGGCGTCGCGTTTGAGGATCTCGAGCACGCGGGCGGATTCCGCGCCCGTCAGCACCTCACCCCGGCCTTGGTTGTTGACCACCGATTGGGCGGCCAGCTGTTCGGGCTGGGGGATGTAGAACTCCCGGTCCAGGATCGAATAGCGGCCGGAGTATTCGTTGACGTTGGCGGTGCGGTGGCGGATCCACTGACGGGCCACGAAGACCGGCAGTTTGACGTGAAGCTTGATCTCGCACATCTCGAACGGGGTCGAATGCCAGTGGCGCATGAGATAGCGGATCAGCCCTTCGTCGTTTTGCACATGTTTGGTGCCCGCCCCGTAAGACACCCGCGCGGCCTGCACGATCGCGGCATCATCGCCCATATAGTCGATGACGCGGATAAAGCCGTGATCCAGCAGCTCATGCGCGCGGTAGAGATGCGCCTCCATCCCCTCGGACACCGCCCGCAGCGTCGGGCGGGGTGTGGCCCGGGCAGCTTCGATTTCGGCGCGTTGGTCGGGGGTCAAGGGCATGGGCTGGCCTTTCGGGGCGGGGAATGAGTCGGGGCCCACTATATCTGGGGGTCAGGCAATTGGGAAACCGCTAGCTGCGGCGTAATGCGTGGCCGCATCAGAAGCTGGGGGGCAAAACGCTCCTTTGTGGTTAACTTTTGAAGCTATACAGGCTGATGGTCATGTTTTGATCTAAAGATAGAAACGCAGGGCAAATCGCGGTTCCGGAACGGGCAGCCTTGGCTGCGCTTTTGGTCGTCGCGGCCTGCGGTGGGAATCCGTTTTTGCCTGAACCGGTGGACCCGACACCGCCCGATCCGAATGCGCCCCAGCCCTCGCCCGATCAGGACAATGCGGTCGAAGATCTGCGCGGCTTTCGCAATGACGGGACCACGCTTTAGATCGACATGGCTTGCGTCAGGTCCTCGGGGCGATACGGCCTGTTCCGGCGCAAGGCGTCGCTGGACATCCCCGCGCATGGCTCGCATCCAGCCTATCTGGCCCATGAGTTTCAGCAAACCAACATGACGCGGTCCTAACTGGCCTACATGGCCAAGAATGACCGCGGCACGCTTTTGTCGGTGCTCAGCCCAGAATGGCGGCTGGGTGGGCTTTTTCGGGACGACGGCAGGCTTGCGGATTATGACAGCTTCACCCTTGGCTTTGCCAATGTGACGGGCAGGCGCGAGGACCGATCGTTGTGCCTGGCGATGGATCTGTCGTTTGACGATCTTTCGGTGATGGGCTTTGCCCCGGTCTTGTCGTTGCGCCATCGCAAGACGCAGGCGAACATCCGCCGCTATCAGACCACGATCACGGGCGTGAGTTTGGAGATTTCTTTGGTGTTCTGAGGCGTTTGCCGAGGCTGGTCTTTCCCCCCTGCGCGACCTAGGTTTGCGCAGCACGTATTTGAAGGGGGCATCGGATGAAACTGCGCTATCTACACACCATGGTCCGGGTTCTGGATCTGGAGAAGTCCATGGCGTTTTATACGCTGTTGGGTCTGAAGGAGATCCGGCGCTATGAGAGCGAACAAGGGCGCTTTACGCTGGTCTATCTTGCGGCTGATGGGCAGCCAGAGACGCCTTTGGAGTTGACCTATAACTGGGATGGCGATGACGGGCTGCCGAATGACAGCCGCCATTTCGGGCATCTGGCCTATGAGGTGGCCGACATCTATGCCGCATGCGCCCATTTGCAGGCCCATGGCGTGCTGATCAACCGCCCGCCACGCGACGGACGTATGGCCTTTGTGCGCAGCCCCGACAATATCTCGATCGAGTTGTTGCAAGCAGGCGGGGCTTTGGCCCCGGCAGAGCCTTGGCTGTCGATGGGCAACACCGGGCATTGGTAAGGGACGCGGAGAAAATTCTTGAAGAAAGAATTTTGGGGCCCGAAGGCTGCGGCCTTCCCCCCGAGAGTATTTCGCAAGGCGCAAATCCCTGGGCAGGCCCGCGGGTTTAGCGGTAGTCTTTGGCGGGTTTGCCGGTGATCTTTGCGCGCAGGTCGGGGGCAAGCTCATCGGGGGTGACCGCACCGATGATGATGCCATAGCGGCGTGATTTGCCGCGCATACCGGTGATCTCGGCCTTGGAGATGGTGGTGCGTTGCGCCGGGCGGCGGGCCCAGTCGTTCAAAAGGCCCATGAGCCGGGCGACTTCCGTCCCGTAGGCGGGATTGGCGCCAAGGTCGTCAAATTCGTCAGGGTCGGTCGCAAGGTCAAAGAGCATGGGGCGGAAGCCCCCCTCGGCGTGGATGAGTTTCCAGCGGCCATCAAACACCATGAAAAGGCGCGCGTCTTCGGGGGAGACGTCAAGATAGCCCGGTCCGGCAAGTGCCATGGCGGAGTAGTCATATTCGGAAAAGACCGCAGCGCGCCAGTCGGGAGTTTGGCCACTGAGCCAGGGGGTAAGGGCACGGCCTTCGAGGATGTGGTCAGCGGGGGTGCCGCCCATTGCCTCAACGAAGGTGGGGGCAAGGTCGATGGATTCCACCAGCGCCTCGCAGGTGGTGCCGCGGGTGGCATTGGCGCTCTCGCGCGGATCGTAGACGATGAGGGGGATCCGGACCGAGGGGTCGTGGAAGAGGTCTTTCTCGCCCATCCAATGATCGCCGAGATAGTCGCCGTGGTCAGAGGTCATGACGATCATCGTATCGGCCATACGGCCGGTGGCCTCCAAGAAATCCAGAAGCTTGCCAAATTCAGCGTCGCATTGCGCGATGAGGCCCATGTAAGCGGGGATGACGGCTTCGCGCACCTCATCACGTGAGAAGGCTTTGCCGGGTTGGTTGGACATGAAGGCTTTGAAGACCGGATGGGGGTCGTCGCGTTCGCGCAGGTGGCGCGTGGCCGGGACCACCTCGGCAGGGCCGTAAAGGTTATGCCACGGCGCGGGCACGATATAGGGCCAGTGGGGTTTGATATAGCTGAGGTGACACAGCCAAGGGGCGGCGTGGGGTTTGGCGATAAAGCCCATGGCCTCCCGCGTGAGCCACGGGGTTTCGCTGTCTTGCTCGGCGATGTTGGCCGGTTCGACCGCGTTTTGCAAAAGCCAACCCGAGGCGATGTCACCCTGCGGGTTGATGCCGGAATTGGCGTGCGCGTGCCAAGGGTTGTGGCCGGGATAGCCTTGGGTCTTCAGCCATTCGTTATAGGGCGAGCGTTTTTCGTCATAAAACCCCTCGGGCCCTTCGGCGTTGAGCCCGTCGTCGCGGACATGGATGTCAAAGCCGCAATCGGCCACGCGGGCGCCGATGACACTGTCGGGGGCAAGGCCAAGGCGGGCCATGCCTTCGGCGTCAGCGCGCATGTGGGTTTTGCCGATAAGCCAGCTTTCCACCCCCAATTGACGCAGATGATCGCCCAATGTCATCTCGCCCACCTTGAGCGGGAAGTTATTCCAGGCCGCGCCGTGGGAATGGACATAGCGACCTGTGTAAAAGCACATGCGGCTCGCCCCACAGATCGGGGACTGCACATAGGCGCGGCTGAAACGGACGCCGCGTGCGGCCAGTCGGTCAAAGTTTGGGGTCTTCATCGTGGGATGACCGGCGCAGGACATGTAGTCGTGGCGCAACTGGTCATACATGACAAAGAGGATATTCTTGATCTGGCGCATCATCGGCTCATCAGGCTGGGCAGGAAGGTGGCGATCTGCGGGAAAATCAAGATCAGGACAAGCCCGATCAGCATCGCCGCGACAAAGGGCCAGACGCCCTTGAACGCCGTGCTTAGGGAAATGTCACCGATCGTCGCCTTGACCACAAAGACATTCAGGCCAACGGGTGGGGTTATCAGGCCCAGTTCCACCGTGATGACGGCGATGATGCCAAACCAGATCATGTCAACGCCCATTGGTTTGAGGATGGCCGCAAAGATCGGGATGGTCAGGATCAGCATCGACAGGCTGTCAAAGATGCAGCCCATCACGAGGTAGATCAGGCAAATGGCGATAACGATGCCCATGGGCGAGATTTCTAGCCCGATCAGCCAGTCGGAAATCCCCCCCGTGAACCCCGCAAGGTTGACGAAATTGGCAAAGATCACCGCACCAAACGCAATGACAAAGATCATGCCGGTGGTGACGCCGGTCTCAATGAGGCTTTCCCACAAGGTTCGCCACGTCAGCTTGCGCCGGGCAAGGGCAAAGGCCCCCGCAGCGGCAACGCCGACGCCTGCGGCCTCGGTCGGTGTGAAGAGCCCGCCGTAGATGCCGCCGATGATGATAAGGAAAATCAGAACCACACCCCAGACCCGTGCCAAAAGGCGCAGGCGCTGCGGCCATGGCGTGCGGGCAGCGGGGGGGCCCTGTTCAGGATGACGCCATGTGGTCCAGGCGATGGCCCCGGAAAACAGCGCCATGAGAAGAATGCCAGGCAGGATGCCCGCGATGAACAGTTTCGCGATGTCGGTTTCCGCAAGGATCCCGAAGATCACCATCGGCACAGAAGGTGGGATCATGATGCCCAGCGTCCCCCCTGCCGCAATCGCCCCCGCCGAGAGCCCGTCATCGTATTTGTAACGCCGCATCGAGGGCATGGCGACGCGGCTCATCGTGGCGGCCGTGGCCAAGGACGATCCGCAGACCGCGCCAAAGCCGCCGCAGGCCACCACGGTGCCCATAGCAAGGCCGCCCTTGAAATGGCCAACAAAGCCGTTGGCGGCGTCGTAAAGCTCATGTGCCAGATTGGCGCGGTTGATCAGAGCGCCCATCAGAATGAACAGCGGAATGACGGTGAAGCTGTAGAGTGTAACCTGATCATACATCTGCTGACCGGTCATTACCAAGGCCCCGTTGATGGCGCGCAAGTTGAACTCCAACCCCGCCTCACCCCACGAAACAAGGGCTTGGCCCACCATGTCGGCGCGCACATAGGCAAAGCCGACAAGGCCGACAAACATCAAAGCAAAGCCCAAAGGCACGCCGGCAAAGATCAAGACCAGCATGACGGCAAAGCCGATGAGCGAGATGGTCATTCCAAGGACCCTTTCGCGGCATGCGCGTTACGGTCAAGCCCCGCCAAGGCACGGACCAATAGCACCGCCGTCACAAAGCAAGAGAGCCAGCCCAGCGCCGCCATACTGGCGGCGACCGGCCAGATCGGCAGATGAAGCGATCCGGTAGAGGCCATCGAGCCATGCACCATCCCGGCCTGCACCGTCATCCGCCAGCCGATATAGCCAAGGCCCGCAGTGGAGATCATGAGGATCATGATGCGGTGCCAACGCCGGGCGCTTCCCGTAAGCCGGTCGGTCAAAAGCCCGATGGCAAGGTGATTTTCCGCCCGGCTGGCCAAGGGTAGGGCGGCAAAGACCGTCAATCCCATCAGGATTTCCGAAATCTCATAGCCGCCCGAAATGGGCGCGTTGAAGAAATAGCGCCCACCCACGTCAAAAACGGTCAGCGCGACCATGGCGCACAGGCACAGCGCGATAACCGCTTCCAGTCCCCGTTCAATGCCCCACCACAGTCGCGCCATGTGTCAGTTACCCGCCGCGATCTTGGTTTGCTCGGCGATGTAGAAGTCCAAGGCCGCTTTGCCGTCGATGCCCATGGGCGCGACCGAGGCGATCCAGGCGTCCTTGACCGGGGCAAAGGCAGCGGTCAACTCGGCCACGAAGGCATCAGATGCGGGCGTGATGGTTTTACCCGAAGCAATCGCACGCTCGCGTGCGGCGGCTTCTTTCTCGTCCCCGCCAGTAGAACGGGCGGCCAAAGCCTCACCCGAGATGGCACGGATTTTCTCTTGATCTTCCGGACTGATCGAGGCCCAGACATCAGAGCGGACATAGACCGCGAAGGCGGGGGCAAACATATGGCCAGGAACCTCGGTCGTGGCTTTGGCAAAATCGATCACGCCGAACACTTCAAGCGATTCAAAGTTGATGCAGCAAAAGCTGTCGACGACGCCGCCCGAAATCACCTCATGCATCCGGACCGCTGGCCCCGGAGACACCACGGCCCCGGCAGCTGTCAGCGCCTCGGCGGGAAGGCCGGGGGGCGACCACATTTTCAACCCGGCCATGGCGGCCATGCTGTCGATCGGCTTGGCTGCGTCCATCGAAATCAGGCTGTTGGCTGGCGTGGTGACAAGGCCAAGGAGTTCGACATCCTTCAGCGCGTTCTTGCCCTGAAAGAATTGCTCATAGGTGCGCCACAGCGCGACCGAGGTTTCCTTGTCACCGAAATAGGTCATCGGCAGAAGCGGCATTTGCAGTTCCGGGTTGGTTTCACGGGCGAAACCCACCATGGAAAACGCCCCGTCCATGACGCCCTGCTGGACGGAGTTCAGAAGTTCCGGTGGTGGGGCCAGCGACGAATCGGGGACGGTGAATTTCACCCGGCCTTCGGTCACAGCTTCGATATCGCCGATCCACGGCTTCATGACATCGGTCCAAAGGCTGTCATTCGGGGCGAGGAAGTTGTTGAAAACGATGGTCGTTTCAGAAATTGCCGGGCTTGCCCCGACCATGAGGGCTGCAATTAGCCCGGCCTTCATCATGCGCATGTCCATCTCCCTGATATGCGGAATGTTCCGCTTGCTCTTGCATTGCATAACAGGTTAAACAATAACACGTTATGCAGTCAAGTGAGGTGAGGGGCGATGAACGACGGCAGTCTTGTCAAGACACAGCCCCCCGCTGCGCCGATGCGCGGGTTTGAATCCTCGTTGCCGATTGCACTGCTGCGCGCGCGTCAAGCAACGGCGCACAAGTTCAAGCCCCACACCGATGCCGCCGGGTTGACCCAGCCACAGTGGCGCGTGATCCGGGCCTTGGCAGCAGGAGAACCGATGGATGTCGCCACTTTGGCGCGGCGCGGCGCCTTGATGCAGCCTTCGGTGTCGCGCTTGTTAACCGGGTTGCAGGAACGCGGCCTGATCGAGACGGTGGCGGGGCCAGATGCGCGCAGGCGCGTGCTGGCGCTGACACCCCAAGGGCAAAAGCTCTTTGACCGGATCGCAGTGATTTCCGAGGCGGTCTACCGCGACATCGAAGAGGTCTATGGCCGCGAAGAACTCGCGCGGCTGGTCGAGATGCTGGTGCGGTTGCGTGAGGTGGCCGAGGGGCTGCCGGACCTGCCGCGCGTGATGCCGGATCTGGGGTAAGGGCGGTGGGCAAGGCGGCTGATCTGATCCTGACGGGCGGGCAGATTTGCACGATGGACCGGGCACGGCCCCATGCGACAGCCTTGGCGATACAGGCAGGCCGGATTGTCGCAGTGGGCGGCGATGAGGTGGCGGGGCTTGCGGGGCCAGGCACGCGGGTGGTGGCCTTGGGCGGGCGCGCGGTGATGCCGGGGCTGATCGACAGCCATACCCACGGGCTATGGGGCGCGTGCCGCGATCTTTTTGAGGTGTTTCCGGGGTTGGGTGCGCCCTTAAGCGCCGTCTTGGACGGGGTGGCCGCGCGCGCGGCCAAGGTGCCCGTCGGCACATGGATCATCGCGGGGCCGTGGCGGCCTTTTGATCGACCCGGCTTTGGCCCCCGCCCGGCCGAGATGCTGGACCGCATAGCCCCTGATCATCCGGTGGCGATCAAGGATGTCTCGCAGCATAATCTGTGGCTAAACTCGGCCGCGCTGCGTCGCGCGGGGATTACCCGCGACACGCCCGACCCGGTGGGTGGGGTGATTGAACGCGATGCGACAGGCGCACCAACCGGCATTCTGATCGAGGCGGCAGGTGCCTTGGTGCAGGGGTTCTTGGAGCCAAGTGCGGCGGAGCTGGATCAAGCGGTGGCGCATCTTTCGGCGGTGTTTCATGGGCTGGGGATCACTGGGTTCAAAGAACCCATGGCCTTTGCGCCCGAGCTTGCGGCCTATGCAAAGGCCGACCATGCGGGGGCGTTGAACCTGCATGTTGGCGCTCATTTGACGCGGTTTTCACCCTTTTCGGAAGATTGGGTGCCGATGGAAACCTTGGCCGCCCTGCGCGCGGCGCATCAAAGTCCACATCTGCACACGGGCTATGCCAAGCTGTTCCTTGATGGCGTGCCGATTGCCCGCACAGCCGCGTTTTACGCCCCCTACCCCGGTCAGGACCCCGCCGCCCATGACCCCGAGGCGATGCTCTTGATCAAGCCCGATCGGCTGGCGGCAGAGCTCATCGCGTTGGACCTTGCGGGATATGTTGTGAAGATGCATGCCGTGGGCGACCGGGCGGTGCAGGCAGGGCTGGACGCCATTGCCGCAGCGCGGGCGGCCAATGGGCCTTCGGGGCTGCGCCACGAGATCGCGCATGCCAATTTCATCGCACCCACCGATCTGCCGCGCTTTGCTGCATTGGGAGCGGTGGCGGAAGTGTCGCCCAAACTGTGGATGCCAAACCCGGTGACTGCAGGCCAACGGCAGGTCTTGGGCGATGCGCGGGTTGACACATGCCATCCGATCCGCAGCCTTTTGGCGGCAGGGGCCGAGGTGATTTACGGCTCGGACTGGCCCGCAGCGGCCTTGGACGCCAACCCCTGGACTGGGCTTGCCGGGATGCTGTCCCGCGCCGATCCGACCGGCACCTATCCCGGCACGGTGGCCGCAGATGAGGCGATCACGCTGGATCAGGCGCTGCCCTTGTTGACCACCAGTGGGGCCCGAGCCCTTGGGCTGGAGGGGCAGACGGGGTGTTTGGCGGTCGGTGCCTTGGCTGATCTGATTGTGCTGGAGCGGCCCTTAGAGGTCTTAAGCCCCGAGGAGATTGCCACTGTCCGGCCTGGCGCAACGCTTTTTGGCGGCCAACTGGTGTATGGAGCGCTTTAGGCGGGCCTTGGAAAAGGTGAGTATTTCAAAAGGCGCAAGACCATAGGGCGTAGGCATCACCGCCCAAGGTCTGGGTTTCACGCAAGGTCAGGCGCGGGGCCTCGGCCAGGGTCTTGAGGCCAAGCGCGGCAAGGGCCGGGCGGCCGTCGGCCCCGATCAGGGCGCCTGCGTGATAGGTGGCCAGATCGTCGATCAGCCGCGCGGCAATCAGGCTCGCGGCCAATTGACCGCCGCCTTCGGACAGAATCCGGGTGAGGCCACGGGTCGCGAGCGCGTGCAGCGCGGCGGTGGGGTCAACTTGGCCACTGGGGCTGGCGTCAACCTCGATCAGCGTGGCGCCCGTTGCGCCCCATGCGACGCGGGCCGCCCCGGGGGCGGCGGCGGTATGCACCATCCAGACCGGCGTTTGGTGGGCGGTCTTGCCAAGGCGGCTGGTGGGCGCATGGGCAAGACGGCTGTCGAGCACAATCCGCAGGGGTTGGTGGGCTGCGCCCAGATCACGCACCGTTAGGTCAGGATCATCGGCGCGGGCGGTGCCCGCGCCGACCATCACCGCGTCATGCGTCAGGCGCAGAAGATGGGTGTGGCGGCGCGCGGCAGGCCCGGTGATCCAACGGGATTCACCCGTGGCGGTGGCGATGCGGCCATCCAGCGTGGTAGCGAGTTTCAGCGTGACAAAGGGCAGGTTTCGTGTGACGCGCTTGAGAAAGCCAGCGTTAAGCCGGGTGGCCTCGGCCGCGAGCACGCCTTCGGTCACCGCGATGCCTGCGGCGCGCAGCATCGCGTGTCCCCGGCCCGCAACGCGCGGATCAGGGTCGGTCAGTGCCGTGACGACGCGGGAGACACGGGCAGCAATCAGCCCTTCCGCGCAGGGCGGGGTCTGGCCGTGATGGGCGCAGGGTTCCAACGAAACATAGGCGATGGCACCTTGGGCCAGCGCGCCAGCTTGGGCCAGCGCGCGGGTTTCGGCATGCGGGCGGCCGCCGGTTTGCGTCCACCCGCGCCCGACGATCCTGCCATCGCGCACCAAGACACAGCCCACCGCCGGATTGGGCCAGACAGCGCCAAGGCCCCGCGCCGCAAGGCGCAGGGCGTGGGCCATGTGGATGTCGTCGCTCACTCTTCCGAGTTTGCGCCGGGGCGCAGTTCGCTGACGAAGCGGTCAAAGTCATCCGCCGCCTGGAAGTTCTTGTAAACGCTGGCGAACCGGACGTAAGCCACGGTATCGATCCGCGCAAGGCTTTCCATGACAATCTCGCCGATGGTTTTCGATGGAATGTCTGTGTCGCCAAGGCTTTCCAGACGCCGCACAATCCCCGAAATCATCTGATCAATACGGTCGGGGTCGATGGGACGCTTTTGCATGGCAATGCGGATCGAGCGTTCCAGTTTGGAGCGGTCAAAATCTTCGCGTTTGCCAGAGGATTTCACGACCACAAGGTCACGCAACTGCACACGTTCATAGGTGGTAAAGCGGCCGCCGCATGCGGGGCAAAAGCGGCGTCGGCGGATGGACACATGGTCCTCAGCCGGGCGCGAATCTTTCACTTGCGTATCGACGTTACCGCAGAATGGGCAGCGCATAGGCTCCCTCCTTGCTTGTTATTATCTGTCCTGCCTCAAGCCCGGGGTATGCCCCGTGATCTTTGGGCAACTATAGGGGGGCACGCGCTATGTCGGGTAGCGGAAAGTTGCCGATACCGCATCTGGGGGCAGACCTGTTGCGGGCAAGACTCAGGTCGGGGGACAAGCGAAAGGCCCAGAGCATGCCAGACTCTGGGCCTTTGTATTTAACTTCAAGGGATTGGCAGTTAGTCACACCGGGTGGGGCAAAACCCCACCTCGCGCTTTAGAAGAACGCCTGCAGCCCGGTAATGGCGCGGCCCAAGATCAGGGCGTGGACATCGTGGGTGCCCTCATAGGTGTTAACGGTTTCCAGGTTCACCATATGGCGGATGACCTGATAATCTTCCTGAATGCCGTTGCCACCGTGCATGTCGCGCGCCCAGCGCGCCGTGTCCAGCGCCTTGCCGCAGTTGTTGCGCTTGATGATCGAGATCATCTCAGGCGCTGCATTGGCCTCATCCAACAGACGACCGACGCGCAAAGACGCCTGCAGGCCAAGCGAAATCTCGGTCATCATATTGGCCAGTTTCAACTGGTAAAGTTGGGTCTGGGCGATGGGTTTGCCGAACTGTTTGCGGTCCAGCCCATACTGGCGGGCGGCGTGCAGGCAGAATTCAGCCGCCCCCATGACGCCCCATGAAATGCCATAGCGCGCGCGGTTGAGGCAACCGAAGGGCCCCTTCAGGCCTTCAACATTCGGCAACAGCGCATCTTCTCCCACCTCGACATTGTCCATGACAATCTCGCCGGTGATAGAGGCGCGCAAGGACAGCTTGCCGCCAACCTTGGGCGCGGTCAGGCCCTTCATGC
The DNA here is from genome assembly GCA_044377735.1 of Paracoccaceae bacterium. Lineage (GTDB taxonomy): Bacteria > Pseudomonadota > Alphaproteobacteria > Rhodobacterales > Rhodobacteraceae > Tabrizicola_A. The sequence goes on along the minus strand of JBILYK010000076.1, from coordinate 5,053 downwards.
CCTTTTCAAGGACAAAGCCCTTGATCTTGCCGCCATGTGCCTCGGATTTGGCCCAGATCACGAAGACATCGGCGATGGGCGCGTTCGAGATCCACATCTTGGCACCGTTCAGCACATAGCCATTCGCGGTTTTCTTCGCCACGGCCTTCATGCCTGAGGGGTCCGAGCCGGCATCGGGTTCGGTCAGGCCAAAACAGCCGATCCACTCGCCGGTGGCGAGTTTGGGCAGGAATTTCTGACGCTGCGCTTCGGTGCCATAGGCGTAGATCGGATACATGACGAGCGAGGATTGCACCGACATCATCGAGCGATAGCCACTGTCGACGCGCTCAACTTCGCGCGCGATCAGGCCATAGGCGACGTAAGACGCACCCAAGCCGCCGTATTCTTCCGGCACGGTGACGCCGAGAAGGCCCATCTCACCCATTTCGCGAAAGATCGAGGGGTCGGAGGATTCCTCACGAAACGCCTTGATGACACGGGGTTGCAGTTTGTCTTGGGCATAGGCGCGGGCGGCGTCGCGCAGCATACGCTCTTCGTCGGTCAGCTGGTCATTCAGGCGGAAAGGGTCCTCCCAATCAAAGTGGCCCAGATCGGGGGCGTCCTTGGCTTTCAGCTTGGGGGTATCGGACATCGGCGCATCTCCTGAAACAGCATGAGTTTTGCGCAGTCTATTGCACGAATCTGCGCAGGAGACTAGCGAAACGGGGACAGGGTTTCATGAGGAAAACTCATATGTTGGTTTCGCGTCGTTATCTGCCTTCGATGCCCTCGCTCTTGGCCTTGGAGGCGGTGGACCGTCTGGGCAGCGCCTCGGCGGCGGCTGAAGAATTGAACCTGACCCAAGGGGCGGTCAGCCGACAGTTGCAGGTCTTGGAGGGGCAGTTGGGCGTGGCCTTGTTCATCCGCGACAAGCAGCGCTTGCGGTTGACCCAAGGCGCGCGGGACTATTGCAACGAGGTGCGGCGGATGTTGCAGGGGATTGGACGGGCGACGCTGACCTTGCGGGCCAATCCGGGCGGCGGTGCGTTGAACCTGGCCATCCTGCCCGCCTTTGGCATGCATTGGTTGGCCCCGCGTCTGGCGCGGTTTGCGGGCCAGCACCCGGAGGTCACGGTGAACTTGTCAACGCGGCTCAAGCCCTTTGCATTCGAGGCCACCCAGTTTGATGCGGCGATCCACTATGGGCGGCAGGATTGGCCGGGGGTGGAGTATCTGCCCTTGATGCAAGAAGAAATGCTGGCGGTGGCAGCCCCCGCGCTGGTGGCTGCCACCCTGCCCCGGGCGGAGGATGTGCTGACCTTGCCCTTGTTGCAATTGGAAAGCCGCACCGGGGATTGGGGCCGCTTTCTCGCGCATCACGGGTTGCCCGGCCTGCGGCCTCCGGCGATGTTGTTTGACCAGTTCGCCACCATGATGCAGGGCGCGATCCATGGGCTTGGCGCAGCCTTGATGCCGACCTTTTTGATCGAGCGCGATCTGGAGGCGGGCAGGTTGGTGCCGATCTTTGGCGGGCCGATTGCCTCGGCTGGGTCCTATCATCTGGTTTGGCCCAAAGACCGCGAGGGACGCGCGCCGCTGGTGAGTTTTCGCGACTGGCTGGCAGGTGAAATCAGCCCGTGATCTCTGCCGCCGCCCTGCGGCCTGACAATAGCGCGCCATGCGCAGTGCCCCAATAATCAGGCTCGCAGGCCTCGCCCGCAAAGATCAACCGCCCACCCCAATCCGTCCCAGCAAGGGCTGCGCGGGTTTCGGGCGTGGTGCCGGTTGCGTTGAAGGAATAAGCGCCATGCGTGAACGGGTCTTGCGCCCAGCGGGTAACTTGGGCCGCAATCGGCGCGGGGAAATCGCGGCCAAACATGGTTTTCAGCGCCGCATGGGCCTCGGCGATCATCTCGGCATCTGAAAGGGTCTCCATCTGCCGCGCCTGATCGCCCGCGTGAAAGGCCAAAAGTACCGGCGCGCCTGTGGATTGGGCAAGGCTGACCCATTGGGACCAGATGCCATCTTTCGGCCCCAGCCATTCGATCCAATCGACATCGTTGGGCCAGGCTATGCGGTCAAAGCGCAGCCAGCATTTGTTCAAAAGCCCCATGCCAAGGGTTTCGATCGCGGCCCGGCGGGCCGGGGCGAGCGGGGGATCAAAGGCGATGTCACCGGATTTGAGCACGCCCAAGGGCACGGTGACGACCCCATGATCGGCCTGCAGCACCTCACCGTCACTCAGCGTGACCTGCACGCCTGCCCCGGTTTGGGCCACCGAGGCAACGACCGACCCGGTGCGAATGGTCAGGCCCTCGGCAAGGTGATCGGTGATCTGGTTAAAGCCCTTGGGAAAGAGCTTGTCACCGCCGCCGAACTCCGCCGCCTCATCGAAATACCACGCCGAGACCTCGTCCCAAGCGCCACCATATTCCGCCTCGACGCTGGCATTCAGGACATGGCGGATCAGGCGGCGGGTGCGGTCATTGGCCTGCGCCCATGACGGGGTGGCAAGGATCGCCTCTTTCAGCGACTGGTCACTGTCGCGGGTTTCAGCCTTGGCACGGGCGGCGGCGATGGTCTTGTCGGCAAGTGCATAGGCGGGGGAAAGGTCAATCTCTTGGCCTGCCGCATCCAGCGCAATGGCGCTGTCATAGCGGGTGGCCAGTCGGAGGGTCCCCGCCTGATCGGCCAGCTGTGTCAGGGGGTTGCCCTTGGTGCCGTGAATCCAGCTTGCCCCCATATCCATCGGCAAATCAGGCCAGGCCCGCGAGGTCCAGATACGCCCGCCAAGCCGATCGCGGGCCTCAAGCACCGTGACCTTGGCCCCGGCAGAGTGCAGATCACGGGCGGCGGACAGTCCGGCCAGCCCGGCCCCGATGACAAGCACCGAAGGGGTGCTGGCACGGGCGGGGGTGGCGGCCAGAGCGGCAAGGCTGGCAAGGATGCTGCGGCGGGTCATGGGCATTTGGCACCGGGTTTGAAAGGGTTTGAAAACGGGAAAGGGCAATTTCTTTTGGTCATATTCTGCGTCATTCTGGCTTGAAAAGCTGCACAAAACTGCAAGGGTAGAGGCGAAAATCTGCACGAAAGTTGCTGCCCATGACCGCCCCTGCCGAGCTTGTCGCCTATCTGGCCCGCCACCCCGAGACGCGCTTTGTCGATGCGGTGCTTTATGATCTGTGCGGCACGGCGATTGGCAAAAGGGTTCCCGTGCGAGATGCGGAAAAGCTGTGGTCATCAGGCGTGGCCTTTTGCGCCGGGATCACCACGCTGGATGCCTTGGGCACCTGTTGGGATGTGAATGGCATCGGCTTTTCAGATGGCGACCCGGACGCCACGAGCTACCCCCTGCCCGGCACCCTGGTGCCTGTGCCTTGGTCCGAAGTGCCAACCGCGCAGGTGCAGATCGCGCCTGCCCCACCCGAGGGGAAGGCCGCGTGGTGGTTTGATCCGCGCGCGATCCTTCAGGCAGTTGTGGCGCGCTTTGCAGAACTCGATCTGCGCCCGGTGGTGGCCAACGAGTTGGAGTTCTACTTTGTCGACCCCAAGCGCGACGACAAGGGCCGCATCTCCCCTGCCCGGCCCGCCCGGTCGGGCCGCGCGCCCGAGGCGCCGCGCGTCTTGGCCTTTGACAAGCTGGACGAATGGGCGGGGATCTTGGCCGAGATTGATGGAGCCTGCATCGCCCAAGGTGTGCCTGCGGGGGCGGCCACGGCGGAATATGGCGGGGCGCAGTTCGAGGTGAACCTTGCCCATCTGGATGACCCGGTGCTGGCCTGTGACCATGCGCTGATGCTGCGCCGGATTGTCAAAGGGGTGGCCACCCGGCATGGGCTGGACGCCACCTTCATGTCCAAGCCCTTTGCCGAACAGTCGGGATCAGGTCTGCATATCCACGCCAGCCTGATCGACGCGGCAGGTCGGAATGTCTTTGATGAAACCACGCCGGATGGCGACCGGATGCTCGGCCATGCCATTGCCGGGCTGCAGGCAACAACCTATGACGCGATGGGTTTTTTCGCGTCCAACATCAACGCCTACCGCCGTTTTGCCGCCAATCAGTTTGTGCCAGTGAATACAAGCTGGGGGGTCAACAACCGCTCAGTCTCGTTCCGGGTGCCGATGGGTGGGGGCCGGGCGCGGCGGATTGAACACCGCATCGCGGGGGCCGATGCCAACCCTTACCTCGTGATGGCGGCGATGCTGGCGGGGTTCCATCATGGGATTGCCAACACGCTGGTGCCCACCCCACCTTCAACCGGCAATGCGGGCGAAGAGGCGGACCCCGAGATGCCCTTGCGCCTGTGGACGGCGCTGGACCGGCTGGAAGCATCGACCCTGATGGCCGAATACTTCGGGCCGCGCTATCTGGCGGCCTACGCGGCAATCAAACGGTCCGAGTTTGAGGCCTTCATGGCCGATGTCCTACCCCGCGAATACGACTGGTATCTCTAGCATGCCCGATGTCGTGATCTTGGGCGGCGGGCTGGCCGTTGCAGGCACCGCGCAGGATTGCAGCAGCTTCGCAGCATGGCCTTTGCCGGATCAGATATTGCGTCGGCACAGCAAGGCTGGTTTGAAGGGGCATTGGCCTCGGCCGAAGGGGCGGTCACGGCTTTGGCCGAAACCGTCTTAAGCATATGACACGCGGAGAACAGGCATGAAGATCGGTGACGTCAGCTTTTGGTATGCCGATATGGGCCTGCCCCAAACCCGCCGCCCGGCCTTGTCGGGAGATACATCGGTGGATGTGGCCATCATCGGCGCGGGGTTCACCGGGCTTTGGGCCGCTTGGTATCTGCTGAAGGAAAAGCCCGATCTCAAAGTGTTGGTGATCGAAAAGGAATTTGCAGGCTTCGGCGCTTCGGGCCGCAACGGCGGGTGGTGCATGGGCACCTTTGCGTGGAATCACGACGCCTATGCGGCGGCCACCTCGCGCGAGGCGGTGCTGGAGATGGTGAAGGATCTGGAGGCAACCGTGCCCGAGATCACGGCAGTCTGCGCGGCCGAAGGGATTGAGGCCGACATCATCCCCTCTGAGGAGATGATGGTCGCGACCAATCCGGCG
>JBILYK010000017.1:0-46133 GCA_044377735.1 Paracoccaceae bacterium | reverse complement strand
CTGGGGCGACGGGCACCGCGCGCGCGAATTGACCCCACAAGAGGTGACGCAGCGCGTCCATATTCCGGGCGTGCTCGGCGCGATGGTGGTCTCAGGCATGGCACGGGTGCAGCCGGCAAAACTGGTGCGCGGCCTTGCCGAAGCGGTTGAACGCAAGGGCGCAACCATTGTCGAGAGCACCGAGGTGCTCTCCTATGACGCGGGGCACATCACCACCAACCGGGGCGTGGTGCGTGCGCCGATCATCCTGCGCTGCACCGAAGGCTTCACCGCCGGGATCAAGGGGCACAAGCGCGACTGGCTGCCCTTGAACTCGGCCCAGATCGCCACTGTGCCCTTGCCGCCCGAGGTTTGGGCCAAGATCGGCTGGGACGGGCATGAGCTGATCGGCGACATGAAGAACGCCTATTGCTATTGCCAGCGCACGCGCGAAGGCCGCATCACGGTGGGCGCACGCGGGGTGCCCTATAAATTCGCCAGCCAAATGGATCGCAACGGCGCGCCGGATGCCGAAACCATCCGCCGCCTGACCGCCATTCTGCACGAACACTTCCCCGAGGCCGCTGAATACCCCATCGACCACGCCTGGTGCGGCGTCATCGGTGTGCCGCGCGACTGGTGCGCCACAGTGGGGCTTGACCGCAAAACGGGTCTGGGCTGGGCGGGAGGTTATGTCGGCGTGGGGGTCTCCACCTCAAACCTTGCGGGGCGGACGCTGGCCGATCTCGCATTGGGCCGCGACACGGCCATCACCCGCCACCCTTGGGTCAACCGCCGTGTGCGGCAATGGGAACCTGAACCCTTCCGCTGGCTCGGGGTGCATCTGATGTACAAGCTCTTGGCGCTGGCCGACCGCCGCGAGACGCGGCTGCGGGGCAAGCCCTCGCGCTTTGCAGCGCTTGGCAATTGGATCACAGGGCGGCACTGACCGGCCCCTGCCCCTTCATCTTGGCCCAAATACTCTCAGGGGTGAATGGACGGCCTCTTGGCCGACCAGAGGGGCGCGAGCGCCCCTGACTGCCTTGCTTTGGTGGTGGGTCGGCACAAAGCAAAGCCGCCGATCCAGTGCAGGATCGGCGGCTTTGTTGGTTCAAGAATCAAGGTCTCAGATCGCCTCTTCCAGCGCCGCGGCGCGCCGCGCCTCAGCCTCACGCGCGGCCTCAATCCGGGCCAGACGGCGGCGGTTGAACTCATAGGCCAAGGCCATTGCCAGCGTCACAAGGATCAGCAAGAAGGCCAGCGCATTGATCGTGGGTGTGATGCCCGCGCGCACCTTGGAAAACACATAGACCGTCAGCGTATCGGCCCCGCCACGGGTGAACTGCGTGACGTTGAAATTCTCGATCGACTGGAAGAAGGCCACCGCCCCACCCGCAAGAATTGCCGGATAAAGATGCGGCAGAAGGATGCGGCGCATCACCTGACCGTGGCTCGCACCCAAGTCCAGTGCCGCCTCTTCCAGACCTCCATCAAAGGACTGCAGGCGTGCCAGCACCAACAGCATCACCATGGCGGCGATATAGCTGACCTGACCAAGCACCGAAAGGTGCAGACCGGGGATGAAAGGCCATGGTTTGCCATCGGGTCCAAAGATCGCACCACCAAGCTTGGTCCACATAAGCATCGTGGAAATGCCGATCACGACCCCCGGAATAAGGATGGTCGAGATCATCATCCCATAGACCACCGTGCGCGCCCGACCCGAGATCGAGTTGATGAGAATGGCCGAAGCTGTGCCGACAAGGATCGAGATCAGCGCCACCGCCACCGCAACCCACAGGCTGTTACCAAAGGCCAGCATCATCCGCTGATCGGCGATCATGTCGCTGAACCAATGGGTGGTGAAGCCTTTCCACGGCACGATTGAAGGCAGTTTGCTGTCGTTAAAGGCTGCCCCTGACATGACCACAAGCGGTGCGATCATATAAAGCAGGAACAAGACCATATAGGCGTGCGCGAGGTTCAGTCGAAGCTTGTGCATGATCTGCCCCCCTTATTTCGCGATGTCAGAAAGTTTGACCCGGAACAGCTTCATCGCGATGGACACGAAGACAGTGCACAGGATCAACAGAAGGAAGGCATAGGCACTCGCGGTGTTCCAGTCGAGCGCGTCCTTGAACCACTGGTCGATGGTCTGGGTAAACCATTGCGAGGTGGTGGAGCCAAGGATCGATGGCACCAAAAGTGAACCTGCCGAAAGCATGAACACCATGACCGAGCCCGAGGCGACGCCGGGTTTCGCATGGGGAAGCACGATACGCCAATGGATCTTCCACCAAGGCGCGCCAAGGTCATCTGCCGCCTCGATCTGGTTGGTATCCAGCGATGAGATCGCGTTGTAGATCGGAAACAGCATGAAGAGCACATAGGTATAGACCAGACCCACCATGACGCCCATGTAACCCATGTTGGTCCAGCGGATCGGGTCTTCGATGAGGCCCAGGCCCAGCAGCAAGGCATTGAGCGGCCCTTTGAAGGCCAAAATGATCCACCACGCAAAGGCGCGCAACACTTCAGAGACCCACAGCGGTACGAAGAGGAGCAACAGAAGCGTCGGCACCGTTTTTGGCGCGACGATCTTGGCCATGTAATAGGCCAGCGGATAGGCCATCGCAAAGCAGATCACCGTCACAACCATGGAATACCAGATGGTCTGCGAAAAGGTTTTCACATGGACCGGGATTTCGAAGGCAATCCCCAAAAGGCTGGTTTCCACATTGCCATCGAAGACTTTGGCGTAATTGTTCAAGCTGTAGGTGTCGCGCGGACCGCCGACATCGACGACCGGCAGATAGGGGCGGAAGCTTTGTTCAAACAGTGTGATGTTAGGCAGAATGACCAGCATCACCAGCCAGAATGCCACCAAAAGCACGATCAGCCCCGACAGGCCCGGACCGTAGCGGCGCAGAAGGTCCTGCATGGCTCAGGCCCTCACATTGACGTCGGGCAAAAGCGAGGCGCGGGCTGCGTCAAATCGGGCGTGCAGCTTGGCACCCACCTCGGGCACGGTCGCCGCGCCATCGTTGCGGATTTCGGCCGTGATGGTCTTGCCGCTTTCGCTGATCCCGTGAACCGTGATGAAAGCACCCTCGAACGAGACTTCGGTGATGGTCACCGGCACCGAATTTTCGGAGGCCTTGGTCTTGGCCAGCGTGGTGTGTTCAGGACGCACATAAAGCTTGACCGGCTTGCCCACCGCATCGGCGGCCAGCCGGGCGCGGAACGATCCATGCGCGGTGTCAAAAGCGGCGATGCCATCGGCGGCCGTGCCAGCCGTGCCTTCGAAGATGTTGTTTTCGCCCACGAAAGACGCGACAAACCCGTTGACCGGATTGTTGTAAATGTCGCGCGGATCGGCGATTTGCTGGATGCGGCCCTGACTCATCACGCCCACACGGTCAGACATGGCCAAAGCCTCGCCCTGATCATGGGTGATGTAGATGAATGTCACGCCAGTGCGCTTTTGAATGGCGCGCAGTTCGGCGCGCATGTGCTGACGCAGTTTCAGGTCAAGGGCCGACAGCGGTTCGTCCAAAAGCATCACCGCCGGTTCAACGGCCAAGGCGCGGGCGATGGCCACGCGCTGCTTTTGGCCGCCCGACAACTGGCTGACCATCTTGTCAGCCGCCCCCGGCAGATCGACGAGGTGCAACAGCTCTTCGGCCTTGGCGCGGCGGGTGGCCTTGTCGACCCCACGCATCTCAAGACCGAACGAGATATTCTCCCAGATGGGCATCAAAGGAAAAAGCGCAAGGTTTTGGAAAATCAGCGCGGTTGGGCGCTGGTTCGGGCGTTGGCCATTCATGTCCTTGCCGCCGATTTTGATCTGGCCCTCGGTCGGGTCAATAAAGCCCGAAATCATCCGCAGGATCGTGGTCTTGCCACAGCCTGAAGGGCCCAGAAACGAAAAGAACTCGCCCGGCTTGATGGACACATTGGCATTGTCCACGGCCCGGAAGCTTCCGAAATCACAGCACACGTTTTCAAGATCAATCCCTGCACTCATGGATCGTCTTTCTCCCTGTCATTCTTGTTTTGTTGCAGCCTAACAGGCCCGATGTCCTGCGCAAGCGATATAGCCAGTTCAAGGCGGCCCTTAGTCCAGGAACGACGCCTTGCATAAAAAAAGGACGCCGGGCTTTTGGCCCGGCGTCCCGTTTAGGCAGCGCCTATCAGGCGGCCTTGTACTTGTCGGCGTATTCAGAGCGCTTGGCGATGAATTCAGCAGACTGCTCCGGCCACCACCACAGCTTCGACAGCGCTTCATCATTGAAGGTGCCGTTGTAGTAGTCCTTAACAGCCGGATCCATCAGGTCGGATGCGCCCTTGCCCACCGGGTTCGACGAGAAGGCGGTTGCCCAGCCAGCTGCGCCTTCGGCGGTCGACACGAACTTGGCGAACTCATGCGCCTGTTCGGTGTTGGCGGCGTTCTTCATCATGACGAAGCCCTGGTGCCAAGCGAACGCACCTTCGACCGGCGCGACATAGGCATAACCATCATTGCGCAGGTTATAGCCGGTCGAGTCCCAGCACAGGCCGACAGTGGCGCCGTTCGCGGTAAAGCCAGCGTTGGCCTCATTCTCGCCCGACCACCACTGAACGACGTTGCCCTTGGCCTCAACAGCCTTGGCCAGCGCGATGTCCCACAGCTCGACCATAGCGGCCATGTCGGTGTAGCCATCCATCCACGGGCGCGGCAGTTGGCCGGTTGCATCGAGCCAACGGCCCATAGCTGCCAAGGTCGAGTGCGGACGCAGAACAGCCGAGTTGTCTGCATTGAACAGATCGCCCAGAGACGCAGGCGACGACAATTTGGCATCAGCCGAGTTCACGACCAATGCTTCGGTGCCCCAGTTCGACGGCACATAGTACAGCTGGCCATCAGCGCGGCTGCGCTCGCCTGCCGAACCATCAGCCAAGCCAGGCAGATAGTTGTCCATGGCAAGTTTGGATTCGTCGAACGCGCCCAGCAGGCCGTTCGAGTTCCAGCCGCCCCAACGGTCGATCGTGGGCTCCAGAAGGTCGACGCCGCCAGCTTCCAGCGCAACTTTGGCTTCAGCGAACATGGTGTCCTGATCGGGAAGCTCTTTGAAGTTCACCTTGATGCCAGTTGCGGCTTCAAACGCGGGGAACACCTTTTCAGCAAGGGAAGGATAGCCTGCCCAGCCGATGAAGTTGACTTCGCCCGACGAAGCAAGTGCCTTGGACGAGATCAGAGCCGGGGCGGCAAGCGCGCCGGCACCAGCGGCCGTGCGCTTGAGGAAGCTGCGGCGGTTGAGGGTGGAGAGGGTTTTGATCACGTAGGTCTCCCTGGGTTGTTCCGGTCATCCGGAAGGTTCTGCGAGAACGGCCATGCCGCACCCGTCATTTTACACGACATAAAGGCTTTGCCTGACAAGTTTGTGACAGTGCCAGCCAAAGCCCGATGATAGCGCCAGAATAGGCACTTACGTGGCGTCGCTGTCAACAGGATGTCGCCAAAATCCCGATCATATCCCGGCAAGCGGTCCATGCTTGGCGTTTTTGCACACGCACAGGGTTACTTGGTGAGGATCAGCTTACCCTGACGTGTGATTCGCAACGCGTAGACTTGGCCGTTCAGCGTGATCTGCGCCAGCGAGCCGCCCTTGGTCAACTCGGTGGCGTCGTGCTGCGGCAGCGCGGGCGGCAGGTGCGAGGATTGGAACGCGTTTGCCGAAAGATGTGCGGTCATGGGATTGCCCTTCAGAAAATAGAGATGGGTTAAGGTCGAATGGCTGGCCTGAAGGGCTGGCTTACGTAATTACCTTACCAAAATAGTATGATTTGTAAATTGCGAAAATTCTCCTCGGCCGTGTCAGGCGTTCCGTGGTCGTTGGGCATTGGGCCGGTGTTTAGTAGGGAACTTAAACGGGGTCCGTCATGCCGACCGCCCGGCGATAGCTGCGCTGGCCATAAAGCAGCGCGTCCGGGTTATCTGACAAATGCACAGCGCTGACTTGCCCGATCAGCACATGGTGGGTTTCCCACAAAAGCGTGGTCTTGAGGGTGCATTCAAAGCTTGCCGCAGCACCCACCAGCATCGGCTGGCCGCCCTGCCCTGCCTGCCAATCCACCCGATCAAACCGCGCCAGATCAGAGGTGTCGCGGCCCGCAAAGATATTGGATTGGGCCTGTTGGCTTGCATTGAGAAGATTGGCGCAAAAGGCCCCATTCTTCAGGATGGCATCGGCGGCCGGACTTTTTTGGTGGATGCAGACCAAAAGCGAGGGTGCCTCACCATCCGCCGAGACCGAGGTCATGGAGGACACCGTGACGCCCTGCCGCCCCCCCGGCCCGTCGGTGGTGATGACCGACACGAAAGTGGCCGCGCGGGCCATGCCTTCGACGAAAGACTGGCGCAGGTCCATGCCCCTAGCCCAGATCGAAGAAGCGCTGCAGTTCAACGTCAGGCACCTTTTTGGCAAACTGGTCGTGCTGGCTTTGGCGAGTGGCCGAGAAGGTGTCGACAAAGCGATCCCCCAACCAGTCGCGGGCAAAGTCCGAACCACGCAGCCGGGCAATCGCCTCGGGCATCGAGCGGGCGTAATCGGCCCCTTCCTGCGGGTTGGCGTGGCCGTTACCCTTGACCTCCGCCTGCGGTTCGATCTTTTCGACAATGCCTGCAACGCCGGCGGCAATCGTGGCGGCGGCGGTGAGATAAGGGTTGGTATCGGCCCCCGGCAGACGGTTTTCCACCCGAAGCGAGCCTGCGTCATGGCCCACCACACGAAAGCAGGTCGTGCGGTTTTCATAGCCCCAGGTCAGGCCGGGCGGCGCAAAGGTGCCGGGCGCAAAGCGGCGGTAGCTGTTGACGGTGGGCAAGAACACAAGGCTGAGATCGCCGATGTATTTCTGCAGCCCCCCCAAGAAATGACGGAAGGTCTGACTGATGCCCTGTTCGGCCTTCGGGTCATGAAACAGCGTCTTGCCACCCGCATCCTTCATCGAGATATGCAGATGAATGGACTGGCTGTCCGCCGTTTCTGTCCAGCGCGGCATAAAGGTGACCGACCGGCCCTGCCGCAACGCCAAAGCGCGGATGAAGTTCTTCAAAAGCACAAGTTGATCGGCAGGCTCCAACCCCTGCCCCGCGCCGATGCAGGCCTCAAGAAACCCACCGCCGATTTCTTCGTGCATCTTGGCAAGGTCGATCCGTAGCGGTTCGCACATGGCCGAGACCGCTTCATACCACTCGGTTTGCACGGTCTGGTACAGAATCAGATCGTGGCTGGCATGCATCGTGGCGGTTTTCAGGTTCCGATAGCCCTTATCGCGCGCCGATTCCGGGGTTTCATCGAACAATGTATACTCCAGCTCCATCCCGTATTTCGGGTGCAAGCCATGGGCGGCGGCCCGATTCAGCACCGATTTCAGGATCGAACGGGGGCAGATCTGGGCGGTGTCGCCGGTGTAGTTGGTCAAGACCAGAAGGTCATGGCCGGGCTTCGCCCAAGGGATGCGCCGCGCAGTTGCGGGATCAACGATCAAGGGATCATCGTGAAAATCACCGGTGCCATCGGTGACGCCGGGCATTTCCAGCATCTCATCGGTTGGGTCCAGCGCCAGTTGCGCAGGCGCCATGCCCATGCCGTTCTTCAAGATGCCCTTCAGGCTGGAGACCGACACCATCTGCCCGCGCAACAGCCCGTTGGTATCCGCCAGCGCCACGGTGGCAAAGCGGCTGGTGGCGTCGTCCATATAGGCGTTCAGGTGGGCGATATCAGGTCCAGAGTCAGGCGCAGTGTCAGTCATGGCGTCCCCGTGGTGTTGTGCCCTCGGCGGCAAGGGCCTGAAGTTGGGCCAGATCTTGGCCGGGATCGGTGGAATAGGCTTTCAGAAACACCCGAAGGCCATTGGTGATAAAGCGGTAAAGATCCGCGCGGCTGGGCAGGATGGATGCATCATGAAGCGCACGGTTGCGCGGGGCTGACAAGATCAGGCCCCAAAGGTCCTCAGCCACCAGTTCGGCGTCGTCAAAGGCCAGCCGCCCTTCCGCGCGTTTGGCCGATAGGTAGTCCATCATGCCACGCAAAACGCGTTCGGGCCCTGCGGATTGATAGGCGCGGCCGATTTCAGGAAAGCGCTGCGCCTCGCCGATGGTAAGACGGGCAAGTGACAGGAAATCGGGGCGCAGGACAGTATCGGCATAGTGCCAGGAAAAGGCCCAAAGCTCAGGCACCAGACCAAGGCCGTCAGGTTCTTCAAAGGCACCCAACATGGTGTCGCGCTGTTCAACCATGATGGCGGCAAAGAGCTGTTCCTTTGAGCCAAAGTATTGATAAAGCGTCGGCTTTGACACCCCTGCAAGGGCCGCGATCGCATCCATCGAGGTTCCGGAATACCCCTGATCGGCAAAAACCTTCAGCGCAGAATCAAGAATTCGGCGCTCCTTCAGTTGTTTGTTGCGGGCGCGCGGCGGCAGGGCGGTCATGGAATGAGACGCGCCAGAAAGGGAATAAGGGCGGCGGTATAGGCGTCTGCCCCTTCGACATTGCAGACATGGCCGACGCCGGGGATGGTTTCATATTGCACATCAGGACGGGCGTTCTGCATCTGCGGGGCGGCATCCAGAATTCGGCCTGCCACGGCGCGGATCTCGGATGGGGGCGCAAGACGGTCATGCTCGCCGGTCATCAAAAGCGTGGGCATCGTGAGCCGGGCGAAGTCAAACCGCTCGCGCGGCGAGGTGAAGCAGACCAGCGCGTCGCGGTAGGTGGCCGCCGGAATAGCGGACATCGAGGCGAGAAGCTCGGCCCGGATGGGTTCGGGCGCATGCGGGCCAGCGATCACCTTGACAACCGCGGGGGCAAAGTCGGCGGGGACTTGGCCCGCGTTCAAAGGAACTTCGCGCGAAACGCGGAAGGCTTCGCGCTCTTCCGGCCCGGCTTCGGACATGCCGGTGCAGCCGCCGGACAGCACCAGCCCGGCCAGCTTTTCAGGGTGGCGCATGGCGAAAGAGGTCGCAATCCATGAGCCGTAGGACAGACCCACCAACACCAACCGCTTGGCACCAAAATGCGCCATGACACGCAGAATATCGTCGCAGTAATCCTCGACGGTAGATTGCTCGAACCCCAGCGAGCTGTCGCCATAGCCGCGCAGATCCAAGGCGCAGGCCGTCATCAGATGGCCCGCTTGGGCCAATTGCCGCGCCCAGTTTTGGCGCGCACCGCCAATGCCGTGCAGAAAGAGGGCGAGCGTGTCGCCCTTTCGCGCGGTATGGGTCAGGCCAAGGCGTGGGGTGCCGGGCAGGATGGTCTGGGTCAAGGCAAGGGCGGCGGATGCGGGGGCGGCCTCAGCCCCCTGCCCGGCGCGGGCGATCAGCGCCTCGATCCCAGCCTCGAACACCGGTTGGGTGCCCTTGGCGATGTCCGAGGCGCGGGGGCCTGGGGCCTCGATCTCGGCGGTCCAGCTGATCGCGGTGCCGCCGCCGTCACGCGGCGAGAGCGTCAGGCGCGCGTTGTAGCGGCTGGCACCCTTGATGCCCTCAAGATGGGAATAGGCAATGACGCGGTCCGAGTTCGACAGATAGGTGCGCTGTTCGCGGTAGACGGTGTCCTCGCCATGGGCCGTAAAGCGGCGGATCAGCGCGCCCTTCGGCCCGCGCTCGGCCGTGATGGTCGCAATGAACGGATGCCAAGCGCCGCAAAAATCGCGCGCCGTCGGCCAAAGCGCATCGGGCGATGCGCTGGCCGTGGCCATGACATGCAGCGTCTCGCGTCCCATCAGCGCAGCGCCCGCAAGGCGCCCGAGTCCCCGCGCCAAAGCGAGTTGCGCGCCCCACCCTCATCACCGGGGGCGTGGTCAAGCTCGTCCATCTCGTAAAGCGCGAGGACCCCTATGTAATCCTCCATGATTTCCGAGGTATAGGGCAACATCAGCGCCCCGCAGCGGCTGTCGCGATACATGCGTTCCAAGGGCAGCGATTTCAACATGGACTGACCACCGCAGGTGCGGATGGCCATGGCGGCGATTTCCTGCACGCCTTCCATGACGTTGTATTGGGCGGCATACATGCGCAGCACTTCGGGTTTGCCGGGCATGCCCTTGGCTTCGGAAAACGCCTGCCACCACAGCGCACGCATATTGGCAAGGCGGGCATACATCTTCGACACCGCGACGCGTTTGGTCGCATACATGCGCCGGTCAATCGGCGGCTGGCCAGGGATTTTGCCCTGCAGATAGGCCACCGTGAAATCATAGGCCCCTTGCGCCACACCCATATAGGTGGGCGAAAGCGTGGCCATCATGTGCGGCCAGTTCGGCAGCGTTTTGCCGAAAATGCCGTTGGGCATCAGAAGATCATCTTCGGTGACAAAGACATCTTTCAAGATCAGATCGCGGCTGTTGGTGCCGCGCATCCCCAAGGGGTCCCACTCGCCCTTGACCGTCAGGCCTTGGGTGTCTTTGTGGACGACGAAAAGGACGGTATCCTCGTGGCGCGGCTCCATCCCTTCGAACACCTCGGTGCAGACGATGGTGTAATAGTCGCAATAGCCCGCAAGGCTCGCGAATTTCTTGAAGCCGTTGATCTTCCAGCCGCCCTCCACCTTGCGGCATTGGGTCTGGTTGGGCTTTGAGGTCCAGTTTTGCCCCCCTTCGGAGATCGGTTGCGAATAGATCGCGCGCTCTTTCATCGCCCGGCGGAACTGCTTTTCGCGCAAGGGGGCGAAGGCGGCCTTTTCCTCGGCACTGAGGTTCGGCATGTCATACATGAAACGCGACCAGGCCATGGACGAGTTGTGCATGTTGAAAGTCAGCGCGGTGGCGCCGCAGTATTTGGCAATCTCGGCCCCGACCATGGCATATTCGCCCATGGAAAAGCCCCAGCCGCCGAATTCCTGCGGGATCGACAGGCCCAAGAAACCGGCGTCGGCCAGATCCTTGTAGTTTTCCGTCGGGAAAGAGGCATCATCATCCACCGCCTTGGCGCGCGCGGCAAAGGCCGGGCCCATGGCGTTGATCTTGTCCAAGGCCACAATCACTTCGGGGCGGACGCGGGAGAGGTCGTAGTAATCGGCGGGGGTGCTCATGGGGGCCTCGGGGATCAAAGGGCGAGGTCGCCCTGCAGGACGCCCTCCTTGACGACGGTGTGGCCGTCGAGCGTGATGGTACAGTTGCGCATCGGCAAGTCGAAATGGCCCAACGTATAGCGCCCGGCATATTGGTTGGCCCCGGTGGACCACAGGAAGCTTCCGGGAAGGGCGCGGAATTCGACGGCCTGCATATCGCGCTTGTCATACATCGCGGCCGAGACCCATTTCGCAGCCGGGTTCACGCCCCAACCGACATGCGAGATGCCATAGGCGTTGCAATCCTCCCAAGCCTCCATGTATTCGCGAAAATGCAGGGCATCGATGCCGTCGCCTTTGATGGCGGTGACAAAATCATTCTCAACCGTGCAGTCGATGCGGCTGGTGAGAAAGGTCTTGAACGTCAGGTTCATATCGCCCACGTCCATCACGATGCGACCATTGACGGTGTTCTTGCCGGGGAATGCCAGGCACAGCCCACCGGGCCAATGGGCGACCGCACCGGGGGTGGTGCCAAAGCCAGGGGTGCCGCCGCAGGGGGCATCGGTCAGGTCGATGGTCAGGTCGGTGCCAGCCTTGGATGTCACGCGCATCAGCTTGGCCTCGCGCAGCATCTGCACCCCTTGCGTCACGCGCTGGCCATGTTCGGCCTTCGGTTCGGTGCGTTCAAGGATCTCGGGGTGTTCGTTGGTGATGACCAAAAGGCGGGCGCGGCCGGCAGCTTCGATCTCGGGCCACTCGGGGGCGTGAATAAGGCCCTCAACCGTGCAATCGACGATGATATCTTGCAGCTTCAGCGCCTCGATCACCGCGCGGTTGCCTTGGATGGCCCAAGAGGTGCCGGTGGATTTGACGGGAACCGGGGCCGCTTGCGGCGGGGTCGGCATCTGGATCATGAAAAACGCGGCGCCAAGGTCATAGGCGGCCAATTCGCACAGCTGGACAAGAACCGGGCGGGATTGCGTTTCATGGATGATGGCGAGCTTGGTACCTTTGCCGATCCCATTCAGGGCAAAGACGCGCCGGAACGCGGCGAGCCATTTGCCTTCGATGCGTTCTTGCAGCATGCCCTGCCCTTTGCGTTGGATGGTCGCGTTCAAAAATTTACTGACCGGTTTAGTAATTCCAAGACTCAGCTTTCTGTCAACAGAATTTTCGAAAATCTTCGGCCGCCCCCGAAACGGCGGGTGGGCGCAGATGTTCGCCAAACACCAGGGGCTGGTGTTTCCAGTGAAACCCGGATGAAATTCTGCAGGTTTTCGCTGACTTGGCGTCAGGACTTGCCTTTGCCAGTCCAGCTTGCCCAATTGGGGCGGGGCATCTCGAAGGTGTCTTGGGCACGCACATAGGTCGCGCCATAGCTGCGCCCGACCAACTGCAAAGCGGGCGTGTCGATATGGGCGCGCTCAGAGTTCAGGACAAAGCGGTCTTCGATATGCACGGCCTTCACCCGTCCGATCACCACGGTCTGATAGGGACCGGTGACAACCGAGGAGAGCAGCACACATTCAAAGGCCACGGGGCTGCCCTTGATGCGCGGCGGCTTAATCTGGGTTGAGGGCAAGGTGTCTAGCCCTGCAATCTCAAGCTCATTCATGCCAGCGGGCGCATCCAGCGCGGTGATGTTCATCGCCGGGGCCATCGCTTCGGTCACAAGATTGATGACAAACTCGCCCGTGGCATGGATGTTGTCGGCGGTGTCCTTGAAGCCACGGCTGGTGTCGGACTGGATGCCCAGAACAACGGTGGGCGGCTCGGACCCCATGGCGTTGAAAAAGCTGTAGGGGGCGGCATTGACGCGGCCTTCGCGGTCTTGGGTCACCACCCAGGCGATGGGGCGCGGCATGATGGTGGCAGCCAGCAGCTTATAGGCGATGGGCTCTTCCACCGCGTCCATATTCCAATACATCAGACTTCCTTTACGG
Organism: Paracoccaceae bacterium; assembly: GCA_044377735.1. Lineage (GTDB taxonomy): Bacteria > Pseudomonadota > Alphaproteobacteria > Rhodobacterales > Rhodobacteraceae > Tabrizicola_A. The sequence continues at coordinate 33,154 of JBILYK010000017.1, read as the reverse complement.
CGGATTTGGCGCGGGTGTCGACGGTCAGTTCAAAGACGTCTGGCCGGGCGTAATGGCCGGTCACGTCAAAATCATACTTGGCGCGGGGGATTTCGGTGGGGTCGATGTCGGCATAAAGGATCGTCTCACCGCTGAAATCGGGGCCAGCGAGCACCTTGCCCAAAGGCCCGATGATGGCGGACCCGCCGCGCATCATCACGGTGGCCGGATCATCGCCCAAGGCGGATTCATGGTCGGGGCCGTAAGCGGCGCGGGTGATGTGCTGGCAGGCGGTCAGCACAAAGGTGCGACCTTCAAGCGCGATGTGCTGCATGGTGGCAAGCCATGTGTCGCGATCATCCGCCGTAGGGGCGCAATAAAGGCTGACGCCTTGGTGATACATGTGCATCCGCAGCGCAGGCATGTAGTTTTCCCAACAGATCACCGCACCGATGGTGCCAAAATCAGTTTTGAATGTGGGCATTGTGGAGCCGTCACCAAAGCCCCAGATCAGGCGCTCACCTGCGGTGGGCATCAGTTTGCGGTGCTTGCCGACAAGGCCCTTGGCGCCGTCGAAATAGAGGACCGTGCAGTAAAGCGTCGCGCCATCACGTTCGATCACACCCACAACGGCGAAAGTGCCGGTGTCTTTGGCAGCTTCGGTGAGGCAAGCAACTTCGGGGCCATCTAGATCAATGGCTGTGGCGTGGTAGCGGGCAAAGGCGGCGCGGCCTGAGGGTTTGCGCATGCCGATGGGCGCGCCAAAGCTTTCGCCCTTGGGATAACCGCCGATCAGCGCCTCGGGGAACACGACGAGCTTGGCCCCCTTGGCCGCCGCCTCACGCAAGGTGGCGGCGGCTTTCTCGGCGGTGGCCAAGCTGTCGGTTGGAATTGAGGCGATTTGCGCGACGGCAACAGTGATGGTCATGTGAGGTTCCCGCTTGTGGCAGGCCCCGGGGGCGCTTCGCCCCCCGGACCCCCCGAGAGTATTTTTGCCAAGATGAAATCAGGATCCAGTTTGGTCGTTTGGCGTGGAATTGACAACCGGGTGTCGCAGGGTGCCGATGCCTTCGACTGAGGCCACGACGGTATCACCGGGCCACATGAATTCTTGCGGGTCGCGGCCCGCGCCCACGCCTTCCGGGGTGCCCGACGCGATGATGTCTCCGGGTTCAAGCGTGATGCCCTGGGAGATGTCGGCGATCAGCTCATCAACCTTGAAGAGCATCTTGGCGGTGTTGGAGCGTTGTTTTTCCACGCCATTGATGGTGAGCCAGAGGTCAAGGTTTTGCGGATCGGGGATTTCATCGGCGGTGACAATCACCGGACCGAAGGGGGCGTAGCTGTCCATGCCCTTGGAGAAGATCCATTGCCCGGCGCGGCGGTTGTCACGGGCGGAGACGTCAATCATCACGGAATAGCCGAAGACGTGCTTCAGAGCTGTGTTGCGGGGGACGCGGCGGGCGGTGGTGCCGATGATCACGGCCAGTTCCACCTCCCAATCGAGCTGCTTTGTGATGTTGGCGTTGTGCAGGATCGGCTCATCCGGGCCGATCACGGCGGTGGGGGGTTTGGAGAAGATCACCGGTTGCTTTGGCAAATCCTTGTTGGTGTCAAGCGCCTTGGCGGATTCGATGACGTGGTCAAGGTAGTTCAGCCCGATGCCGAAGATGTTCTTGCGCGGCCGCGGGATGGGGGCGAGGAGGCGCACATTGGCCAAGGCGGTCGCCGTCTGTATCGGGAAGTCGGTTCCCACTTCGTCCAGACAGGCGCGCAGGGCGGCAAGGCCCGGGCGCCCGGCATCGATCAGGCCCAGCATGGTGTCGGGCAAGGGATCGCCCAGCGCCTCGCCCAGCGCGGCGACATCGACGACCATGTCATCCACGATGACACCAAGGCGGGCGGCATCCTCGACGGAGGCGCGGTAGGTAACGAGTTTCATGGTATTTCCTTACAGGATAGGCTGGTGGCCGTTGTTGTCGGCAAATGCCTCTTCGCGGTAGAGCGAGAGCGCCCGCATCACCGGAATGTCGGAAAGGCAGAAGAGGCAAGCGTCATTGCGCTCGTCAAGGTTGACGTGTTCGTGCCAGGCCCAAGAGGGGACGCAGAAGATATCGCGTTCGGACCAGTCATAGCGTTTGCCGTTGATCACCGAATAGCCGCGGCCTTTGGCGACGTGGTAGAGGTAGCTTCCAGTGTGGCGGTGGGCTTTGGTGTGTTCGCCCGCGCGCAGCATCTGCATGCTTGCGCCAAGGGTTTTCATGACCGGGCCGTTGGTGACCGGGTTCACGTAGTCCATCATCACCCCGTCAAACGCGCTGCCATCGGTGCAGCTTGCGTATTTGGACAGGGCCTCATAGGTCGGCTCCCATTCGTATTTGTACATCGGCGAATAGCCGTGTGACCATTTGCCGGTGGACGGGGTAAGGCCTGCGTTCCCCCAGGTTTTTGTCATATCGTCAACCGCATGGCCGACGGCCTGGTTCAGATCGGGATGAACCTCGTAGAAATTCGCCTCCATCGCATTGACGAAGGGAATATCCAGCCCGTCTTGCCACAGGCACAAGGACCCATCGGCGCTGACGCCATGTTCGTGCCAGGTGCCGTTGGGGGTGAGGACGAAATCATTGGCACCAAGGGTCATCTTGTGACCGTCCACCACGGTATAGGCCCCCCGCCCTTCCATGATAAAGCGGATGGCAGAGGCCGAATGGCGGTGGGCACTGGCCACTTCGCCGGGGTTCATCACCTGCAATCCGGCATAGATCCAGCCCACGGCGGCGGCGACATCGCTGCGGCCGGGGTTGTTGAGATAGATCACCCGCCGGCCCGCCTTTTCCGGCGTCACAAGGTCAACCGAGCGGATCACGTGATCGCGCAGGTCCTTATAGCGCCAAACGACGGGGATGGATTGCGACTTTGGCTCCCACGGTTCGATCTTGTTGGCCACGGTCCAAAGGGCGCCTGCGTGGTGTTTGTCCAAGTCATCATAATAGGCCAAAAGCTCGGGCGTATCCTCGACATTGGCGCGACCAATGACATCTTCCCGGTGGTTCTCGCGCGCGGTGGCCATAGGACTTCTCCCTGATGCAGGATGCGTTTGGCGGGCAGTCTGGCGTGGATGATTTTCGAAGGCAATACGGATTTTCGAAAATCCTGCATTTGCAAAACACCCCACCTCGCGCCATAGTCGGCGTGAAAGGGTGCCCTGACCATGACGCTTGCCGAAAAAGCCTACGACAGCTTGCGCCGCGACATTGTGACGGGCCAGCTAAAGCCCGGCGCGCCTTTGCGCATGGCCCAGCTTTCGAAACGCTATGAGATGGGATTTTCGCCGCTGCGCGAGGCCTTGAACCGGCTACAGGCCGAGCGGTTGGTGACCTCGGTGGCGCTGAAGGGGTTTTCGGTGGCGCCTGTGTCGATGGAAGAGATGTGGGATGCCACCAACACCCGCATCTTGATTGAAACACGCGCACTGCGCCTGTCAATAGACCGTGGCGGCGATGAGTGGGAGGCGGGCATTGTCGGCAGCCTCCATGCGCTGTTGCTGCAGGCCGCACGCGGCAGTGCGACCAAGGCGGATGCCCCTGCGCTGGAGGCGCGTCATCACAGCTTTCACACGGCGCTTCTGTCGGCCTGTGGGTCGGGCTGGCTGATAGAGTTCTTCCAGCGGCTTTATGTGGAAAGCGAACGCTACCGCCATCCGATTCTGGCCCCGCCACCGGGCGAGCCTGCGCGTGACGTGCAGGCCGAACATGAGGCACTGGCCCGCGCGGCACTGACGCGTGATGCTGATTTGGCCGCAGCTTTGCTGACCGATCACTATCGGCGCACCGCGCAGCGGGTTGAGCGATTGATGCCGCCAGCTGAGAGCGCACCACAGGGGCAGACCACCCAAGCGCGGATTGATCTTGCGCCATTGGCACCTTAGGTTTCGCTCATGATCACACAGAAGATGAAATATGCGCTCAAGGCCCTGTTGGTCCTGGCCGATGAGGCCGCCCGCCCGGCACCCCAGGGCCTGACGATCGAGGAAATTGCGCGGCGGGCAGGCACGCCAAAGCGGTTTTTAGAGCATATTCTGTTGGAACTGCGCAATGCCGGGGCGATCCGGTCAACCCGGGGGCGGCTCGGGGGCTATTCGCTTTTGAAAAAGCCGGCTGACATTTCGATTCCGGACCTTTTGCGCAGCATTGACGGGCCAATCGCCCCCCTGCCCTGCCTGTCACGCAGCGCCTATCACCGCTGCGAGGATTGCACCGATGAGGCGACCTGCCGCATCCGCAAGGTCTTTGCCGAGGTGTTCTGGTCCTATCTGGTGATCATCGAATCGCTGACACTGGCGGACATGCTGCGCAGCGGTTCGGCCGAGTTGCCGGGCCTGGGCGAGGCGGCTGCGGGGGCGTAATCCAACGTCACGGGCGGCGCAACGCGTATCAGCGCGCCGGTGCGCAAGGCCCGGTTGACGCCGCGCATGTCGGTGCAAAACCCTGCAGCGGATCGCATTCAATCTGATTCAGACTGAATGCGATCCAAGACAGCCAAGCCGTTGGGAATATGGCGGAGCGTTTGATCGGCTGGACCCGATCAAACGCGATACGCTTTAGGCGGCGACGCAAGGACGTGAAGCAAAGCGGCATCCGACGGTGAAAGCCCTGTCCCAGGTGCAGGGCCGCTACATGGGGCAAAAACCTGGGCTAGCCTGCACCCGGATGCAGCACGGGACCGCGCCCTTCAAGCCAGCATAACCCAATCCCCGGCCCGCCCGATTCATGATGCGCCGATGGCGTGATAGGCTGGCACCGCCCGGCCATCATGCCGGGCGCTCATCCCACGCCGCAGCCGCTGTCATATTGGCCGCAGGCGCACGTGTGGCTGGACGCATAATCGGCGTGCCGGGCCCGCCGCCAACTCAGGTGCGCCGGGCAAAATGCGGCTGATCCTTGGCACGGCATCAGCACACAGTTTTCATGAACCCCCAGGGGCACCTGATTTGGACAGTCGGAAAAGAAAAGTGGTGGCGAGGGGGGGACTCGAACCCCCGACCCCATGATTATGAGTCATGTGCTCTAACCAGCTGAGCTACCTAGCCATTGGCGCGGGGGATACGGCGGGGCGCGCAGGGCGTCAAGGGGGATTCGCAGGCCAGCGGGCGGTTTCCTGTGGCCCAGGCGCCGGGGGTTTCACACCCCCGGACCCCCGTGGAGTATTTCGCAAGGCGCAAGCCCATGAACACGCCGAAATGCGCCCCGACGAGGGCACCGGTCCAGTGCGCAGAGAGCGCTTCTCACACCCGTCGGGACGACTTGCGCCTTGCGGTCATCGGGACTCCTCCCTGTACCGCCGTGCGAACTTGCCCGATCAAGGTTAAGAAAGGCTGAAGGATTTGCGCCTTTTGAAATACTCCCCCGCCGGAGGCGTTCCGCCGGGGATGCAGGGAGCAAAGCTGCGCTCAGCTGTGCGCCACGCGGGGGCGGCCGGCGGCGGTGACCGAGACCGAGGCTTCCACGAACATCTTGCGCCCCTCGATGTCGACCTCGCGCAGGTCGCGCTTGGCGGTGATGCGCAGATCTTCGGCTCCTGCGGCCCTGGCGCGGCTTTCCGCCTCGAGGCGCAGGGCGGCTTCCAAGGCGGCAAGTGCATCGGTGGCGCTGGAGAAGGTTTGCAGCGCATCGGGCAGATGGGCGATATAGCGCCCCTCGGCGGGTGAGGTGACAATGCCGGTCACCTTTTGCGACACCTGACCCACCACCGCGCCGATGGCGTTGGCCACGCCGGCATGTTCGGGCAAGATCATCTCGCAGCCCAGCACCTTGCCCACAGCCCCATAATAGGACGGGGCCGAGGCCCCAAGCCCGATGACGGGCACGCCGAGACGCGCGGTCAGCTCTACCACCCCCCGGTGGTGTTTCAGTCCGGCGGTCATCAGGGGATGGCGCGCCAGCACCTCGGAGGCTTGGCCGTCGAACGCGTCATCTTCGTCAAAGGCGGCTTCCAACAGGCAATCGACGGTCTGGGCCGTCAGTTGGTCGATGATCGCGGCCGCAAGGGTTTCGCCATCTGTGGCAAAGCGGTCACCTGCGCCGTTGCGGCGGCGGGCAAGAAGTTTCAGCGCCTTGGCGGCGGCGGTGCTGTCCCAGCTGTCCAGCCGGCCCAGCACGTGGCTGGCATCCGAGGGTGTCACGCCAGACAGCATCACCAGCCCGCGGGCCACAAGCCGCTCAAGTGCTGCCACTTCAATGCGGCTGGTCAAGGCGCCAGCCAGCGGCATGGGCTGGGTGATGCGGGCCAAAAGCGTGGCTTCGCGGGCGTTCAGCCCACCTGCATTGCCCCCCATCGGCACCACAAAGCGGCCGTCAAACTCGCCCGCCGTTTCAGATGAAAGCGCACGGTCAAGGGTTGCGTGCACCATCTGGCCGTGGTCCACCGCAAGAAGCGACACGGGCATCAACCGCCGGGGCCCAAGACGGAGCCCCCCCAGCAGGCCTTCGGTTTTCAGATGCACCTCGCTGTCGCCGCCAAGGCCGGTGGTGCGCATCGCCACCGCCTCCACCATGGTGCGAAAGCCGCCGACGCGGGCACCGGCCGGATCAATCTCGGGCAGGCCACCGCGCAAGAGCGCCACATCGGTTGTGGTGCCGCCAATATCGCTGACCAGCGCATCGGGGGCACCCGTCAACCAGCGCGCGCCAACGATCGAGGCGGCGGGGCCAGAAAGGATGGTTTCAATCGGGCGCTCGCGCACCATGGCGGCCGAGATCAGCGCGCCATCGCCGCGCACCACCATCAAGGGTGCGTCAATGCCGGCTTGGGCCAGATGCCGCTCGCAGGCGGTCACCAGCCGGTCGATCATCCCGATCAGGCGGGCATTCAAAACGGCAGTCAATGCGCGTTTGGGGCCGTTCAGATTGGCCGACAATTCATGGCTGCAAGTGACGGGGCGACCAGTCACGCGGCGGATCACCTCGCGCGCGGCGATTTCATGCGCCGGGTTGCGGGTGGCAAAGCGCGCGGCCACGGCAAAGCCCATAACGCTGTCGCGCAGATCCACAAGCTGCGCCTCAAGCCCGGCGATGTCGAGCGTGGCGGCTTCGGTTCCGGCATGGGTGTGGCCGCCGTCCAAAAGGACCACCGGATCCCCCTTCAGAGCCTCGGTCAGCCCGCCGCGCTCCATATCTGCGGCGTCAAAGCCGATGAAGATCAGGGCGACGCGCCCGCCTTGGCCTTCGACCAGCGCGTTGGTGGCCAGAGTGGTGGACAAAGACACCAGCGCCACATCGCGCGCGGCGATCCCGGCGCCTTCAAGGGCCGCATCCACCGCCCGACCAATACCCAGCGCGAGGTCTTGGCGCGTGGTCAGTGACTTGGCCTTGCCGATGACGGTATCAGCCGCCTCATCGACAATCACGGCATCCGTATAGGTGCCGCCGGTATCAACACCGAGAAAATAGGCCATGGTCGAGAAACTCCTGTCGCGCGCAGGCTCAGTTAGCCCGGGCACGGGCAAAGGTCACCCCGCTGCGCGACATTTTCTGCACCTATGCCGACGCGACCGGGGGCATGGAGGCCACAATCAGGCGCGCCGCGCCATGATCCGGGCCAGGATCGGCACCATCAACAAGATCACGGCGGCAAAGACAAAGGCATAGCGCAGGCCAAGGCTGCCCGCGATAAAGCCGAAACCGGGCGGGCCGATGAAATAGCCAAGATAGCCAAAAAGCGTGGCGCGGGCCACGGCGCGGGCGCGGGCCTCGGGCGCGGCAGAGGCGCCCACCAGCGAAAAGGCGGTGGGCGCGATGACCGAAGATCCGATTCCCATGACGATGAACCCGGCGTAGGCCATCCAAGGCGTGACAGCTGCCGCCACGGCAAAGGCCCCCACCGCCGAAATCATGGCCCCTGCGGTCAACAGCACCACGGGCCGCACCCGCCCGGCAATCCCCTGCCCCACCAGCCGCGCGACCCCCATGGTCAGCGCCATTGTCGCAGGCCCCATCGCGCCATGGGCGGGCGAGCCGCCCAAGGTTTGTTCGATATGCAGGGCCGACCAGTTCTCGGCGGCGTTTTCTGTCAGAAAGGCAATGAACACCATGCCGCCGCCGATGACCGGCACCCAGCCAAGACCGCGCCCGGCGCGGGTTTTCGGGCGCGCCAGCCCTTCGATGCGGCCATCGCGTTCAAGCGTCAAAATCGCCATCAGCCCGGCCACCGCCGCCATGGTTCCCAAGACCCAAGCCGGGGACCAGCCCGCCTGGCGCATGACACCCGTCGCAATCGCGCCGCCGGCATAGCCAAAGGAATAGGCCGCATGGGCAAGGTTCATCAGATGCAGCCCGCGACTGGCCTCCATCGTGGCAACGCGGGCATTCATCAACACATCGGTCATGCCAGTGCCAAAGCCCGCCGCCATCATGGCGATCGGGAACATCCAGATCACGCTGGCCTGACCGGGCAGAATAAAGCCCGCGCACATCACAATCGTGGCCACCGGCAGCGCGACACGGCCAAAGGCCACCCCGACGGCCGGTGCGATCAGCATGGCGACGACCGCCGCTACCGGGGTCATGAACATGAGAAGACCCATCTGAGCCTCGTCCACCCCCAGCATCGCCTTCAGGTCGGGAAGCGCTGCCGCAAAGCTGCCCCATAGGATGCCCATCGCGGCAAAGGCCGCCACCGCAGGGCGGGAGATCGCCAGAAGAGACAGAAAGGACATGAAGTTCTCGCGCTAGGACTGGCCCTGTGCTACCCCTGCCGGGCGGTTACGGCGCGTCTTTTGCCGACACGCGATCTCTCGCCCGCGCCGCTTTTGGCGGTTTCGCGGCTTTTGCGTGGATAGCGGATTTTGACCTTTCCCTTGTGGCGTTTTCCCGCTATAGGCCCGCAGTCGCGCCATGCACCCTTGGAGGATGGCGGACTTATCAAGGAGAAAACCATGGCTCGTGAAGCTCAAGATTTCATCGCCGCGGTACGGACGGGGACAGGCAAGGGGGCCGCTCGTCAAGCTCGTCGTGAGGGCAACGTACCCGCAATCGTTTATGGCGACGGGAAAGAACCGCTCGCTTTGAACATCACCTACAACTATCTGCTCAAGCGCCTCAAGGCTGGCCGCTTCCTGCAGTCGCTGTTCAACCTGAAGGTTGAAGGGCATGAGGATGTGCATGTCGTCTGCCGCGGTGTGCAGCGCGACGTGGTCAAGGATCTGCCGACCCATGTCGACTTTCTGCGCATCCATGACGACTCGAAGATCGAGCTGTTCATCCATGTCGAGTTCGTGAACCACGAAGCCTCGCCGGGTCTGAAGCGTGGCGGCACCCTGACCGTTGTGCGCTCGGAAGTGGAACTGGAAGTCACCGCCGGTGATATTCCTGACCACATCACCGTGGACCTGACCGGCAAGCAGATCGGCGATGTGATCCACATCGACGACATCGCCCTTCCCGCCGGTGCCAAGCCCACCATCGCGCGCAACTTTGTTGTGGCGAACATTGCAGCCCCTTCGGGTCTGGCGGCTTCGGCTGACGAATAATCCTATCGCCGCAAGGCGCAAGACAACGGCGCGGCAGGGAAACCTGCCGCGCCGTTTGCGTTTGGGTCTTTCGCGCGTCAGGCTTTGATGCGCGCACCCTCAGGGTCGATCAGCGGTTTGAGCGACAGCTTTGCCGAGGTTTCTTCGCCCGCGACGACAAGGGCATAGCGACCCGCCGAAAGCCAAGGCTCGGTCACGCCAGCATCATGGCGGACATAGCCCATGCCAATGCTTTTGCCGACGCTATAGCCATACCCCCCCGAGGTCAGATAGCCCACCGCCTGCCCATCGCGCAGAATGGTTTCGCGCCCGACCAGAACGGCGGCCGGGTCATCGACGGTAAAGGTCATCAGCGATTTGGTCAGCGGCTTGGCCTGCGCCGTCTCAAGTGCGGCACGGCCAAGGAAGGGGGCGTTGGTCTTCAACTTGACAGCCCAACCCAGACCCGCCTCAAAAGGCGTATCATTGGGGGTGATATCCGAAGACCAAGCGCGGTAGCCCTTTTCCAATCGCAAGGATTCCAGCGCACGATAGCCGACAGGGCGCAGCGCCGGATCCGCCACCATCAGCGCATCATAAACATCACCCAACTGGTTGATTGGGCAATGCAATTCCCACCCAAGCTCTCCCACATAGGTGACCCGAAAGGCGCGAACCTTGACGCCAGCGATGGTCAATATCCGGGCCGAGCCAAAGGGCAGTGCGGTGTTCGACACATCCTCCGCCGCGACCGCCGCCAGAATGTCGCGCGCGCGCGGCCCCATGAGCGACAGCGTGCCCCAGCCTTCGGTGACATCTTCAAAGCTGACGCCGGTTTTCGGCAGGTGATCGGCAATCCAGCCATAATCATGGGTGCGAAAGCCGGTGCCGGTGACGATGTAGAACCGGTCCTCGGCCAGCCGTGCCACGGTCAGATCGGCCTCGATCCCGCCGCGGCTGTTCAGAAGCTGGGTATAGGTCAGCCGCCCCACATCACGCGCCACGCGGTTGGCGCAGATCGCCTCCAGCGCCTCGGCGGCCTTCGGGCCAGAGATCTCATACTTGGCAAAGGAAGATTGGTCGAACACCCCGGCATGGGCGCGGACATGGGCGTGTTCCCCACCCACCGGGCCAAACCAGTTCTGCCGTCCCATCGAATAGTGATCGCGCGCCTCAACCCCGGCAGGCGCAAACCAGTTGGGCCGCTCCCACCCGAGTTTCGATCCAAAGACAGCGCCCTTGGCCTGCAGCCGCGCATATAGCGGCGAGGTGATGCGGGGACGGCCACTGTCATATTCCTCATGCGGGAAGGCAACGGTGTAGTGTTTGCCATAAGCCTCCAGCGTGCGGGTCGCGACCCAGTCGCGGTCACGGTGCAGCCCCGAAAAGCGCCGGATATCGACGGCCCAAAGGTCCAAGGGCGCCTCGCCCCGCATCACCCATTCGGCCAGAACCCAGCCCGCGCCCCCGCCCGAGGCAATGCCAAAGGCGTTGAACCCGGCACCCACATACATGTTGTCACATTCGGGTGCCGGCCCAAGGATGAAATTCCCATCAGGGGTAAAGCTTTCAGCCCCGTTGATCATCTGCTTGACGCCGGTATGTTCCAAAGCAGGCACGCGGGCCATGGCCTGTTCCAGATGCTGGCCGAAATGGTCGAAATCATCGTCAAACAGGCGGAATTCCCAATTCGGGGGAATGTCGCCCGTGACCCAGCCTTGGGGGTTCGGCTCATACCCGCCCATCACAAGGCCGCCGACCTCTTCCTTGAAATAGGTGCGCCGATCGGGGTCGCGCAGGGTGGGGGCATCCGGGGAGAGCCCTTCGATCTTTTCGGTGATGATATACTGGTGTTTGACCGGATGCAGCGGCACCGCCACCCCGGCCATCGCGCCCAATTGGCGCGCCCACATGCCGCCGCAGTTCACCACCTTGTCGCAGGCGATCTCGCCCTGATCGGTCTCGACATGGGTGATACGGCGACCGTCCATCCGGAACCCGGTGACGGTCACCCCTTCGACGATCTTAGCGCCATGCATCCGCGCGCCTTTCGCCAAGGACTGGGTAATGTCCGACGGGCTGGCCTGCCCATCGGTCGGCAACCAACTGGCCCCGATCAGGTCGGATGTGTCCATCAGGGGCCACATCCGTTTGACCTCATCGGCGCTGACCAGTTCCATGTCCATCCCAAAGCTGCGGGCGGTGGTGGCAAGGCGCTTGTATTCGGTCCAGCGGTCTGCCGTGGTGGCAAGACGCAGACAGCCTGTCATCTTCCAGCCGGTATCAAGGCCGGTCTCAGTCGCAAGCCCCTTGTACAGATCAACCGAGTATTTCAGCACCTTGGTGATCGACGCCGATGACCGCAACTGCCCCACCAGCCCCGCCGCATGCCATGTGCTTCCGCTGGTGATCTTGCCCTGCTCCAACAAGAGCACATCGGCCTTGTGATCGCGCGCCAGATGATAGGCAGTGGAACAGCCGATGATGCCGCCACCAATCACGATGATCTGGGCCTGGGTCGGAAGTGTCATGTCAAAGTGTCCCGTGTGCTTGGGTAAAATGGGAAAGACTGGCGACCAGTTTTTCAAGGTTTTCCGCCGCATAGCTGCGGTAATCTGCACCGGGGGCGGACAGGTGCAGGTCTGACACCATGGCCCACATCGCCTCACGCAAGAGGCTCGTGCATTGCATGGCGTCAAAGGCGCGGGCAAAGGCGGCGTCGGGTTTGTGGCCCAGATAGGCCACCAAAAGCGCCTCGGTCTCGGCACCACTCATCCCGGCATTCGACGCCACTCCGGCCAGATCGAACATCGCGGTGCCAAAGCCTGCGTATTCGTAATCGATCAGCCACAGCTTTTGCCCGTCATCCAGAAAGTTGGCGGGCAAAAGATCATGGTGGCCAAAGACGATGGGCATCGGGATCTGCGCCGCCTCAAGCTTGGCGGCCAATGCCAGATGATCGGGCAAGCCGGGGGCAAAGGGGCTGCCCCCGGCAGCAATGGTGCGGGCATAGTCGCGGATCACATGGAAGGGCCAGAAAATGAACCCCGCCCCGGCGATATGGGTGGGCATCTCATGGTGAAAGCGGCGCAAGAGCGTGCCGACGCGCTCAGGGGCGGCGCTGACATCGGCGGGGGTCCAGGTGGCCGCCGTGATGAACTGGCCAACGCTGACGCCGGGGGCGGCATATTCCACCGCCGGGCCAAAGCCTGCGGCATGGGCGGCGCGGGCTGTCATCACCTCGCGCGCGCGGTCGACATGGTGGAACGGGTAATCGCGGCCAAAGCGCACCACATGGGCGCCCGCCGCATCGGTGACCTTCCAGCTCTCATTCGACAGCCCGCCATGCAGCGGTTCGGCGGTGATCTCACCCCGCCAGCAGGGCAAGGCGCGAATGGGATCGCGGATCATGTCGGGCCCTCCAATCCCAGTTTTGCGCGGGCTGACTGGGCGGCGGCGGACAACAGACGGTCAGCAATGATGGCGATGAAGGCAATGGCCAGCCCCGCCACCAGCCCATTGCCGGGATTGGCCTTGGTCAGGGCGATATAGACGTCCTGACCAAGATCACGGGTGCCGACAAGGGCGGTGATGACCAGCATCGACAGGGCAAACATGATCGTCTGGTTAAGGCCCAGCAGAATTTCCGGCAGCGCCAGCCGCAGCCGGATCCGCGTCAGGATCTGCCAAGGCGTGCAGCCCATGGCACGGCCTGCCTCGATCAAACGCGGGTCCACCCCTTGCAGGCCCAAGGCGGTATAGCGCACCGAGGCAACCACCGCATAAGCCACCACCGCAATCATGGCGGTGAAATCCCCCACCCGAAACAGCATGACGATGGGCATGAGATAGACAAAACTCGGCAGGGTTTGCAGCGTGTCGATCACAAGGCGGGTGACAGTCCACCAGCGGTCACGCTCGGCCACCCAGATAGCGATGGGCAGACCGATGGCCATCGCGATCAGGGTCGAGATACCGCACAGATAGACCGTGATCATCGCCTTTTCCCATTGCCCGGTGGCGGCAATCAGAAACGACAGGCCCGCGCACAAAAGGCCCAGCCGCAGCCCGCCCAAGCGCCAGCCCGCGATGCCCAGAAGGACGACCACCCCCAGCCACGGCAGCCCCAGAAGGAAGCGTTTGGCGGGCATCAAGACCCATGTCAGGATCGCGTTCTTAACCGCCTCCAGCGTGTCAAAGAAGGTGACGTTGATCCATTCCACCAAGGCTGCCCAGAACGGGCTGGTCGAAAGATGCGCCGCCTCGGGGTAGGTTTGCACGGCGGGCAGAACAAGCCCGATCAGCCCCGCGCCAAGGGCAAAGACAAGGGCGGCCACCAGATAAGGATGGCGGCCAACGCCGGTTTTCGGGTCGGCCCCAGCGCTGCGATGCGCAATCGCTTGGCTCAGACGATCCAGCGCGATGGCCAGCGCCACGATGGCAAACCCCGCCTCAAGCCCCGTGCCGAAATCAAGCCGGCGCAGCGCGTTCAGCACCTCAAACCCCAAGCCACCCGCCCCAATCATAGATGCGATGATGACCATGTTCAGCGACAGCATGATAACCTGATTGACGCCCACCAGCAAAGGCTCGCGCGCCGAAGGGACCAGCACACGCCACAACCGCTGGCGCGAGGTGCAACCGACCATGGTGGCCAGATCATGGGTCTCGGTCGGCACGCGCGACAGGGCCAGCGTGGTGATGCGGGTCATCGGCGGGGTGGCATAGATCAGCGTGGCAATCACCGCCGCCGTGGGGCCAAAGCCGAAAAGGATCAGGATGGGCACCAGATAGGCAAAAACCGGCATGGTCTGCATCAGGTCAAGAAACGGGCGCAAGGCACGCTCAAACCACGGGTTGCGCCAGGCAAGAATGCCAAGACCAAGGCCCCCCGCCACCCCCAAAGGCACGGCCACCACAATCGAGGCGAGCGTCACCATCGTGGCATGCCAGTGGCCAAAGATCGCGACGAATATGAAGCAGGCCGTCACCAGCGCCGCCAGCCCTGCCCCGCCCGCCCAATGGGCAAACAGCGCCATAATGGCGATGACCGCAAGCCATGACAGGGGCGGCACCAGTTGCAAGGTCTGGCCCGCCTCTTGGCGCTGCACGCCGTCAGCCAGAAGGCCAAGGGCGGCTTGATAAGGCACATCGATGATCGTTGAAACCGCGCGCGTCAGGTCGGCAAAAGCGATGGGGCCAATTGCGGCCTCTTTCACCAGCCATGTAATAAAGCCGCCGATCCAGCGCGCGGCGGGGATTTGGGCGGATTTCGGATAATCAAAGGCAAAGGGCAGGAAGGTTTGCCCCCAAAGCCACAGCCCCACTGCAAGGACCAGCGCCACGGCCCACAGCGGGCGGGCGCGACCGATGCCGGGCAAAGGGCTGGGCCGGATCACGCCTCGCCCCCCAGCAGAAGGCGAATGACATCCTCGCGCGCGACGGTGCCGATGGGCGTGCCGTTTTCCTCGACGCCGACCAGCGCCTGACCATCCAGAAACGCTTGCCCCGCCTCGGCCACCGTGGCGCGGGCGGGCAGGATGGCCACGCCCGCAGGCACCGGGCCGGGGGTCACCAATGACGCCAGCCGCACCACCTTGGCCTTGGCCACAGCCCCGGTAAAGGCGCGCACATAATCGGTGGCCGGGTGCAGCACCAGATCTTGCGGCGTGCCGATCTGTTCGATCTGGCCGTCCTTCATGATGGCGATGCGGTCGGCCAGACGGATCGCCTCATCAAAGTCATGGGTGATGAAGATGATCGTCTTTTGCAGCCGTGATTGCAGGCGGATAAACTCATCCTGCAACTCGCGCCGGATCAGGGGGTCAAGGGCGGAAAAGGGTTCGTCCAAAAACCACAATTCAGGTTCAACCGCCAAAGACCGCGCGATGCCGACGCGCTGTTGCTGGCCGCCTGACAACTGGCGCGGATAGGCCCCTTCGCGGCCGCCAAGGCCGACCAGCGCGATCATCTCGCGCGCACGGGCCTCACGCTCTGGGCGCGCAACGCCTTGAACATCCAAGGGAAAAGCCACGTTTTCCAGAACCGTCAGATGCGGCAAGAGGGCAAAGTGTTGAAACACCATGCCCATCTTGTGCCGCCGGATCTGGGTCATCTCGGCCTCAGTCGTGGCCAACAGGTCTTGGCCGTTGAACAAGACCTGCCCGGCGGTGGGTTCGATCAGCCGCGACATCAGCCGCACGAGTGTGGATTTTCCAGACCCCGACAGGCCCATGATGACAAAGATTTCGCCGCGCTGGACGGTCAGATCGACCGCGCGCACGGCGGGCACAAGGCCAAGGGCAGCCAGCCGCGCCGCATCGCCCCCGGCGGCGGCAAAGGATTCAGAAGCGCGGGCGCCGAACACCTTCCAAAGGTTGCGGCAGACCAGCGTAGCACGCGCGTCGGACATGGAAAAACCCGGTTCATTCCGCCTCTGGGCACTGGGATGCACCCAGAGGGATTCTGTTTAAGCGCAGGCCTTGGCCCGGATTACTTGGTGATCCAAGCGCTCCAACTGGCCTCATTGGCGGCCATCCAGTCGGCCACGACAACCTCAATGGCTTTGCCGTTCAGATCCACCTCGGTGATCATCTGGCCCATCGCGGCATTGTCGATGCTAAAGGCCTGAATGGCCTTGTGCGCGCCGGGCCATTTGTCCTTGACGCCCGACCAGCCGACTTTCCAGATATCGCCAAAAGGTTTGCCGCAATCATGCGCCGCATCCGGGTTTCCGCCCCATGCCGGATCGGTATAGCAAGCGGCCTCATAGGTCGGGAATTCCACCCATTCGCCTTCAAATTTGGCGGGGGCCCAATGCGGCGCGTAAACCCACAGCATCACCGGGGCTTGGCGCTGATAGGCGGATTCCAGTTCGGCAAAAAGGGCGGCATCGGTGCCCGCGTGAATCACCTCAAACGGCAGATCAAGGGCTGCGATGCGTTCCTCATCAAAGCCACCCCATGTTACCGGCCCACCCAGATAGCGGCCCTTCGGCGCGGTTTCAGCAGTGCTGAACGCCTCAGCGCAGGCAGGGTCCTTCAAGGCTTCCCAATTCGGCAGACCGGGGCATTTTTCCTTCATGTACAAAGGATACCACCACTCTTCCTTGGCCTGCATGCCGGTGGCACCCAAGACCTCGACATTGCCGGTGGCGGTGGCGGCATCCATCGCATCACGGCCCGTGGTTTCCCAGATTTCCATGGCAACATGCAGATCGCCGGTTTCCAGACCTGCAAACTGGGCCAGATAATCGGCCTGAACATATTCGACGTTATAGCCGCCCTTTTTCAGCACCTCGCCCATCAATTGGGTGGTGATCAACTGGCCCGTCCAATCATGCAGCGTCAGCTTGATCGGATCGGTGGACTCTTGGGCCATGGCGGTTGAGGCGCACAGCAAGGCGGCAAGGGTTAGAGGCAGACGCATGGAGCACTCCCTGATAAGGGCCCGCCGAAGATGCGGCAGGCCGGTTGGATGGTTCGGGCGCTTGGGACGCGGTCAATTGGCGCGCCTGCGCCTTTGTGTTCTGCGGAAATTACGCGTTACCAAAGGGGCATGTGTCAATCAAAAATCAGGATAACTGTGGATTCAGTGACCGTATCATTGAAAGATGGGCAAAATTCGGTCAAGCTATGCCGGTAAATCCACAAGACGAGCGGGGGTCTCGGCCAAAATGCTGAACAAACGCCATGGGGCGATTCTGCGGCTCTTGCACGAGCAGGGGGCCTTGTCGCTGGCGGCCTTGGCGCAGGCTTTGGCGGTGTCGGCCGAAACGGTGCGCCGCGATGTGCGTGCCATGGCCGAGGCGGGCGCCGTGGTCCGGGTGCATGGCGCGGTGGGGCTGGCAGGCCAGACCGGTGAGGCCCCGTTTGACCGCCGGATGCGGGAAAATGCAGGCGCCAAGCGCGCGATTGCGCGCCGCCTTGCCAATCAGATTGCCGATGGCGACAGCCTGATGCTGGACACTGGCACCACCACCAGCTTTCTGGCGCGCGAGTTGTTGACCCATCGGCGGCTGACGGTGGTGACGAATTCGTCCGACATTGCCCGCACGCTGGCCACAGTGAACGGCAACCGGGTGTTCATGGCGGGGGGCGAGTTGCGCGGTGACAGCGGCGCGGCGCTGGGGGCCTCGGCGCTGGAGTTCATCCGCAGCTTTGCCGTGCAGCATGCAATCATTTCGGCCGGTGCGGTGGATGCCAGCGGGGTGATGGACTTTGACCTGCAAGAGGCCGAGTTTGCCCGCATGGTTCTGGACTGCGGTGAGCGGCGGATCATGGTGACCGATGCCAGCAAATTCGGGCGGCGCGGGTTTATCCGGGTGGCGGGGTTCGAGTTTCTGGATCTGGTCGTCACCGACGCGCCCCCCCCGCCCGAGGTGGCCGCCGCGATGGCCTCGGCCGGTGTGACGCTGCAGCTTTGCACCGGCTCACACAGTGCCGAAGGGTTGGCAAGTTGAACCACGGGGCTTCACGAAGGGCCCCTGCCCTATAGCCCAGGCAAGCAGGTCGAGCGGTCATCCAACAGCCGCGTCACCTCCACCGCTTTGTCGGGCTGCGGCTCAAACCCGGCAGGGCGCGGCCCTCTGTTGCGCTTTCAGGATGGCTGCGTATCCTTGGCACCAGTTTACAAGGACACCCCCCATGCCCGCCTACTGGATCGGCCACGTTACCATATCTGACCCCACAGCCTATGAGGCTTACCGCCAAGCCAATGCCGAGGCCTTCGCCAAATACGGCGCACGGTTTTTGGTGCGGGGCGGCAGCCAAGACGTGGTCGAAGGGACCATCCGCCCCCGCACCGTGGTGATCGAGTTTCCCGATCTCAAGGCCGCTCAGGACTGTTACCACTCACCCGAATATCAGGCCGCCAAGGCCAAGCGCGATGGGGTCAGTCTGGCGGATTTGTGCATTGTTGAGGGCTATCCGTAGGGTGCGCATTTATGGCGCACCGACGAATGGGCGAGGTGCGCAATGAATGCGCACCCTACCGGGGCCGCGCCTCACCCCACCGGTGCCCAGATCACGTCATCGATGTTCGGCGCGCCCGTGGCCAGCATCACCAACCGATCAAAGCCCAGCGCAATGCCTGATGCCTCGGGCATCAGCGCCAGTGCTGCAAGAAAATCTTCGTCCAAAGGATAGCGCTCGCCATAGACACGCTCTTTTTCATTCATCTCGGCCTCGAACCGGCGGCGCTGTTCGGCGGGGTTGGTCAATTCGCCAAAGCCATTCGCCAGCTCCACCCCGCAGGCATAAACCTCAAACCGCTCCGCCTCACGCGGATCATCGGCGCAGGCGCGGGCCAAGGCGGCCTCGGCCGCCGGATAGCGGTCCAGAATGGTGATCCGCCCCTGCCCCAGATGCGGCTCAACCTTGTCCGACAGCACGCGGGAAAAGATGTCGGACCAGACATCATCCCCCGCCACCCGCAACCCCGCTGCCTGCGCCTGGGCGGCAAGCGCGTTGCGGTCAGACATGGCGCCGTCCAGCGTGGCGAGAAGGTCGATCCCGGCATAAAGGCGAAACGCCTCGGCCACCGAAAGGCGCTGCGGCTCTTGCGCGGGATCGCAGACCATATCGCGGTGGCGCAAGGTTGCCCCGCCTGCGGCCAGCCGCAAAAAGGCCATGGTGTCGGCCATCAGCACCTCATAGGGCTCACCCACCCGGTACCATTCCAGCATGGTAAACTCCGGGCTGTGGCGCGCGCCACGCTCGCGGTTGCGCCAGACATGGGCAAAACTGAAGATCCGCCGCTCCCCCGCCGCCAAAAGCTTTTTCATCGCAAACTCGGGGCTGGTGTGCAGATAGCGCGGCTGGCCTTGCCCGTCATTGCCGATGGCGGTGCAGGTGAATGCGTGCAGATGCGCCTCATTGCCGGGGCTGATCTGCAAGGCCGACGGGTCCACCTCCAGAAACTCACGCTGCGCAAACCACATACGGATGCCCGCCTGCAGCCGATTGCGGGCCAAAAGCGCCGGGCGGCGGTCGGCGTGGCGGCTGGGGTGCCACCATGGCACGGAGATATCGGCTTTCATCTGGCGAAACCTTCCAAACTGCGCTAAGGGCAGCGCCATACCGCAGCCCGGATCCCACCGGGCCGCTTTGGCACAGCCCGGATACGGAAACAAGAAACCATGGTCAAAGTCATTGCCTCGTCCCTGCGTAAGGGCAACATCGTTGAACTCGACGGCCGGCTTTATGCCGTCTTGAAGTCAGAAAACTTCCACCCCGGCAAAGGCACGCCGACCACGTCGGTCGATATGCGCCGCATCTCGGACGGGGTGAAAGTGGCCGAACGCTGGCGCACCACCGAGATGGTGGAAAAGGCGACCGTGGACGAACGCGAATATGATTTCCTTTATGAGGACGGCGAAGGGTTCCATTTCATGAACCCCGAAACCTATGAGCAGGTGGCCGTGCATCCCGATGTGGTGGGCGACGACAAGGTGCTCTTGCAGGACGGCATGAAATGCTATCTGCGCACCCATGAGGGCGTGGCAATCTCGATCGAGTTTCCGCAAAGGATCGTGGTGGAAATTGCCGAGACGGAACCCGTCACCAAGGGCCAGACCGCCTCATCCAGCTATAAGCCCGCCGTCTGCACCAATGGCTTGCGCGTGCTGGTGCCGCCCCATATCGGCGCGGGTACCCGGATTGTCATCAACACCGATGATTATTCCTATCAGGGCCGCGAAAAGGACTGATCCTTTCGGGCACAGGTTTTGGGGCGGGCCGGCTTGGCCCGCCTTTTTTCATCGGGGCAAGGTATGCTTTCCTATCAACACATCTACCACGCCGGAAATCTGGCCGATGTGCAAAAGCACGCGCTTTTGGCGTGGATGCTGGATTACCTGACCCAAAAGGACAAACCGCTCAGCTATATCGAAACCCACGCCGGGCGGGGGCTTTATGATCTGGGATCGGACGAGGCACTGAAAACCGGCGAGGCGCAGGCAGGCATTGATCTGGCCGAAGGCTGGTTTCCCGCAGATCACCCTTACATCCAACGGCTGACCGAATGCCGCGCCATGTTCGGGCCGCGCGCCTATCCCGGCTCGCCCATGATCGCGGCCTTGGGCTTGCGCGAAACCGACACGATCCATCTGGCCGAACTCCACCCGCAGGAAAACGCCGCCCTCAAGGCCCATCTCGGCGATTTCGGGGCAAATATCCAGAAACGCGACGGGTTTGAGATGGCTTTGGCGCTGACCCCGCCCACCCCGCGCCGGGGGCTGTTGCTGATCGATCCCTCCTATGAGGTGAAGGACGATTATCTGACCATCCCCAAGGTCATGGGCCAGATCGCGCGCAAATGGAACGTGGGCATTCTGGCGCTGTGGTATCCGATCCTGCAAAGCGGCGCGCATGGGCCGATGCTGGCCACCCTTGCCGCGCAGTTTCCCGACGCGCTTCGCCATGAGCTGCGCTTTCCCCCGGTGCGCGAGGGCCACAAGATGATTGGCACCGGCATGTTCATCGTGAACCCACCCTACGGGATCGAGACCGAGACCAAACGCCTGAGCGCCTGCTTTCCGACCTGACGCACCCTGCCCTCCGAAACGGCGCAAAGCCCTACCCCAGCAGGGGGGCCGTCTGCCCCCCTCGGGCTGCGCCCTCACCCCCCGAGAGTATTTGGCAAGGCGCAAGACCTTAGGCAGGAGTGGTTTTGCATTTGCGCCTTTTGAAATACTCTCGGGGGGGTGAGCCGCTTGCGGCGAGGGGGGGGCAGACGGCCCCCCCTTCTTTGGCCCAGATCAGGGCTTTTCACGGGCCCTCCAGAGCCTTATCTTGCGCCGCATGATCAGCCTCTTGCAGCGCCTTTTTGGCCCCGACCCCGCCCCGCTTGCCCGCACCGATGCCGATCTGGCCTTGGCCGCCCTCTTGGTGCGCGTGGCACGCACCGATGGGCTTTATGCCTTTGAAGAGGTAGAGCGGATCGACCGGGTCTTGATGGCCCGGCATGGCTTTGGCAGCTTCGAAGCCGCCGCCTTGCGCGCCGAGGCCGAGAAGGTCGAGGCCGAGGCGCCCGACAACATCCGCTTTACCCGCGTGTTGAAAGACGCAGTGCCGCTTGACGACCGGATGGCGCTGGCGGTTGCCCTGTGGGAGGTCGCGCTGTCAGATGGGCAGCGCGATGCCCATGAGGACCATGAATTGCGCGTGATGACCGGACTTTTGGGCCTGACCTCGGTGCAATCGGCCGAGGCGCGGCAGCGGGCGTCGATTTCGTGATTGCATCGCTGGGCATGTATGACCGCGCCGAGACGGCCGGCGCGAATGATCGGTTTTGGGCGCTGGTCGCGGCGGGTTTGCGTGCGCGCGGGCTTGGCGCGCCGGACGCGCTGACGCGGGGGGACGCGGCCTATTGGGCAGCGTGGCGTGATCCGTCGCTCGTCCTGTCACAGACCTGTGGCTTTCCTTATCGGGCAAAGCTGCAGGATCAGGTCGCCTTGGTCGCCACCCCTGACTATGGGATCGAAGGCTGCCCTGCGGGCTATTACGCGTCGGTCTTTGTGGCGCGGGCGAATGATCTGCGCACCCTGCCCGAGTTTTGCACCGCGCGCTTTGCCTATAACGAAGGTCTCAGCCAGTCAGGCTGGGCGGCGCCGCAAAACCACGCTGCGGCGATGGGGTTTCAGTTTCAGCCCAGCCTTGAAACCGGCGCGCATCGGCTGTCGGCGCTGGCCGTCGCCGAGGACCGGGCCGATCTTGCGTCGATTGACGCGCTTGCATGGCGGATGATCCAGCGCTGGGAGCCTATGGCGGCCGATCTGCGCGAGGTGGCGCGCACCGCGCCAACGCCCGGCTTGCCCTATATTGCCGCCAAGGGGGCGGATACCGAGGTGATTTTTCAAGCCCTGGTTGCGGCCCTGGACCGGCTTTCGCCCGAAGACCGCGATGTGCTGTCCTTGCGCGGCATCGTGCGAATCGCGCCAGAGCGCTATCTCGCCGTGCCAATCCCACCCTCACCCGAGCAAATCGTACGATCAGGCTAGGCAAATTGCAAAACTCTGGGCGCGAAAAGGTCACAAAGCCCGTTGCAATGCCCACCGTTCTGCGCCCTATTTGACCACCACCTGACCCTGCCGCCTGCAAGAAAGCCCCCCATGACCGACGCTCCTGCCACGCCCGTCATCGAGATTCGTGACCTGCACAAAAGCTATGGCCAGCTTGAGGTGCTGAAGGGTGTCGATCTGGTCGCGCCGCGCGGGGCGGTCGTGTCGTTGATCGGCTCCTCCGGGTCGGGCAAGTCCACGCTCTTGCGCTGCTGCAACCTTTTGGAGGAAAGCCAGCAGGGTGAGATCAAGTTTGAGGGCGAAACGGTGCGTTGGCGGGGTGAAGGTCACAACCGCCACCCGGCCGACAGCGCGCAGGTGACGCGGATGCGCACCAATCTGTCGATGGTGTTTCAGCAGTTCAATCTGTGGTCGCACATGACCATCTTGCAAAATGTGATGGAGGCGCCGCTGACCGTGCTGAGGCGTGATCCCAAAGAGGTGGAAGAGGCCGCGCGGGGCTATTTGGCCAAGGTCGGCATCGCAGACAAGGCTGACGCTTGGCCTGCGATGTTGTCGGGCGGCCAGCAGCAGCGCGCCGCGATCGCGCGCGCCTTGTGCATGGAGCCTCGGGCCTTGCTGTTTGATGAACCCACAAGCGCGCTTGACCCCGAGTTGGAGCAAGAGGTGGTCAGGGTGATCAAGGCCTTGGCCGATGAAGGGCGCACCATGATTCTGGTGACCCATGACATGAAGCTGGCCGCCGATGTGTCGGATCACGTGATCTTCCTGCATCAGGGCCGGATCGAGGAAGAGGGCCCGCCAGACCAGCTGTTCCGCAATCCGCAGACCGACCGGTTGCGCGGATTTTTGTCGGCGACGGGGGCTTGATTGACCTGCACAGGAACCATTGCGGCGGTGGGGTTGGCGCTGACTTTGGCGTCAAACGAACCCATTCGCTTTGCCACCGAGGCGCCGTTTCCGCCCTATAGCTATGTTGACACCTCTGGCGAGATCAGCGGGTTTGAGCGTGACGTGGCAGATGAGGTCTGCGCCCGCGCCCATCTGACCTGCGTTTGGGAAAATGTGCGGTTTGACCGGTTGTTGCCCGGTGTGATGGCGGGCGAATTTGACGTCATCCTTGGCGGTGTGGCCGTTACGCCCGACCGGATGAAGTTGGTGGACTTTACGATCGCCTATAACGAATCCAGTGACATAGACGTGCTATACGGCCGTGAGGGCGCGTCGGACCCCGCCCGCGCCCGTGTGGCAGTGCAATCGGGAACCATTCAAGAAGGCCATGCGCGAGCCAAAGGTTGGGACACCACACCTTATGGCTCTCCGCAGGCCGTGATTGATGCGCTGCTGGCGGGCAAGGTTGACCTGATCTTTGGGCCCTTTGGCGATGAGGTTGCCGATCTGCCCGACATCTTGCCGCTTTACGAGGAAGATGTGCCAGACATGGGCATCGCCATGGCCGTCTGCAAAGGCAATAGCGCCCTTTTGACCCAGCTCAACGCGGCGTTAAACGCGATGCTGCAAGATGGTACCATTGACGAATTTGCCGCGCGGTGGCTTTAGTTGCCGATCGGACTTCACAAAACAACCAAACCAAACGGGAGATGATCCACATGAAAAAACTGCTTCTTGCCACTGCCCTTGCCGGCCTTGCCGGTACCGCGATGGCCCAAGACGTCGTACGTCTGGGCACCGAGGGTGCCTACCCTCCCTACAACTTCATCAACGATGCCGGTGAAGTTGCTGGTTTCGAGCGTGAGCTGGGCGATGAGCTGTGCAAGCGCGCTGGCCTGACCTGCGAGTGGGTCGTCAACGCTTGGGACAGCATCATTCCGAACCTGCAGTCGGGCAACTATGACGTCATCATCGCGGGCATGTCGATCACCGACGAGCGCGAAGAAGTCCTCGACTTCAGCCAGGGCTACCTGCCGCCCACCAAATCGGCCTACCTCGCCGCAACCGCCGATGTCGATCTGAAATCCGGCCCGGTGTCCGCACAGACCGGCACCATTCAGGCGGGCTATGTCGCCGAGCAGGGCATGACCCTGTTGGAATTCGCAACCCCGGAAGAAACCGTGGCTGCGGTGAAGAACGGCGAGGCTGTGGCCGTGTTTGCCGACAAGGATTATCTGGTTCCGATGGCGGCTGAATCGGGCGGCGCACTGGTGCTTTTGGCTGAAGAAGTCGCCCTCGGCGGCGGTGTCGGCCTTGGCCTGCGTGACAGCGACGACGATCTGCGCGGCAAGTTCGACGCGGCGATCAAATCGATGAAGTGCGATGGCACCTTGGACGCGATGATCGTCAAGGAAGAATACTTCGGCGCGGCTGCCGTCACCTGGGGTGATGCCGGCAAAGAAGGCTGCTAAGCCATTGATCGGGCGGAGTCTTTCACAGCCTCCGCCCTTTTTCTGACCTCCGATCCGAAGGGCCGCTCATGTTTTCAGTCTGCGCCGATCCCAAGTCGATCGAGGGGTTCCAGTGGCTGGCCTGCTATCTGACCTCGGGCAAGCACCTTGATTTCTACTGGTCCTTTCTGACAGTTCTCAGCCTTGTGGCGATCACCGCGCCCTGCGCCATGGCCTTTGGCTTTGGCGGGGCGACGGCGGCGCGGTCGCCGTTTTTGCCAGCGCGCATGCTGGGCAAGGTCTATGTCGCCATGGTGCGCGGCGTGCCGGACATCGTGTTCTTTTTGTTCTTCGTCATCGCGCTGGATCAGGGCATTGAATATGCCAAAAGCCTGCTCGTCTGCCCAGATGGCGCTTGGCCGTGGCAGGGGCTGGAGTTCCGGGTTTGCAAAGAGGCCAAGGTGCCTTTGGGAAAATCCGATGCGTTCTGGCATGATGCCTATGGCTTTTTTCTTGCGGTGGTGACCTTTTCCATCGTGTTTGGGGCCTTTGTGGCCAACGTCCTCTATGGCGCGATGCAGGCGGTGCCGCGCGCGCAGTTGGAAACCGCCGAGGCTTACGGCATGAGCCAGCGGCAGGTGTTTCGTCGCATCTTGGTGCCGCAGATGTGGGTCTATGCCCTGCCCGGCCTGTCGAACCTGTGGATGATTCTGCTCAAGGCGACGCCGCTTCTGTTCCTCTTGGGGATTGAGGACATCGTCTATTACGCGCGCGAATTGGGGGGATCAAAGACCCAAGCCTATGAATACCCGCACCCCGACTGGCGGCTGTGGTACTTTCTGGCGCTTTTGTGCTTTTACCTTTTGATGACAAAGCTTTCCGAAGGCGTTCTGGGCCGGCTCTCGGCGCGTCTGTCCAAGGGGCAAGCCACCGCCGCAGGTGAAGCGATGCGAAAGGCTGCCATATGACCATGACATGCTGGGAAACCGTGCAGGCCTATGCCTTCCGCTCGATCGGTTATGGCGAAAACCTGCTTCCGAGAACCGATTTCACGCTGTGCCAGCACTTCACGCTGATCGGGTCCGGCATGATCTGGAATGTGTACTTCGGCGCTTTGTCGCTGGCGCTGGGTTTCTTTTTTGCCAATGCGCTGGCCTTGGCCAAGGCGGCGCAGAACCCTTGGCTGCGCAAGCCCGCCGATTGGTTCATCTTTGTCTTTCGCGGCTCGCCCTTGTTCATCCAGTTCTTCATTGCCTATGAACTTCTGGTGCTTTTGCCCCGCGCGGGCATTGATGTGTTCGGCATCACCGTACAGACCAGCTGGCTGACCAAGGCTTGGGCGGGGGCCTTGTTGGTGCTGTTTTTGAACACCGCCGCCTATTCGGCCGAGATATTTTACGGCGCGCTGCAGTCGATCCCGAAAGGTGATCTGGAGGCCGCCGATGCCTATGGCATTTCGGGCTGGCAGAAGTTCCGCCGCATCCAGTGGCCAACCATGCTGCGGCTGGGCTGGCCCGCCTATACCAACGAGGCGATCTTCCTGTTTCACGCCACCACGCTGGTGTTCTTTGCCAGCTTCCCCGCGTTTCGGCAGATGGGCGATGCGCTGTATTACGCCAATTATTTTGCCGACAAAACCTTCAACCCCTTCATCCCCTACCCCATCGTCGGGTTCTATTTCGTCTTGTTGACGCTGGTGGTCATCTGGGGCTTTGGCTGGGTCAACAGGCGGCTCAACCGGCACTTGCCGCAAAACCAGCGGGTGAAAAATCGCTTGCGCGTGAACCTGATCCGGTAGTATCCTGAATTTGATCAAATTAAGGCCGGGCCGCGATGGTCCCCTTGCGTTGATCGACAAACAGGGAAAGGATCAAGGGCATGATCCGCTAACCTGCCTGCCGGATCTCGTGGGTCTGGCGCGGGGGAACGTGGCCTTACCTCACGTTGAACATGATGAAAGATTGGCTGAGAAAGCACCCCGACGTCCGCACCATTCGGGTCGCGGCGGCGGATTTGAATGGGCAGGCCCGTGGCAAGCGCGTGCCAACCCGATTTGCCGAAAATGTGGTTAAGAACGGCACGCGGTTTCCGTTTTCGGTTCTGAACCTCGACATTTGGGGCGAAGATATTGACGACAGCCCCTTGGTTTTTGAACAAGGCGACCAGGATGGCGTGCTGAAACCCACCGAGCGCGGCTTTATGCCGATGCCGTGGCTTGAGGCTCCGACGGCACTGCTGCCGATCTGGATGTTTCGCGAAAACGGCGCGCCTTACGAAGGCGACCCGCGCCACGCGCTGAACACCATCGTGCAGCGGTTCAAGGCGCGCGGGCTGACACCGGTCTGCGCGATGGAGCTGGAGTTTTTCCTGATCGACGACTCTGGCAAGACGCTGCAAGTGCCGCCCTCGCCCCGCTCGGGCAAGCGCCGCAAGGCGTCCGAGACGCTGTCAATCCGGGCGCTGGATGCCTTTGACACCTTCTTTACCGACCTTTACGACGCCTGCGAGGCGATGGACATTCCCGCCGATACCACAACATCGGAAACCGGGCTTGGCCAGTTCGAAGTCAACCTGATGCATTGCGATGACCCGCTCAGGGCCGCCGATGATGCATGGTTGTTCAAGATGCTGGTCAAAGGCTTGGCACGGCGGCATGGCTTTGCTGCCAGCTTCATGGCCAAACCTTATCCGGAATACTCTGGCAGCGGGTTGCACACCCATTTCAGCCTGATTGATGAGAACGGCGACAACGTATTTGACAGCGGCGGGCCGAAAGGCACCGCAATGCTGAAAAACGCAGTGGCGGGCTGTCTGCATGCGATGCGCGATTCCGCGTTGATCTTTGCACCGCACCAAAACAGCTATGAGCGGCTGGTGCCGGGCAAACATGCACCGACCTCGATTGCTTGGGGCTATGAAAACCGCACCACGGCCATTCGAATTCCGGCAGGCTCTCCCAGCGCGCGGCGGATTGAACACCGCGTCGCAGGGGGGGACGTGAACCCTTATCTCATGCTGGCCGCAATCCTTGGCGCGGCCTTGGACGGGATCGAGAACCAGATGGAGCCTGCAAGCCCCATCGTCGGCAATGCCTATGCCCAAGAGGGGCTGCCGCAGATTCCGGCGAATTGGGAAGATGCCATTGATACCCTCGAGCAAAGCACCATCGTGCCGCGCTTTTTGCATCCCGAGCTGATCAAAAACCTGATACAGACCAAGCGTCAGGAATTGCATTACATCGGCGAGTTGACCGCGCAAGAGCGTATCGACCTGTATCTGGATACGGTTTAGTGCCAGAGTTTTCTAAGATTCCAATCCGATTTCCGCAAAGAAATCGGCTTTGATCAAAACTTGCAGCGCCCCCCCTTGACGCCCCGGGGGGGCCTTGCGCTAGGCTTTGCAAAGGAAATCAGGACATCCCATGCGGATCGGCATTTTGCAGACAGGCCTTGCACCCGAGGCGCTTGCCCCGGACATGGGCGATTATCCCGACATGTTCGCCCGGCTGTTGGACGGCCACGGGTTCACCTTCCGCACCTACAAGGTGGTGGAGGGAGAGTTTCCCGAAAACGTCACGGAATGTGACGGCTGGCTGATCACCGGCTCGCGCCACGGGGTCTATGAAGATCATCCTTGGATCCAGCCCTTGGAAGAGTTCATTCGGCAAAGCTTTACCGCCCATGTGCCGATGGTGGGGATCTGCTTTGGCCACCAGATCATCGCGCAGGCGATGGGCGGGCGGGTAGAGCGTTATGCAGGTGGTTGGGCCGTAGGGGCGACCGATTATGATTTTGGCGGTCAAACCGTGACGCTGAACGCATGGCACCGCGATCAGGTGACCGAGGCGCCGGTTGGGGCCAAGGTGATTGCGTCCAATGAATTTTGCGCCAACGCAGCCCTTTTGTATGATGATTATGCGCTCACAGTGCAGGCCCATCCCGAGTTTCGCCCCGAGTTCGT
Organism: Paracoccaceae bacterium; assembly: GCA_044377735.1. Classification (GTDB taxonomy): domain Bacteria; phylum Pseudomonadota; class Alphaproteobacteria; order Rhodobacterales; family Rhodobacteraceae; genus Tabrizicola_A. Next base: position 4,344 of record JBILYK010000017.1, on the reverse strand, counting down.
GGATGGCCTGATGCAAACCCGTGGCAAGGGTCTGGTGCCCGACGAGGTGATGGCCAAGGCCGCCGCCAAGCTGGATCAGCCCCTGCAAGACAAGACCATGGCGGCCCAGATTGCCGCCTTCTTCAAGGCCCCCCGGTCCCGCGCGCCTGCTCAGGCTTGACGGCGTCCGGGGTCAACCCGAACAAAAAGTGTGACACATGTCCAAATGGACCGACCAGCTGCCCGAGGCAGCGCGTGAATACATCGGCAACCGCCGGGTGGATGAGGTGGAATGCGTGATCGGCGATATTGCCGGTGTGGCGCGGGGCAAGGCGATGCCTGCCGCCAAGTTTGCCAAGCAGACCAACTATTACCTGCCGAATTCCATTTTCCTGCAAACCATCACCGGCGAATGGGCCGACAACCCCTTTGACGCCTTTACCGAACCCGACATGATCCTCGAGCCGGACTGGTCCACCGCCACCGCTGCACCCTGGACGGCGGATGTGACCTTGCAGGTCATTCATGACGCCAAGGACCAGCAAGGCAATATGGTGCCCTATTCGCCGCGCAATGTGCTGCGCCGGATCGTGGACCTTTACGCCGCCCAAGGCTGGAAGCCGGTTGTGGCCCCCGAGATGGAGTTTTTCCTGACCGCGCGCAACATCGACCCCAATCAGCCGGTCATCCCACCGATGGGCCGCTCGGGCCGCCGTGCGGCGGGCAAGCAGGCCTATTCGCTGTCGGCAGTGGATGAATACGGCAAGGTGATTGACGACATCTATGACTTTGCCGAAGCCCAAGGGCTTGAGATCGACGGCATCTTGCAAGAAGGCGGCGCCGGGCAGATTGAGTTGAACCTCGCCCATGGTGACCCGGTGCGCTTGGCCGATGATGTGTTCTTCTTCAAACGCCTGATCCGCGAAGCCGCGCTGCGCCATGATTGCTTTGCCACCTTCATGGCCAAGCCGATTGCCGATGAGCCGGGATCGGCCATGCATATCCACACATCAGTGGTCGACAGCCGCACCGGCAAGAACATCTTTTCGGGTCCCAAAGGCGTGGAAACCGAAGCGTTCCTCCACTTCATCGGTGGCATGCAAAAGCATCTGGGCGCGGCGGTCGCGCTGTTTGCGCCTTACGTCAACAGCTATCGCCGTTATGTCCCCGATTTTGCCGCCCCCATCAATCTCGAATGGGGCCGCGACAACCGCACGACCGGCATCCGGGTGCCGATCTCGTCGGCGGCGGCGCGGCGGGTGGAAAACCGGCTGCCGGGGATGGATACCAACCCCTATCTGGGCATCGCGGCCACGCTGGCCTGCGGCTATCTGGGCCTGATGAACCAAGTGGCCCCACGCCCCGAGTTTTCAGGCAATGCCTATATCGACAGCGACGAGATCCCCACCACCTTGGGCGATGCGCTGGACATGCTGGAAGAGGATGCAGCCTTGGTCGAAATCATGGGCCCGGATTTCTGCAAGGTCTATGACAGCGTCAAGCGCAACGAATACAAAGAGTTTCTGCAAGTCATCAGCCCGTGGGAGCGTGAGCACCTGCTTCTGAACGTCTGAGGGTGCCGATGAACCTTTTGCATGTGAATGACAGGGCGGGGGAATATCCCCCGTCCTATTACGCGGCCACTCGGGCCGAGTTTGCCCCCTGCCCTGCCCTGCAGGGCGAGGTCCGGGCCGATGTCTGCATTGTGGGCGCAGGCTATACAGGCCTGTCAGCGGCGCTGCATCTGGCCGAAAAAGGTCTGTCTGTGGTGGTGCTTGAGGCCCATCGCGTCGGCTTTGGCGCCTCGGGGCGCAATGGTGGGCAGGTCGGGTCTGGCCAGCGGCAAGATCAGGTCTGGCTGGAAAAGACCCTGGGGCGCGCGGATGCCCACAAGATGTGGGATCTCGCCGAAGATGCCAAGGCGCTGGTCAAGGATCTGATCGCACGCCACGCCATGCCGGTGACCTTTCACCCCGGCATTGCCCATGCCTGCTGGTCCGATGCCGAGGTGCGCGATGCCCATGCCTACGACGAAAAACTGCGCCGCGACTATGGCTATGACCAGTTGGAGCCTTTGGACCGCGACGGTATCCAGCGCTTGATCGGCTCCAAAGCCTACAAGGGCGGCGGGGTTGACCGCGGTGCTGGCCATGTGCATCCGCTGAACTATGCCATCGGCCTTGCGCGGGCCGCGCAAGGGGCTGGCGCAAAGCTGCATGAGATGTCTGAAGTCATCCGCATCGAGGCCGGGCAAAAGCCCGTGGTTCACACCGCTCAAGGCCAGGTGATCTGCGATCAGGTCATCTTGGCCGCCAATGGCTATCTCGGCGGGCTCGAACCTTCGGTGGCGGCCAAGGTCATGCCGATCAACAATTTCATCGTGGCGACCGAACCTCTGGGCGACCGCGCCGCCGAAGTTTTGGCGGAACCTGTGGCGGTGGCTGACACCAAATTCGTGGTGAATTACTGGCGCTTGTCCGAGGACAACCGGCTGTTGTTCGGCGGTGGGGAAAGCTATGGCTACCGCTTTCCCGACATCATCAAGACCGTCCGCAAACCAATGCTCAAGGTCTATCCCCAACTGGCCGATACCCGGATCGATTACGCTTGGGGTGGCACGCTGGCGATCACGATGAACCGCATGCCCTGCTTTGCCCGCCCCCGGCCCAATATCCTGTCAGCCTCGGGTTATTCGGGGCATGGGGTGGCAATGGCCAGCCTTGCGGGCAAGCTGATGGCCGAAGCGGTGGCCGGCAATGCGGGCGGTTTTGACCTGATGGCCAGCCTGCCCCAACCGCGCTTTCCCGGTGGCGTGGCGCTGCGCTGGCCGCTTTTGGTGCTGGCGATGACTTGGTATTCGATGCGCGACCGCATCGGAATTTGACCGCCGCAATCGGCGGATTTTGCCAATACGGGCAAAACGTCACTGGCCTGTTACCAAAGAAGTCTTTAAACCTTTCCTGAACAAGAGTTTCAGGAAAGCTTCAAATGCCTGCTGACGGTCAACCCATTGCTCCCAATGTTTATGACGCCGAACCCATCCCAGACGCGGCGCGCGCCGAGATTGATCGGCTGCTCGCCTCGGGTGATCTGTTCCGCTACACCGCGCCTGAAGGCGCGCCAGTGGCGCTTTTAGAGCAAGAGTTTGCAGATCTGATGGGGTCAAAATATGCGCTGGCAGTGGCGTCTTGTTCGGCCGCCCTGTTTTTGTCGCTGAAAGCGCTGGACCTGCCGCGCGGGGCCAAGGTTCTGATCCCGGCCTTTACCTTTGCCGCCGTGCCCTCGGCCGTTGTGCATGCCGATTGCGTGCCGGTTCTGGTGGAAGTGGGCGAGAATTACCGCGTCGATATGACCGATTTCGCGGCCAAGCTGGATGATGCGCAGGCGGTGCTGATCAGCCACATGCGCGGCCATACCAGCGACATGGACGCGATCATGGCGCTATGCGATGCGCGGGGAATTCCGGTGGTCGAAGATGCCGCGCATTCCTTGGGCACCGAATGGCATGGCCGCAAGATCGGCACCATCGGCAAGATCGGCTGCTTTTCGTTCCAGTCCTACAAGCTGGTGAATGCGGGCGAAGGTGGGATCCTGATCACCGATGATCCAGAGCTTGCCGCGCGCTGTGTCATCATGTCGGGCGCTTACGAATCAAACTGGAAAAAGCATCCCGGCATGCAGAACAGCTATATGCTGTGGCAAAACAAACTGCCGCTTTACAACATGCGCATGCAGAACCTCTCCGCCGCTGTGATCCGTCCGCAATTGCCGCTGGTGGCCGAACGCGTGGCCAAAGGCCGCGCCGGTCATGACCGGGTGGCCGATGTGCTGAACGCCTGCGTGCATCTGACGGTGCCCGCCGCCCTTGCCCCCGAAGACCGCGCGCCCGATTCCATTCAGTTCAATCTGGCGGGCGACTGGTCGGACGCCCAGGCGCTGGCCTTTCAGGCCGAGGCAAAAAAGCGCGGCATCTCGGTGCAGGTCTTTGGCCTGTCGGAGGGCAATGCGCGGGCCTATTGGAACTGGGAGTTCTTGGGCCCGGCCCCGGACCTGCCCCGCACCCGCGCCATGCTGATGCGGGCCTGCGATGTGCGCCTGCCGACCCGTTTGACCGAGGCCGAGCTGGATTTCATCGCCGCCGCCATCGTGGCGGCGGCCAACAGCGTGAAGTCGCGGCTGGCGGCATAAATCGCAGGGCTGCCTGCGGTTTTGCCCTTGCGAAGGGCGCGGTGATCTCTTATCTCACCGCCATCTGATCGGTATGCGGGCGTAGCTCAGGGGTAGAGCATAACCTTGCCAAGGTTAGGGTCGTGAGTTCGAATCTCATCGCCCGCTCCAATCAGACAGCCAAACGGGGCGCCTTCG
>JBILYK010000069.1:0-18214 GCA_044377735.1 Paracoccaceae bacterium | reverse complement strand
GGAAAGAAACTCTCTGGTCTTGGAGAAAACGCTTGGAGCAGAGTCACTCTTTACGTTCTTAATAGAAGGGTTGTTTTTCACAATCCAGATACCGCGAAGAAGGAAGATATAATTTCTGGTCAGGCCATACTAGACATTCCGCTAGAGGTTGTTCGCGCCAATATGCAGGCCGAAGTTGACCTAGATAGAAGAAGGTCTCAGTCTTCCTTCGGAGTTATCGACCAAAGGCGATATATTGCGCATTCCCAGAAGGTATTTTCTGGGACACGGATTCCTATTCGTGCGGTTCAGTCATTTCTTGCTGCAGGGTATACAGCCAGACAGATTATCGAAGAGTATCCGTCCCTTTCTGAGCAAGATATTGATGCCGTTCGGAATATCGGGAATGCCGCTTGAGCAAGAATTCACTTCGCTTTTTCTTGGATGAAGGCGTACCAAGGGCGGTGGGAAGGGTGCTTGAAAGCCTCGAACACGAGGTGATATACCTGCACCAAGCTATAGCACCGGGTTCCAGCGACCTAATTGTTTGCGCCGCTGCAGAAGCGAACGAGTCAATCTTAGTGGCTCTCGATGGAGACATGCGCGAGATTGCAAAGGGCCATGGGGTAAGCGGCAGTCGCTACAAGAAGCTAAGCCTGATAAAGCTCAGCTGCAATGAAACAAATGCCGCGTCGAGGGTGCGTCAATTCATTGAGTTGATTGAGGCAGAGTGGCGCATCTCAGACGCAAAGGCATCAAGAAGGCTCTTTATAGACATAAGCGAAGGCAGAATTACAATATATCGCTAAGCTCTGCCGTCGTACTGTGTATTCGCATCGTTCGCGCCCGACCTCGGGAGAGCGCACCAACGCCAGTTCTAGGCGCTTTATGGTTCAAGTTCTTCCCCCGAATTTCTGCTGGCAACGGTCGCAAACGCGCCCTCCCGGGGGGAGGCACCCTCTTGCGGTTTTCAAGCAAACCGCTGCCGGGCAACGGGGCGCGGCCCGGCGGCGCATTCGCGCCTTGATTCCGGGTAGTCACGGCGTAAGCGCCGTAAGGGATTCTCGCCAGTCACGTTTGCCCCTACATCCTTTCGATCACCCCTCTCTCCATCGATACGTTCAAAGCGGACCAAGGCGCGGATAGGTATGGACCCGAGGTGTCCATGTCCCGTTTCAAATCCCGAATTCAGCCCGCACTCTGGCGGTTTTACTTGACGGCCGTCTGCGCGCTTGCACTGCCTGCGCCCCCCGCCACCGCGCAAGGTCAGGTGATCTCGGGCGTTGTGATGCGGGTGACCGATGGCGACACCTTCCGCTTGTCGGGGCTGGATGTTGCCGTCCGGGTCTGGGGACTGGATGCCCCCGAGCGCAAGCAACGCGGCGGGACAGCCGCAACCAGCGCGATGCGCGATCTGATCGACGGAAAGACCCTGACCTGCGTTGAGCGCGACATCGACCGCTATCGGCGCGTGGTGGGCCAGTGTTTCTTGGAAAATGGTCAGGACATTGCCGCCGCGATGATCGCCGCAGGCGTGGCGCGGGAATACTGCCGCTATTCTGGCGGCTTTTACGGCACCTGCTAAGCCCCGCGAGACGCCCTAGTAAAGCCCCGCCACACGCCCCCGCAGCGCAACCAGCGCCAGCACGGTGTCAATCGTCGGCGTCGGTGTTTCGGTGATGCGGCCCAGCTCCTGCACCGAGGCGACCAAGGCATCAATCTCCATTGGCCGCCCTGCATCCAGATCTTGCAGCATCGAGGTGCGATGCGCGCCTACCGCAGCCCCGCCTTCGATGCGGCGATCGACGTCAATCGGAAAGCTAACACCCAGCTTTTCCGCCACCGCCTGTGCCTCAATCATCATGCGCCGCGCCACGTCGCGCGTGCCGGGATCGGTGCACAAGACATCCAACGTCGCATGGGTCAGCGCCGAGATCGGGTTGAACGACAGGTTGCCCCACAGCTTCACCCACAACTCATCACGCAGACGCGGGCGCACCGGGGCTTTCAGGCCCGCCGATTGCAAGACCTGTGACAGGGCCGTGGCGCGGTCGGACTTCGACCCGTCCGGCTCGCCCAGCGAAAAGCGGTTGCCTTCGATGTGGCGGATCACGCCTGGCTCGCTCACCTCAGCGGCGGGATAGACCACGCAGCCCAAAACCCGGTCAGGGCCAAAGCCGTTCCACTGCACATCGCCGGGATCAACGCTGCGCAGGCGCGTGCCCTCCAAGGGCCCGCCGATCTTGTGGAAATACCACCACGGCACACCGTTCACACCGCTGACGATGGTGGTGTCCGGCCCGATTAGGGGCTGCATCGCACCCACCACGGGCGGCACCGAATGGGCTTTCAACGTGACGATCACATAATCCTGCACGCCCAGATCGGCGGCATTGGCGCTGGCGCGGACTTGCACCGTGGCCGGCTCTGCACCGTCTTCCTCCAGAGTCAGACCGCGCGATTGGATCGCCGCCAGATGCGGCCCACGTGCGACGATGCTGATATCGACACCCGCCTGCACCAGCTTGACGGCCATATAGCCGCCAATCGCACCCGCGCCGAAAATGCAGATTTTCATGTGCTGCCCCTTCTTGCCGACTTAGGCCGGTTGGCCCAGACCCAGCTTTTCGGCCAAACCGATGCGCTGCAACTTGCCAGTCGCCCCCTTCGGGATCTCCTCCAGAATGATCACCCGACGCGGCACTTTGAAATCGGCCATCCGGCTGGCGGCAAAATCGCGGATCTCGCGCTCGGTCGCCGTTTGGCCTTCGCGCAAAACAACGGCAGCGGCCACCTCTTCGCCCAGCTTTGGGTGCGGCATGGCAAAGGTCACCACCTGCTGCACCGCCGGATGATCCAAAAGCACACCATCCACTTCAAGCGGGCTGATCTTTTCACCGCCGCGGTTGATGATTTCCTTCAACCGCCCGGTCAGCGACAGATAACCCTCACTGTCCAAGGCACCTTGGTCACCCGTGCGGAACCAGCGCAGGCCGTCCACCTCAAAGAAGTTCTTGGCATTTGCATCGGGGTTGCTTTCATAGCCCGGCGTAACGTTCGGCCCCGAAATCACCACCTCGCCCGTGCCTTCGATCAGGCGGTTTTCCACCTCATGCGCGATGCGCAGCAAGGGGCCTGCGGCCACACCCACCGATCCGGGCTTTTGCGCGCGCGGCGGCAAGGGGTTGCAGGCCATCTGATGGGTGGCCTCGGTCATGCCGTAAGCCTCGATCACCGGGGCCTTGAAGGTGGCTTGCAACTCCAGCATCACCTGCGCGGGCAAAGACGCCGACGACGACCGCAGGAAGCGCAGAGGATGGGCGGCAATCACATCGGCATTGCGACCGGCGCGCGACAAGATCGCCTGATGCATGGTCGGCACCGCAGTGTACCAGGTGGGCTTTGCCTCACCCACCCAGCCAAAGAATTTCAGTGCGTCAAACCCGGGCGCGCACCAGACTGAAGCCCCTGCGGCCAAAGACGCGGTGACGGCCGCAATCAGCCCGTGAATGTGGAACAAGGGCATCACGTTGAGGCAACGATCAACCGGCGTCAGCGCGAGGGATGCGCCGATGTTGTGGGCGGATGCCACAAGGTTCGACTGCAGCAAAGGCACAATTTTCGGGCGCGATGTGGTGCCCGAGGTGTGCAGGATCAGCGCCGTCGCATCCGGGCCTGGCAGGCCTGCCGGGGCAGATTGTGCGGCCGGGGTGCCGGTCAGTCGGAACTGACCCGCTGGGCCACCCGCCACTGGATGCAGGCGCAAGATCGCCAGCCCCAAAGGCTCTGCCGCCGCCATGGCGGGGCCATCATAACCGTCCAAAACAACCAGCGCCTTGGCGTTGAGGTCGTCAAGATAAAAGCTGTATTCCTCGTGCTGATAGGCGGGGTTCAAGGGAGCTGTCACCGCCCCTTGGGCAATGGTCACAAAGGCCGCCGCCATCTCTGGCCCATTGGGTAGCACAATCGCCACCCGGTCAGCCGCCCCAATGCCAAAGCTACGCAGGCTGGCCACCACGTCGGCCGACAGCGCGCGAAGATCGCCGAAGGTCATCCATTCCCGACCAGGAGCGCCCAGCGCCTTTGAAACCCCATCCTTATCGGCCAAAAGGGCCGCAAGTGTTGCTGTCATCGTGAATCTCTTTTCTGTCAGTCCTGCGTCGATGTCCAAGCAGCGGCGTTAACGCGCCGCTGCATAGTAAGATACTTTGCGTTCTAGATAGGCCAAGAACTCGGACAAGGCAAAGGCCAGCCCGAAAAGCACGATCAGAACCGCCCAGAATTCCGCCATCAGGAACTTGCTGGAATAAAGCTCGAACAAGGCACCAAATCCGACGATGGAAATCAGAAGCTGGCCGATGATGACCCCTTTGACCGCACGGATGACGCCAATGCGCACCCCACCGAGGATTTCCGGCAAGGCGGCCCAGAAGTAAACCTTCACAAAGGCATCCAACGGGCTGGCCCCAAAGCTGCGCGCCATTTCGATCAAAGACCGGTTGATCTGCCGAACACCGGCCCGCGCGTTCAAAATGATGATCCAGATCGCAAAGAGCGTGGTGGTGATAATCACTGTGCGGGCGCCGAAACCGAACAGCACCATCAGCACCGGCACCAGCGCCGTCAGCGGAGCCGACAGAAAGATGTTCACCCAAGGCAACAGTAATTCGTCCAGAATCCGGCTTTTGCCCATCATGATGCCAACCGGAATACCGATGACGATGGCGAAAAACACCCCGGCCACAAAGGTATACGCCGTCACCCCCAGAGCATTCAGGAACGCTGGCGTCGGCACAAGAGCGAACAGCGTAATGAAGACCTCTGAAATCGGCGGAATGAAGAAGGTCAGCTCAAGCTGCCCAATCACCTCCCACAGCAGCGCCCACAGGATCAGCGAGGACAGGGCGGGAAGCTTATAGCCCAGAAGTTGCATCGCTCAGTTACTCCACATAGCTGCGCAACGAGGCCCAGATCCGGTCGACGATATCGAGGTACTCGGGATCCCGGCGAATGTTGTCTACGCTTTTCTCGCGGAAACTCGACGGACGAATGATCTCGGACACCCGGCTTGGCCGCGGCAAGAGAATGGCGATCTGGTCCGAGACATAGACCGCTTCTTCGATGGAATGGGTCACGAAGATGAAGGTTTTCTTCTCGTTCTTGACCAGTTCCAAGAGGTCCTCTTGGAACTTGCGCCGGGTCTGTTCGTCCACGGCCGAGAAGGGCTCGTCCAGAAGCAAGACTTCGGCATTCACCGACAGCGCCCGCGCCAGGCCAACGCGCTGGCGCATGCCACCGGAAAGCTGATGCGGGAACTTCTGTTCAAACCCAGCCAGTCCGACCTCGCGAATGTATTTCTCGGCAATCGCCTCACGCTCGGATTTGGCAACACCGCGCAACTCCAGCCCGAAAGCCACGTTGCGGATCACACTGGCCCAAGGCAACAGCGCAAAGGCCTGGAACACAAACGACCGATCCGGGCCGGGGCCGGTGACCTTGGCGCCGTTCACCTCGATCTCACCCGAAGTGGCGGGCAAAAGCCCCGCAATGATCTTAAGAAGCGTCGTCTTGCCACAGCCCGACGGCCCCAAAAGCGAGGTCAACTCACCACGCGGAAACTCAAGCGACAGGTCTTTCAGCGCCTGCACATCGCCATAGACCTTGGACACATTGCGCACAGAGACGGCGCTGTCGGTGGTGGGGCGGGTATCTGGCTTAATCTGAGGCATAGCCACGGTTGTTCCCTTCGAAGAGTCTGTTTTCCAGCTTTTCCAGCAGGTTCAGAAAAATGACCGCCAGCAGGATGATCGAGAAAATCGCGGCATACATGCTGGGATAATCTGCAATAGACCGGCTGTAAGTGATGATGTCGCCCACGCCTGTTGGGGTGATTTTCAACTCCGACAGGATGGCGCCGATAAAGCCCGCAGACACCCCAAGACGCAGGCCGGAAAAGATTACCGGCGAGGCGGCGGGCAAGATGATTTTCAACAGCACATCCCGGTCACGCGCCATGAACGAGGTCGCCATTTCCTTCAGGGATCCGGGCGTGTTGCGCACCGCCGAGGCGGTATTGAGCACGATCACCGGCATCGCCATGATGCACACCACAAAGACCTTGGATGTCAGGCCAATGCCGTAGACCATCACAAGAATGGGGATCAGAGCCGCCAAGGGTGCAGCTTGGGCCACGATGAAGATGGGCGAGAACAGCCACTCAAAGCCCCGGCTCAGGCCAATCCAAAGGCCCATGCCAATGCCGAACACGGCCGAGATGGCCACCCCAACCACCAAAGGTTGCAGAGTTTCGCCGTAGGCTACGAACAACGAGCCATCCAAGGCCATCGCGAAGAGGGCGCTCATCGATTCCAAAAAGGTTGGGAAGGAATAGCTGATCGGCACGCGGCCAGCGATTTCCCACGCGCCAAAGATCAACGCTGCGGACAACAGTTTCAGAAGAAGGGGACGATGCTTCATCGGGTTTGTGTTCCGCCTGAATGCTGGGGTCTGAATGCTGGGGTCAAAGCTGTCGGCGCGGACTGCGCCGACAGCAGTATTAGGTCAGGATCACTGCATCGCGACGTCAAGCGGCGCGAAGTACCAAAAATCCTCGGCATTCAGCGTCGACGGGTCGCCATCCAGCTGGCCCGCCTCCGCATACCATTCCATATCGGCAGCTGCGGCTTCACGCCCGCCGCCGTTCGGGTCATAAAGACCACCCGCAACGGCATCGGTGTAAAAGCCATCAAGCTCGGCCAGCACTTCGGCCGGAAGCTGGCCAATCGGGCCATTCGGGTCGGTCTGCTTGGAGATGATGGTCGGGTCCTTCGACACATCCGCCCAGGTGCTGTGCAGCGCCTTGACCAGCGTGTTCACAGCCGCTTCGTTTTCCTTGATCCAGTCGAGGTTGGCAAACAGGGCCTCGTCGCTGGCCTTCACTTCGAACATCGGAAGTGAATTGAACCGGTCGCCTGCTTCGGCGATAATCTTGTTGCGGTTGGACAGATCAAGGATCGTTGCATTCGCCTGACCGGCCAGCATGGCCGCCACGCGGTTGCCTGAGCCCGGCACATAGGAGCGTTCACCAAAGGTGATGCCTTCGCGGTCTTCGATCACGTTGGCGATGGAATCGGTGCCACCGCCGCGCGAATGCAGCATGATCGGCTGACCATCAAGGTCTTTCAAGGTGCTGAACTCTTTGGTGGTCACCGGGAAGAACACCAGACGCGACAGCTGAAAGATGATCCGAACCGGCGCCTTGGACCGCTGCATGGCGGCATAGGGCGTACCAAAGGCGATATCCATGTCACCGCTCAAAACGGCCTGAATGGCCAGCTCTTCTTCGGCGAAGGCGGTCCATTCATAGTCAAGCCCGTTCGCCTTGGCGCGGTCCAGCGCCACGAAGAAAGCGGCCATTTCATCCGACGGAGGCTCAGCCAACGCGATACGGATGGTTTCAGCCTGAGCGGCCGACACAAGCACAGAGGTCGCAAGGGCGACACTGGCGAGCTTAGCAAAGAAGGTATTCATGATTCTCCTCCCTGAGAAATCCGGTTGCTTCCAGTTCTTCCGGGGCAGGCTTCGTAGCGTCCCGGCCCCGGCGATTTCGTCTGTCTCTTCGTCAAACCTCGCCAAAAAGCCGCTTGGCGACCGAACCCAAGTGGCGGCGCATCGCCTCATAGGCAGCACCCGCATCGCGGTTGGTGATTGCCGCGGCAATCTCGTCATGTTCGGCAAAACTTGAATGGTTTTCCGAGGGCTGCACGCTTTCACGCGTCACACTTCCCCATGCTACGGCCCGGCGCACGTCGTTCAGCTGGTCAAAGAGCGTCAGCAAGAGCAGGTTGTCGCTGGCCTCAGCAACCGCCCGGTGGAAGAGATCGTCTTGGGTTTCGTATTCATTCCACGTGGTGGCAGCCTTGGCGCGATCAATGGCCCGCTGCATGCGCTGCAACGCCTCGCCCGAGGCGTTGACCGCCGCCTCACGCGCAATCGCAGGCTCAATCGCAAGGCGCGCGCGCATCATTCGAAACGGCGTCAGTTGGCGGCCAAGTTCGGACATCGCGGTGCTAGGAGCTTTGGGCACTGTCCCATCAGAAATGAACGTGCCCTTGCCCACATGGCGCCAGATCAACCCATCGCGCTCAAGCGAATCGAGCGCCTTGCGCAGCGTCGTGCGGGTCATGCCCAGCTCTTCGGTCAAATGCCGTTCAGGCGGCAACCTGCCACCGCGCGGATGACCGCCCTCCACAATGAACGACCGCAGCCGCGCCACCGGATCAAGATATTCAGATACCTGATCTGACATCAACCATTCTCCGCATTGATCAACCAATTTGTCCAGATCTATCTGGATACACCTTATGATTACCCCAATCAATCAGAAATTGGTCTGCAAAATGCATGAAAATGCGACAGGATCAGGATTGATTTGGACCAATCTCTGCGATAGGGTCCGCTCCACCCCGTCCTGCAAGAGGTAAGACATGCCTGACTTCGTGATTCCCGCCCCGACAACGCCCTCGATTCCGGTCAGTGGTGGCGGTGCATTTCCTGTGCGTCGCGTCTATTGCATCGGTCGCAACTATGCGGCCCACGCAATCGAGATGGGGCACGACCCGGACCGTGAGGCGCCGTTCTTCTTCCAAAAGAACCCCAACAACCTCGATTCGACGGGTGAATTCCCCTATCCACCCCACAGCTCTGATGTGCATCACGAGGTGGAACTGGTTGTTGCGCTGAAATCAGGCGGCTCCAACATTCCGCTGGATCTGGCGCTGACCCACGTCTGGGGCTATGCCGTCTCGCTCGACATGACGCGCCGCGACCTGCAGGGGGAAGCGAAAAAGCAGGGTCGACCGTGGGAGATTGGCAAGGCATTTGAACGTTCTGGCCCGGTGGGTCCGCTGCATGCGGTCGAAACGGTCGGCCATATGGATCACGGGCGGATCGAGCTGAAGGTCAATGGCGCGCTCAAGCAAGAGGGCGACATGAACCAGATGATCTGGAAAGTGCCCGAAATGATTTCCTACCTGTCGGAATATTTTGAACTTCAGGCCGGTGACGTCATCATGTCCGGCACGCCCTCCGGCGTGGGCGCCGTCGTGCGCGGCGATGTGATGGAAGCCTCAATCGAGGGCTTGGGCAACCTTGTGGTCAAGGTCGTTTAAGCGCCGTTCAGTTCTCAGACATTGCGGCGCGGCGCCTTCGCACCGCAATGTCGTACAAGCAAGTCATACTGTCGCTTTCGGTCGGCGGCCAATCGTTTTAGGGTAGCGCTGTTCTTCCACGCCGCGATGCGGCAAAAGGCGGCTATTCCGCTCTGACACTCGCTCTTTGGACAAAGGCCTGACCATGACCAACCCGACCCAACCTGATATCATCGTCACCAAGGTTGACGAAGCTCCGCAGCTGGCTTCGGCTTCGCTTTTGCCAATCATCCGCACCTTTGCCGCGGCAGCCGGGGTTTCGATTGGGATGCGAGACATCTCGCTCGCGGGCCGGATCATTGCCGCCTTTTCGGACCGTCTGCCGGAAAACCTGCGCCAGTCGGACGATCTGGCCGAACTGGGCTCGCTGGTCACCACTCCACATGCCAACGTCATCAAACTCCCAAACATCTCGGCCTCGGCACCGCAGCTGATTGCCGCGGTGAAGGAGCTGCAGGCGCAGGGCTATGACCTGCCCGATTACCCAGAAAACCCCAGCACTGACGCCGAAAAAGAAACCCGCCGCCGCTATGATGCCGTCAAAGGCTCGGCGGTGAACCCGGTTCTGCGTGAAGGCAACTCGGACCGCCGCGCTGCCGTGGCGGTGAAGAATTTTGCCAAGGCCAATCCCCATTCGATGGGCGCATGGTCAGCCGACAGCAAGACCCACGTCTCCACCATGTCAGCCGGTGATTTCCGCTCGAATGAAACCTCGCTAACGCTCAGCGACACACAGGCTGGTGCAGCGCGCATCGAACATGTGGCCAAGGATGGCACGATCACCGTGCTGAAAGACGGTGTCAAATATCCTGCCGGTACCGTGGTGGATTGCACATTTATGTCGGCAAAAGCCTTGCAGGCGTTTCTGACTGAACAGATTGCAGCCTCCAAGGCCAAGGGCGTTTTGTTCTCGCTCCACCTCAAGGCCACGATGATGAAGGTCTCTGACCCAATCATCTTTGGCCATGCGGTCAAAGTCTTCCTCGCCCCTGTCTTTGAAAAGCACGGCGCGGCGCTTGCCGCGGCGGGCGTGGACGCCAACTCGGGCCTTGGCGCCATGATGGACCGTGTGGCCACCATGCCGAACCACGCCGCGATTGAGGCGGACATCGCCGCCACAATCGCCGACCGCGCCCCGATGTATATGGTGAATTCCGACAAGGGCATCAGCAACCTGCATGTACCCTCTGATGTAATCGTCGACGCCTCGATGCCCGCACTTATTCGCGCAGGCGGCAAGGGCTGGGGCCCCGATGGCAAGGCCGCGGACACCAATTGTGTTATTCCCGACAGCTCCTACGCCGCTGTCTATGACGAGACGATCACCTATTTCAAAAAGACCGGCGCGCTTGATCCGGCGACCGCAGGCACCGTGCAGAACATCGGCCTGATGGCCCAAAAGGCCGAGGAATACGGCTCGCACCCCACCACCTTTGAAATCGCCGCCGATGGTGTCGTGCGAATGATCGCCGCCAATGGCGATCTTTTGCATAAGCACACCGTGGAAAAGGGCGACATCTGGCGCGCCGCCTCCACCCGCAAGGCTCCCATCGAAGATTGGGTCCGTCTGGCGATTGATCGTCAAAAGGCCGAAGCCTGTCAGGCGATCTTCTGGCTGGATGCGGCCCGCGCCCATGACGCCGAGCTTATCAAATTGGTCACCCCGATCCTTGCGGCCGCCGGTGTGGCCGGCAAGTTCCAGATCCTCGCCCCGCGCGAAGCGACGCGCTTGTCGCTGGAAACCATCCGCAAGGGGGAAACCTCCATCGCCGTCACCGGCAATGTGCTGCGCGACTATCTGACCGACCTCTTCCCGATCTTGGAGCTGGGCACCTCGGCCAAGATGCTGTCGATCGTCAAGCTGATGAACGGCGGGGGCCTGTTTGAAACCGGCGCGGGCGGCTCCGCCCCCAAGCACGTGCAGCAACTGGTTGAAGAAAACCACCTGCGCTGGGATTCCTTGGGCGAGTTCTGCGCGCTTGGCGAAAGCCTGAAATTCCTTGCCGATGTGAAAGGCAACGAAAAGGCCGGCGTCTTGGGCAAGGCCGTGGATGCGGCGACCCAAGGTGTCCTGGATCACGACAAATCACCGCAAGGCCGGGTGGGCCAGACCGACAACCGCGACAGCCATTTCTACTTTGCGCTCTATTGGGCACAGGCTTTGGCCGTGCAAACCGACAGCGCAGAACTGGCTGCCCATTTCGCCCCCATCGCCAAGGCGCTGGCGGACAACGAAGCCAAGATCGTGGCCGAACTGGCCGCAGGTCAAGGCAAGCCGGTTGATCTGGGCGGCTATTACCACACCGATGAGGCAAAGACCGTCGCCGTGATGCGGCCGTCGAAAACCCTCGTCGACATTCTGGCCTAACCACAGCTTGCCGTCCCTGATGCACCCCGCGTCAGGGACGGCACCCGTCGACACGGCCCGCAACGACAGGAGACGATACATGGCATGGGGCCGCATTCAAACCGCTGACGGGCGTATCCTGTCCGGCATCCTGACCGACACCGGCCTGCAACCGATGACGGACTTTGCCAGCAGCACCCCGGCAGGACCCACCGAAAGCCTGACCGGTTCCACCCTTCTGGCCCCTTGCCAGCCCGGCAAGTTCATCGGGCTATGGAACAACTACCACGCCGCGGCTGAAAAGAACGGTCTGGCCATCCCCGCCGCGCCCTTGTGGTTCCTGAAACCCGACACCTCGGTCGTCGGTCATGGCGCGACAGTCACCCTTCCGCCCCAAGCGGGCCGGGTGATCTTTGAGGGCGAGTTGGGCGTCGTGATCGGCACCCCCTGCCGCAAGGCAAGTCTGGCCGAGGCCGAAGCCGCAATCTATGGCTACACCTGCATCAATGATCTGACATCCTTGGACGTTCTGAGCGCCGATCCCGCATTTCCCCAATGGAGCCGCGCCAAGGGCTTTGACGGCTTTGGCGTCATCGGCCCCACCATCGCAACTGGCCTTGACTGGCGCGACCTCACAATCCGCACCTTGGTCAACGGGCGCGAGCGGCAATCCTACCCAGCCGCCGACATGATTTTCTCACCGGCAGAGATCGTCCACCACCTGTCACAAGGCATGACTCTGATGCCCGGCGATGTCATCGCCGTCGGCACCTCACTGGGCGTGCGGCCTGTTAAGGCTGGCGATGTGGTGGCCGTCGAGATAAGCGGCATAGGCGCGGCTGAGGTCGCGCTGGCCTGACCGCCCCCCAAGACCCGTGCAACCAAAGAAGGTGCTGCTGCAATGCCCTTTACCCTAACCATCCCCTCGCTTGAAACTGAACGCTTGATCTTGCGGGAGTATCGGCAGGCCGACTTTGACGCTTTTGCCGAGTTCTACGCAACCGACCGATCGCGCTTCATCGGTGGGCCGATGCAGCGTGAACTGGCGTGGCGGGGGCTTGCAACCCATCTGGGCCATTGGGCCTTGCGTGGGTTTGGGTTCTGGGCGGTTGAGGAAAAGGCCACAGGTGCCTTTTGCGGCCATGTCGGCCTTTGGCACCCCGAAGGCTGGCCCGAACCCGAGGTCGGCTGGGTGCTGATGGGTCCCGCCGAAGGGCGTGGCATTGCGCTGGAGGCGGCCCTTGCCGCCCGCCGTTATGCTTTCGATACACTCAACTGGCCCACCGCGATCAGCATGATTGATCCGGGCAACACCCGGTCTATCCGGCTGGCCGAACGCATGGGCTGCACCCATGAGACAGATTTTACCCATGTGCGGCTGGGACCTATGCAGGTCTGGCGCCACCCTGCCCCTGCGGATCTTGTGGAATGAGATCTCAGAGCTTGCGGTTATAGCGGATAAAGGGCGTGACCTGCGCGATGCGGTCATACAGCTGGCGCGCCTGCGTGTTGAAATCCTGCGTCAGCCAATAGACCGCAGGCGTGCCCGCCGCATCGGCGACGGCATAGACCGCCTCGATCAGCGCCCGCCCTGCCCCGGTACCGCGCACTGAAGGATCAACATAAAGGTCCTGCAGGTAGATTACCTCTTCAATTTTCCAAGCATGGCGATGCGACAGATAATGCGTCAAGCCGACCATCTTGCCGTCAACCTCGGCCACCAAGCAGTTGAAATTACGGACATCATCGCCAAGCAGTCGGGCAAAGGTCGAGACATAGACCGCCTCGGGCACTGAGGTCTTGTAGAACTCCAGATAGCCGGTCCACAGACGCCGCCAGTCGGCCTCGTCATTGGCGTGCAGGGGACGGATGGTGCAAGGCATGTTTGGTTCTTTCCTAAGGGTGCTTCAAGGCAGCCGGCAGCGGGCGGCCTAGGAAGTGATAAAGCGAGCGCGTCAGATCCTTTGGGTCATAACCCCGACCTATAAAGACAATCCGGTTATCCTGCCCCGGATCCGGGGTTTCCGGCAAGATCTCGGGCGATTGCACCACCTTACGCACGGTTTGCAACAAAAGCCGCCCTGCAGGTGTGCGAAGAACACCCTTAACCCGCACCAGATCATCGCCGCGTGCATGAAGAAGAGCTGACAGCCAAAGCGCGAAGGCCGACCAGTCAAGACTGGGGTCCACATCAATCTGGGTGGGCAGGATGGGGCCGCGCTCATCCTCTTCGGGCAAGGGTGGCAAGGCGGCGGCCTCGGTGCCAGAGGGCACCGGGGGAAGGGCCACCGTTTCGCCCAAGACGGCCGCCGAGATGGCAGCGCCCGGGTTCAAGACGGCCAAGGTCGCTTGCAAGGCCGCCAGATCATTCGGAGCGCAGGCGTCGATCTTGGTCAGGATCAACTGATCCGCCGCACCAACCTGCCGCCGCCCCAAAGGCTCACTCGCCAATTGCGCCAAGGCGTGCAAGGCGTCGACGGCCACCAGTGTCTCACCAATCAGAATGTGGTTGACCAAGACCGGATCGGCCTGAATCGCCGCGATAATCGCGGCCGGGTCAGCCAGACCGCTGGTTTCGAGCACGATCCGGTCAAACCGCGCGCCGCCCTCGCGGCTGCGATCATCGCATAAGGCACGCAAGACCGTAATCAGCGCAGGACGGCCCACGCAGCAACAGCACCCACCCGCCAAAAGCGTGACCTTGCCCAAAAGCGCATCATCCACAGGGGTTTCGGCCGCCTCGTTCACGATGACGTGGACACTCGGCCCAAAGGTCCCAACATGAAGCTGATGGCGCAGCCAAGTGGTCTTGCCCGACCCAAGATAACCGCCCAAAACCGTCAGCCGCAGCCGCCCATCGGGCACATCACTCGGCATTCAGATACCTTGGGTCCAAAGGGTCAATCGGGCGGCCAATCAGGCGTTCCGCCTCGGACCAAACTTCAGCCAGATTTTGCACGATCACACCCGCGCCCGAAAGGGTCGAGAGCTGAATGCCCGGCACCACGCCGCCATCATGGGCGGTCAAGCCATAGGGCCGCAGAATAGCGTTTAGAACACCCACCCGATGAAACCGCGCGCGCAAACGGTCGCCGGGCGTGGCGGCCCCGGCGTCGGTCCAATGGCCCGGCACGGCGGGATTGCCGCAGGCGTTGCACATCACGGGTCCTTTCAAGGGTTGGCCGGAGCAGCCTGCGCTGCCCCGGCCAAAAGATCAGATCACCTCGGGGCGGGCTTTGCCGCCGAAGGGGTAACGCTTGCGGAAATCATTGGCGATGTCCTCGAAGGTTGCCCATTCCACGCCCGAATGCTTGGAGATATATTCGATCAGGCGCTCCAGCATCAGCAGAACCTGCGGACGGCCCGCCACATCGGGGTGAATCGTGAAGGCGAACACCGCGTAATCCATTTCGCGGTAGACCCAGTCGAACTGATCACGCCACATTTCTTCAATGTCACGCGGGTTGACAAAGCCGTGGCTGTTCGGAGCTTTCTTCATGAACATCATCGGCGGCAGGTCATCAACATACCAGTTGGCAGCGATGTCAACGAGGTCGATTTCCTTGCCGTGTTTCAAGGGATGCATCCATTCCTTGGCGGTCTTGGAATAGTCGATGGTGTTCCAGCTGTCACCGACCTTGGCATAGAAGGGCTGGAAGTCGCGGTAGCCCTGGCTGTGGTCATAAGTGAAGCCGTGCTTGAGCAACAGCGCCGCCGTCGAGTTCGACATTTCCCACCACGGGGCCACATAACCGCGTGGAGCAGCACCCGTCAGACCCTTGATAAGCTCGATCGACTTGACCAGCACATCTTCTTCCTGGCTGGGCGTCATCGCAATGGGGTTTTCGTGCAGATAGCCGTGCGCACCCACTTCGTGACCGTCCTTGACGATCATCTCCATTTCCTTGGGGAAGGTTTCAAGGCTGTGGCCAGGGATGAAGAAGCTGGTCTTGAGGTCATATTTCTTGAACAAACGCAGCAGGCGCGGCACGCCCACTTCGGTTGCGAAGATACCGCGTTGAATGTCGGACGGGCTGTCGCCACCGCCATATGACCCGATCCAACCAGCAACCGAATCAATATCGGTGCCGAAGGCGCACATTATTTTCTTCGCCATGGTCCTTATCCTCCTGTGAACATTGTCGTCATTTGGTGCGCTCAGCCGCGCACAAGGGGTTCGATGGCCAGCCCGGCTGCAAGGACGGCTGGGTCTTGCCCATGCGGGGCACACATCATGAAGCCGGTTGGCATACCGTCGCTGTCCTGCCCATTCGGAATGGACATGCCGCACCAATCCAGAAAATTGCCGATGGCCGTGTTGCGCAGCGTGCGGAAGTTGTGGTGGAAAAACACCTCGACATCCGCCTCAAGGGGCGCAATCGGCATGGCAACCGAAGGGGTCGTGGGCGCGATCAGAATGGCACTGCCAAGCCGCGCGTTAAGCCGCGCAATCCACTCGCGGCGGCCTTGGGTCAGGCGAATGAGATCGACCGCTGACATCGCCTCGGCCATGCGAATACGGCGCACGACGCGCGGGTCGATCTGGCTGACGTCTGGCCCAGATAGGCGTTCCTTATGAACATCCATCGCCTCAGCCGAGGTGAGCGGGCCATAGCGGCCCATGAGTGCGGACACCTCATGCAACTCGGGCAACGCGATGGCGCGCACGCGCGCGCCGGCCTTTGTCAACCGCGCAACCGCGGCATCGAAATTCGCAGCGACCGCAGGGGCAAGATCGTCGAACATAAAGCTGTCAGGGATGACGAAATCGAGCGTCTCCAGCGGTGCAGCAGTCACCGTGGGCGCGGCCAAGCCGCGCAGGGCGGCGTCGGTCAAAACGCAATCCGCCACGGTCTGTGCCAGAGGCCCAAGCGTATCAAGGCTGCGCGACAACGGGAAAACACCCTCCATTGGGTAATGGCCGGTCGAGGTCTTAAAGCCAACCACCCCGTTGAACGCCGCCGGGATCCGGATCGAGCCCCCTGTATCCGTGCCAATTGCGACCGGCACGATTCCCGCCGCCACCACCGCACCGCTGCCAGACGAGGACCCGCCCGGAGAGCGTGCCACCTTTGGATCACATGGATTGCGCGGAGTGCCGTAATGGGGGTTCAGACCGATGCCGGAATAGGCAAACTCGGTCATGTTAACGACGCCCACGCTGACCATACCCGCACGCATCGCGGCGTTGACAAGCGCCGCATCAGCATTCGCAGGTGCTGACCCTTGCAACACAGCCGAGCCTGCGGTTGTGACAGAGCCCTTAACATCAAACAAATCTTTCCACGCCAACGGCACGCCATCGACCAGACTTGCCGGATTGCCAGCACGCAATCGCTCACGCGATGCGCGGGCTTCGGCTTCGGCTCGGGGGCGCAAAGTGCGAATGAACAGGGCGGGATCGTTGTTCGCATCGATACGATCAAACACTTCGGCTACCAGGTCAACCGGGTCGCGGCGACCCTCGCGCAGCGCGCTTGCCAGATCTTGAACGGTGCCGATCAACATCACCGCCCCCTTATTCAACGATCAGCGTGGCATCTTGCGGTGCCCAAGCAACAAAGCCCGGCTGACCGGCCACCAAAAGGCCACGGTATTTGTCGGCATGCCCCTCAAGGCTGACCGCATCGCCGTTTGGCAGGGTCAGCGCGATTTGCATGATATGGCCGACCAGCTGCAAACGATTGATCTGGCACGGAATGACATTCTCACCATAGCGCTCGCGCACCTCTGATTGGGGCATCGTGCCGGGCAAGATTTGCATCGCCTCTGCGGGCAAGACGATGGACACCGACGCGCCAGCAGCGACGCTCGGACCATGTTCGATCGCGACCAGAGGGCCAAAGGCAGAGCTGACTTGAACCTTGCCTGCCTCGGTGGCGCGCGCCGTGCCGGAAATCAGGGTATTGGCCCCGATAAAACGCGCCACGAACAAGCTGGAGGGCCGGGTGTACAACTCGCGCGGTGGGCTGATCTGTTCAACCCGACCTGCGTTCATCACCACGATGCGGTCAGACAGCGCCAAGGCCTCAGACTGTGCATGGGTCACAAAAACAAAAGTGATGCCCAGATCGCGCTGCAGCAGTTTCAATTCGTTCTGAATGCTTTTGCGAAGGTTGGCATCCAACGCGCCAAGCGGTTCATCCAGCAAAAGAATATCAGGCTCAACCACCAATGACCGGGCCAGCGCAATGCGCTGACGCTGGCCACCAGACAGGCGCGTCGGTCGCACATCGGCCACTGCGGTCAGGCCCAGTTTGTCGAGAATGCGGTCCACCTTGCGGTTGGCTTCGGCCTGCGGGGTCTTTTTCACCTCAAGTCCAAAATGCACATTCTGGCGCACGGTCATATGAGGAAAGAGTGCGTAATTCTGAAAGATCATCGAGGTTGGGCGCTGCTCGGGGTCAAGGTCATTCACCCGCTTGCCCCGGATCATCAGATCGCCCGATGTAATGGTTTCAAACCCCGCGATCATGCGCAAGGTGGTGGTCTTTCCACAGCCTGACGGGCCAAGGAACGCAATGAATTCGCCCTTTTCAACGTCAAGATTGAAATCGATCACGGCCGGCGTGCCGTTGTCGTAAACCTTGCCGATATGCGAAAGTTGCAGGTCGTAGGCCAAGTTATGCGTCCTTGCTTTCGGGGCGTTCGGTGCGTTTTTTTTATGGGGTGGGTCGGG